>CAYTWT010000270.1:0-25213 GCA_964442185.1 uncultured Acidobacteriota bacterium
AGCGTTTCGAGGTTGGCCGAGCCGGGGAACAGGTCGAGCGGCGCGGCGCGAAGCAGGTTGTACCCCGACCCGCGCCAGCGCTCGACCTCGCCCGGGATCTCGTCGGTCCCGCAGAAAACGTGCACCACCAGCTCCGGCCGACGCTTCGCCAGCGCGTCGATGACCTCGGACGTGGTTCCCTGACGCGGAGGATCGAGCAGTTGCTTCTCGGCCCGCTCGCCGGCGCGAAGCCGCGTGGCGAGCAGCTCGCCGGTGACGCGGCCGGCGAGGAAGCGGGCGCGGGGCAGCTTTGCGTGGCGCGCGTTCTCGCGTGCGGCCTCGATCGCAGGGCCCTCGGAGTCGATGCCGAGCGTCTCCGCCGCTTCCGCCCCGAGGCAAACCGAGAACAGCCCGTAGCCGCAATACAGATCGAGCAGCGCGACACCGGCTAGAGGGCCGAGCAACTCGCGCGCCGTGGCAATCAGCGTCGGGAGCATCGCCTCGTTCACCTGCGAGAACACCACCGGCGGGAAACGCAGGCGCCGGTCGTTCACGCGGACCTCGAGCATCTCGGGCCCGAAGAGACGCTTCCACGACAGCATGCCTGAGGGGCGTCGCGCCTCGAGGTAGTAGTCCGACTCGGTGGGATCGAGATACAGGAACGCCGCGCGCACGCCCAGGTCCGCCTTCTGGAGCGACTCGCTCAGTTGCTTGCCGCGCCGGACCACTGCGCCGTCGAAGGCGCGCAGGTTCAGGATCACGGCGAGCGCGTCGCCTGAGCCGCGCACGATGACGTAGTTGAGCTGCGCGGTAAAAGCGCTCGAGGCGGGCTTGGAGAGGTGCTCGTGGAGGTGCGCATACACCGCCAGATGCTCGTGCGCGTCGAGATCCGAGGCGGCCGCCCCCGGAAGCGCCTCGAAGTCGCCGGAGAAGCCGAGCGCCAGGCCCTGGCGCGTGAGCTGCGCGCGCCGCTTGCTCGTGGTTCGGTAACCCCGCGGCTTCGTCGCCGCCACGACATCGCGCGGCGTGCCCGGCAGCCGGTGGTGCGCCCAGAAAGCGCGCAGCGCCTCGTTCTTGAGGTTCCGCTCCTCGGCGTAGTCGAGATGCGCCAGCGACTCGGGGTGATTGGCCGGGCGCAGCTTGAGGCTCCGCTTCTCGGCCGCCGCCCGCAGCGCCTCGGCGAACTTCAGGCGGCGTCCCGCAGCGGCGGTGGCGGCAGGCATTCCAGCTCGAGCCGCGCGCCGCTGATCGGGTGCGCGAAGTTCAAGAGCTGGGCGTGAAGCCAGTAGCCAGGGTCGCCGGGAAGCCCAGGCCTGGGCCCGGGCAAGCCACCGATGACATACAGCGGATCGCCGACGAGCGGGTGGCCCGCGGCGGCGAGGTGAATGCGGATCTGATGCGGCCGGCCGGTCGGGATGCGGGCTTCGACGAGTGTGGCTCCGCCTCTCGTCGCGAGCCGCCGCACGTGCGTCAGCGCCGGCTTCCCGCCCGGTGTCGCCGCATGCACGCGGCCCAGACGCGGGTGGGGAACGAAGCCGATCTTTGCTTCGATCGAGAAGGCGTCGCGCTCGGGTCGGCCGGACGCCAGCGCGCGGTAGCTCTTCTCGACGCGGCCCTCGCGCCAGGCGGCCGAGAGCGAGCGCCGGGCTTCGGTCGTGAGAGTGAACACGACCAGCCCCGACGTGCCGCGGCCGAGTCGATGCATCGGCGACGCCTCCGGAAAGCGTGTGCGCACGCAGTGCAGCAAGGTGTGGTTCAGGAAGCCGCCGTTCGGGACGGAGGGCAGGCCACGGGGTTTTGCGACGACGAGCAGGTGCTCGTCGCGGTACAGCAACGCGAAGGCGAGGGGCACGGCCGGCTCTTGCCACGGCGGCCGCCGCCACGCGAGGCTCTCACCCGGGCGCAACAACTCGTCTCCCACGGCAACCCTGCCAGCGTGCGACACCTCGCCCACGGCCAGCCGCTCGCGCCACACAGCCTCGGTCGAGTGCCGGTAGCGCCGCGCCAGATGCGCGAGCACCGTGTGCCCGGCGTCCTCAACCCTGACCCGCTCCCGATACTCGAACCCGTCGTTCACGCTAGGGCAGTCTACTCTGGCAGGAGCCGAGCGCCGGTGCGGGCGCACAGGCGCTCGTCCGCTACTTCAAGTCGGAAAGGGAGGCCGTGCGATTCAACCCTGCGAAGGCATTTACCATCCGGTCGTCGGCCGTGAGGACCTTCAGGCCGTCCCGTGCCGCAAGGGCGATGTAGAGAGCGTCGTAGAAGGTGGCGAGATGGTCAAGCGCCAAGGCCAGCGCCGAAGCACCGAGCTCAGCGGTAGGGATGGTGTCCAGATCGAGCGAGAGCACGTCAGTCCAGGCAGCGCCAGCCTCGGCTGCCGTGATCTCTTTGCCTATCACCCGCTTCCTGAGCCCGTGCCCGAACTCCGCCAGGCAGACCTCTGGTGCAAGGAACTCGATGTCTCCTGTGCGGAAGCGGTCGAGAGCGACGAAGGCCTTGTCGCTTAGAGGCTCAGGGACGAACCACTTGAGCGCCACGCTGCAGTCGAGCACGTAGCGCACGCTTCAGGAGCCGTTCTCTCGCAGCTCTCGGATGATGGCGGTGCTGTCGGAGAAAAGGCCGCGCTCTCGTCGCAGTTGCTCGCGCCGTTCATTGATCCTGCGGAAGAGCTCGTCAGAGACCCGCTTCTTGACCGCCCTGTTGGGAGCGTCGGTCTTGGCGTGGAGGAAATCGACGAAGGCTTCGACCTCCGCCTTCTTGTCCTCGGGCAGCGCTTCTATCTTCTCGATGAGGCTGTGCGAACTCATATTCGTCGCTCCGCCTGCTCTTCATTCTACACGGGGTCTTGTTTGTTGCGAGAGCATCCCCTGGCGCAAGGACCGCGTCCCGCCGGACCAGGAGTCTGCTGCCGATGGCTGTTATAGTTTGCCAAGACCGCAGATTTCGCTTGACCTTTTGGCTCCGGAATCCGTATAAGTTATGGAGTGACCGTCCTCCGGAAGATGTGTTGTTGTTGTATGACCCCGGGCGCCCCCGGTGTCTTCGGTCACGTCGCGTTCGAGGTGCAGGCCGGCTAGCAGCCCCGAAGCAAAGCGAAACGACCCAAGGCCAGGGGCCACAAGCCTCGGGCCTTTTGCCTTTTTGGTCGGTCGTCTACGAGGTGTTGCATTGAGCAGCGTTCCTGCGGATCGCAGCGAGGACGATGAAGCCGCCGAGGGCTGCGTGCTGCGCAAGGTCGAGCCGTTCCAAGGCGCCCTCGAGAACCAGCGGGGGATATAGATGGAACGGGTCATCGCACTTCGCTGCAAGGAATGCGGCCGTGAGCAGAAGCTAGCGCCCGTTGCCGCGTGCGCCGAATGCTGGGGCGCCCTCGAAACGATCTATGACTATGCTCAGGTTGCAAAGACCTTCACACGCGAACAGATCGCGAGTCGGCCACCGGACCTGTGGCGCTACCACGAGCTGTTGCCGGTGGAGGGCGGCGACGTGGTCGGCCGCGGAACCGGTTTCACGCCGCTGCTGCCCGCACCCAGCCTCGGCCGGCAGCTCGGGATTCGCGACCTCTCAATCAAGTACGACGCGGCCTGTCATCCGACGCTTTCGTTCAAGGACCGGCTGGTGGCGGTCGCGCTCTCGAAGGCGCGCGAGTTCGGAATCGAAACGGTCGGTTGCGCGTCCACGGGCAACCTCGCGAACGCCGTGGCGGCGGGCGCCGCTGCCGCCGGCCTGCGCGCCGTCGTGCTCGTGCCCGAGGATCTGGAGGCCGCCAAGCTTCTCGGCACGGCGGTCTACGGCGCGACGCTCGTCGGCGTGCGGGGCAACTACGACCGCGTCAACCGGCTGTGCGCGCAGCTCGCCGATCGCTATGGCTGGGGCTTCGTGAACGTGAACCTGCGCGCCTTCTACAGCGAGGGTTCGAAGACCGTGGGCTTCGAGATCGCGGAGCAGCGCGGCTGGCAGCTCCCGGGGCACATCGTGGCGCCGATGGCCGGGGGCAGCCTGATCGGCAAGGTCCAGCGCGCCTTCCGGCAGCTCGTCGAGCTCGAGCTCGTGGAGGATCGCCCGGTGCAGTTGCACGGCGCGCAGGCCACCGGCTGCGCGCCGATTGCCGGAGCCTGGAAGGCGGGCCTCGACACGCCCAGGCCGGTCAAGCCCAACACGATCGTGCGCAGCCTGGCGATCGGCGATCCGGCCGACGGCGCGTCGGCTCTGGTCACGATCCGTGGCAGCGGAGGCCGCGCCGAAGACGCGAGCGACAGCGAAGTGCTCGAAGGCATTCGCCTGCTGGCGGAGACCGAAGGGCTCTTTGCCGAGACCGCGGGGGGCACGGTCGTCGCGGCGGCCCGTCGCCTGGCCGAAGGTGGCGCGTTCGACGACGGCGCTCCGGTCGTCTTGCTGATCACGGGCCACGGTCTCAAGACCGTCGAGCATCTCGCCGGCCGGCCCGCCTTCGCCACCGTCATCGACGGCAAGCTCGCCGACTTCGAGGCCTTCTGGGAGGCGCGACCTGGGGCGGCGGTCGCGTGAGCGGGGGAGAGCGATGAGCGGGTTCAAGGAGCTGATCTGGCGAGTGAAGTCCGAGATCCGCGAGGTCGCGGTCGGAGAGGCGCGCCAGGCTCGCGAGCGGGGCGCTGTGCTGCTCGACGTGCGCGAAACGGAGGAATGGTCGGACGGCCAGATCCCCGGCGCCCTGGGGATTCCGCGGAGCTTCCTCGAGCAGCGCATCGAAGAGAAGATCCCGGACAAGGCGACGGAGATCGTCGCCTATTGCGCCGGCGGCACGCGCAGCGCGTTTGCCGCGCGCACGCTCGCCGATCTCGGCTATCGCAACGTGGCATCGCTCGCCGGTGGCTTCGGCAAGTGGAAGGAAGCCGGGGAGCCGATTCTGTTGCCCCGCACGCTCAGCGCCGAGCAGAAACGCCGCTACAGCCGGCACGTGCTCGTGCCCGAAGTCGGCGAAGCAGGCCAGCACAAGCTCCTCGACGCGAAGGTGCTTCTGATCGGCGCGGGCGGGCTCGGCTCGCCCGCCGGCCTGTATCTCGCTGCCGCGGGTGTCGGCACCCTCGGGATCGTGGACTCCGACGTCGTGGACGTCTCGAACCTGCAGCGGCAGGTCCTGCACACGAACGCCAGCGTGGGAACGCCCAAGACCGCCTCGGCCGCCGCGACGATCCGTGCCCTCAACCCCGACGTCACGGTCGTGGAGCACAACCTGCGCCTGGACGCGAGCAACGTGCTGGGCGTGATCGAGCCCTACGACGTGATCGTGGACGGTTGCGACAATTTTGCGACCAAGTACCTCGTGAACGACGCCGCGGTGCTCGCGGGCAAGACGCTGGTCTACGGCAGCATCTTCCGCTTCGAAGGCCAGGCCTCCGTGTTCAAGCCGGGTTCAGGGCCCTGCTACCGCTGCCTGTTCCCGGAGCCGACGCCGTCGGCTTTGGCGCCCTCGTGCGACGAGGCCGGGGTGCTGGGCGTGCTTCCGGGAACCATCGGCCTGATCCAGGCGACCGAAACGCTGAAGCTGCTGCTCGGCGCCGGTCGCTCGCTGGTGGGCCGCCTGCTGACCTACGACGCGCTCGAAGCGAGCTATCGCGAGTTCCGCCTGCATCGTGATCCCGCCTGCGCGGTCTGCGGCGATGCACCCACGATCCGCGAAGTGAGCGATCTCGAATGGTCCTGCCACTTCGAACCACGCGGGGCGCCGGTCGGCGCCTGATTCGGAAAGGAAGAGTCATGCCTGTCCAAGTCCAACTCCCCAGCCAGCTCAGGCCGCTCGCCGGCGGTGCGGCACAACTCAGCGTCGAAGCCGCGACCATCGCGGGCCTGCTCGAGACACTGGGTGAGCGTCACGCGGGCCTCCTGGAGCGCCTGCTCGAACCGAGTGGCGAAGTCCGCCGCTTCGTCCGGATCTTCGTCAACGAGGAAGACATTCGCTTCCTCCAGGATCGTGACACGAAGCTGGTCGCGGGCGACACCGTCGCCATCGTTCCCGCCATCGCCGGAGGCTGAGGCTAGCTCGCGTACCAGAGCACCGCGAAGAAGTGACAGACGCTGCCCGCGAGAACGAACAAGTGCCAGACGAAATGTCCGAAGCGCAGGCGCGTCGTCGCAAAGAACGGCACACCCGCCGTATAGGCGACGCCCCCGAGCACGAGCCACACCAGACCGGCCGTCGGGACTCGGAGCGATAGCGGCCGGATCGCGATCACGACCAGCCAGCCCATCGCGATATAGACGGCTGTCGAAAGAATCGGATAGCGCACCCCGCCCACGATCTTGAGCAGGATCCCCAGGACGGCCAATCCCCAGACGAGCCCGAGGAGAGTGAAACCCCAGGGACCGTGGAGCACGCCGAGCGTGAAAGGCGTGTAGCTTCCCGCGATCAAGAGGAAGATGGCGCTGTGCTCGATGATCCGAAACACGCGCTTCGCGCGGCTGTGCGGCAAGGCGTGATACAGGGTCGAGGCCAGGTACAGGAGCAGCATCGTCGTCGCGAACACGCTCGCCCCTACGATCGGGGCCGCACCCTCCTGACGGGCTGCCTGCGCGATCAGGATCGGCGCAGCCAGGAGCGCGGCGACGAACCCCACGCCGTGGCTGACGGCGTTCGCGATCTCCTCCCCGACGGATTGCGAGCGGTCGAGGGCGATCGCCACGGGCTCAGTCCGTGCCGTCCAGCTCGTACCGAAAGGCGCTTCCTCGAGACTCGGGATCCCAGCCAGCCTCGCGCGCGCCGCGAATGCCGTCCTGGACGACCGCCGCGACTTGGGCGGCGGTGGGATTCCGCTCGAGCCCCGGCACCTTGAAGCTCAGGTCCAGGATCAACTCGCGGTTGCGCCCCGGATCGAGCGTCACCGACACCGAGATGCTCCGGAGGCTCTTTTCGCGTTGGACGAACCACTGATGCCGGTACTCCCAGGAATACTCGGCGCCGTCCACGCTGAGCCCGTGCGCGACGGCCGGAAGCCGTCCCATCTACGGTTGGGCAGGCGGCAGGCTCGTGGTCCAGATGTCGCGGTGCAGCTTCCACTTTCCTCCGTCGCGCTTCCAGATGACGATGTACTTCCCCCGGTCGAGCAGCTTGCCGGCCGTATCGCGCAGCTCGTACTGCCCGACCTCGTGCGCCGTCGTGCCATGGCCCTCGGCCTCGAGGGTCTTGAGCGTCACGCCCCGGGTCCCGGAATCGAGCACGCCCTGCCAGAACTTCTGGATCTGTTTCGTCCCGCTGACGACTTCGCTGCCGAAAGGCAGCAGCTGACCATCCGGCGTGTACAGCAGAGCCAGGCTCGCGCCGTCCGCTTTGCTGGCCGCCGCCTCGAACTCCTTGTTGCTCGCCTCGATGGCCAGGCGCAGATCCTCAGCCCGTGCCGGTGCGGCCAGCGCCGCCAGGGTCAGGCCCGTGGCAATACCGAAGGCCTTCAAGCTTCTCGTCCCCATCTCTCACCTCCGCGGTCGTCAGTTTGACAGCAACTTGGGAGCCTCGGCAGGGCGCGCGATGTGCGTGATCCTGGCTCCGGTGCACCAGTAGGCTGGAAAGCAGTTGAAGCCCAGCGCGCCCAACGCGTCGCCCACGATTCCGCCATCCCGCCACCATCCCGCGAGAGCTCTTACAGATGTCCGAGGGATCACTCGGCGTGCCCGGTCCCAGCCCACTCCGGCACGAGGGCGTGCGCGACCCCCAATCGGTCGAGGATCCGAGCCACGGTGTGATTCACGATGTCGTCGATCGTCTGCGGCCGGTGATAGAAGGCCGGCATCGGCGGCAGGATCACGCCGCCCATCTCGGCCAGCGCCAGCATCTGCCGCAGGTGTCCGATGTGGAGCGGCGTCTCGCGCACGACCGCGATCAGCGGCCGACCTTCCTTGAGGGCTACGTCGCCGGCGCGCGAGATCAGCGTATCAGCGTAGCAGTTGGCGAGCGCGGAGAGCGTCTTGACGCTGCACGGCGCGACCACCATCCCCGCGGTCGGGAAGGAGCCGCTCGCGATCGTTGCGCCGATGTCGCGGTTGTCGTACACGACGTCGGCCAGCGCTTCGACTGCCTTCGCCGAGTAGCGCGTCTCTTCGACGAGCGTGCGCTTGCCCGGGGCGCTCAACACCAGATGCGTCTCGATGCCCTCGGTATCGCGCAGCAGTTCCAAGAGGCGAATACCGTAGATCGAACCGGTCGAGCCCGTGATGCCGACGACGATGCGCTTCACGAAGGCAGTCTACACCGCTCCTGCGAGGACCATGGGTCCCGTCGGCGCCGGAACCCCTGCCTCCGGCTCGAGCGTGACGGCAAATGTCTTCGCCCGCGACGTCTCGTCGATTGCCGGCAGACGCAGGACCGCGCGGCCTTCGGCGTCGGGCCGGAACACCCCGGCCGCGACCGGCGCGCCGCTCGCGATGACCCACGCCTGGTAGGCCTTGCCCGCGGGCGCTGGATCGAGGCCACTGGCCACGAGCACGGCCTCGCGCGTGGCCGGATCCCAGATCACACGGGCCACGGCTCGGGGAGCGGCCGGCAACCCCGCCAGGGCCGTGATCCGTGACTGGCGGCGCTGCACCAGGGCGCGGAAGGCCACGGCCTCGCCGAGATCGTGCTGCACGGCGTCGAGGGCCGCGGCGCTCGCACGAGCCTCGGCCTGGGCAGCTTCCGCGAGCACGCGGGCACGCTCGGCCTCGGCGCGCCCCGTATCGCGCTGCCCACGCAGTACGAGCAGGCCCACAGCCAGTGCCACGCTGGCGGCGGTCGCCAGTAGTGTCGGCCAGTGGCGGGGCGCGGCCGCGCTCAGGTTCTCGCCGCGGACGATCCGCTCGCGCAGCTGGCGGCCCGCCGCCACGGGCGTGAGCGCTAGCGGGATCAGCGCCGCAACGGACTTGTGCACCAGGACCTCGGCTCGGCACACCACGCAGCCACCGACGTGCGACTCGAAGCCGGAACGATCTTCGCCGTCGAGAATGCCCAGGGCCGCGAGCGGCGCCAGCTCGAGGAAGCGGTCTTCGCTCATGACGGCAACGGACCCAGCACTTCACGCAGCCGGAGCATCGCGGTCCTGATGCGCGTCTTCACCGTGCCGAGCGGCTCGCCCAGGCGAGCGGCGATCTCGGACTGCGTCAAGCCCTCGTAGTAGGCGAGCTCGAGGGCGCGGCGCTGATCCTCGGAGAGACCGGCGATCGCCTTGCGAACCGCCAGTGCTTCCTCGCTGCGGGGGACCGCCGCGGCTGCTGGAGCCGCATCGCTTGGCTCCTCGCGGCGCGAGACCCGGCGCCGCAGCCGGTCGAGCGCGCGCGAACGGGCGATCGTGCAAAGCCAAGCCTCGGCGCTTCCGCGCCCAGCGTCGAAGCGTGCGGCCTGTCGAAACACCTGGAGGAATACCTCCTGGACCACGTCCTCGGCGTCGGCCCCATCGCGCAGGATGCGCAGGGCCAGGGCGTTTACGAGCCCACCGTACAGGTCGTAGAACTCGGCGAGCGCCCCCTGGTCTCCGGAGACGAGACGGCGAATCAGGCTCTCGGCGATAGGTGGTGTCATTCCTCGCGCTTGCGGAGCGGCGCAGGGTATTCTAGCCCCGGAATCCACCTCTCCGCATGGGTACGTAGCGGGAGCGAAGGACGGATTCTGCTTGCGGCCTTTTAGGTAGAATGGCGGCGTCCCTCGAGGGTGAAGGTGCTCGAACGATGCATTTCAGACGCTGGATGCCGCTGGCTTTCACCCTGATCGCGGCCACGGCCCTGGCCCAGGAGGCGCCCGTGGCGACGCCACCGCCTTCGTCCAACAGGGTGGAGGCGGGCCCCGGCGTTCACGAGCTGGTGCCGGACATCGGCAAGATCGGCTCACAAGTCGGCATCTTCGGCGGCGCTTCGTGGAACCCGTACCAGGTGGGCAGCGGCATGCTGGCCGGCGGCTTCGTCGAGCTGCCGCTGGCCCGCGTGCCTGGCGGCAAGCTCTCGTACCAGATCCTGCTCTCGCTCAGCTCGGCGACGAGCGCCCCATTTGCGATCACCGATCCGGTCGCCTACATCGCCAACCTCGCGTCGGGTGCGGATCCAGTCGCGGCTCTCGCAGGGCCGCCGCAGGCGCCCTTCCCGGTGAGGCGCGAGGTGACGAGCCGCTTGCGCGTGCTCGAGCTCTCGCCCTTCGCCCTCAAGTGGACGATCACCCGGCTCGACGAGGCGCGCCTGCGTCCCTACTTCGGGGCCGGGCTGGATTTCATCGTGGTAATCACGCGGCAGGACCCGGTCAGCGACGAGAGCCTGATCTTCACCGGCACGTCGCCGTTCGATGACGCGTTGATCGGCGGGCTGATCGCGCAGGCGCCCGAGTTGGCCGCCCGTGGCTATCCGACGGGGCAGGGCAACATCGACTGGGGCTTCCACGGGAACGTCGGCTTCGAGCTGCGGCTGTCGAAGACGCTCTCGCTCAACGCGGACTACCGCTACCTCGGCATCGACGGGACCAAGCACTCGTTGCACACCACGAGCCTGGCGCTCGGGTTCCACTGGTGAGCGAGCGGCGGGCGCTGCTGAAGGCGGCGCTGCTCACGCCGGTGGCCCTGGCGCTGCGGACGACCTGCGCCGAAGCCACAGACTACGCATCGGCCGCCGAGGTGTTCGAGAGCATCGACCGGTTGGAAGCCGATGCGGCGGCCCGGCTGCGTCGCCTCGGCCGCCAGTCGCCTGCCGCGCGCGCGTTCGCCGCGAGCGCGCTCGCCGATCACGAGCGCCACCGTCGAGTCCGAGCCCGACAGCGCGCCCGACTTCGCCTGGGGGCTGCAGCCGTGGCCACGGCGGCCGAGTCCGAGGACGCCTCGCTCGCCGGCCTGCGGGCGGCACAAGAGGCGCTCGTCTACGCGCACGCCGAAGGCTGCCCGGCGCTGGGCGAAGCGCTCGCCGTTCACGATTTCATGGCGAACATGGTCGATCTGGCTCGCCACCTGAGCGTGATCGACCTTTGGATCGAGCGGGAAGAGGCTCGTGGCTGAGGCGCCCATGCGGTTGCCGCGCCGCGATTTCGTGTGGCGCCTGGCGAAGAGCGCGGGCGTCGCGCCCGTGATCCTTGGCGTGCTCGATGGCAGCGTCGAGGCGCTGCCCAGGAGCGAGGACACGGACTTCGCGATCCTGTTCGCATCACTCGCCATCGAGCACGAGGCGATCGCCCTGTACGATCTGGGACTCGCACGGGGTCTGTTTCCCGCGGGCCTCAAGCCGTACGCGATCGAGTTCGTCGGCGATCACAAGGGCCATCGCGACACGCAGATCGCGATCGTGGAGGAGCGCGGCGGTCGCGCGCCGGGGCCGCTTGCAAGCTACCAGCACGGGCGGCTGCGAAGCGGCGACGATGCCCTGCGCGTCTGTCTCGAGATCGAGATCGCGGCGCAGCAGGCCTACCTGGCGCTCAACGGCCAGATCCGCACCAAGGACTACCTGCTCTCGGCGGCCTTCATCCTGGTCGACGAAGTCCGCCACGCGACCGTCTGGCAGCGCGTTCTGGGCCTGAAGATCTACTGAAGAGCGGGGGGCTGCGGAGGGCCGTGCCCCCCGAACTTCCCTAGTTCACCGGCTTGAGCGTGACTTCCCGGCTGTAGCTCGTTCCGAGTGCATCGCGCATCTGGAAACGCTTGGCCGAGAGCGTCGCCTGCTCGTCCTTGGACGCGGTCTTCCAGTGCGCCGCCTGGATCGCATCGCTGGCCTTGGTGGAATCGGCGTTGTAGTCGAGCGCCTTGCCGTAGCTCGCATGCAGCGTGCAGAGCAGGATGTCCCAGTCGTCGGGCCGCCCCGGCGTCTGGACGAAGACCCTGGTGTCGAGTTGGAGGCCTTGCTTCTTGGTCTCCGCGCTGGTGGGGAGATAGTGCTCCCTGAGGTACTTCAGATAGGTGTCGAACTGACCCTGCTTGGTGCGATAGGCGGAGCAGCCCCAGACCGGGCCCTCCGTCCAGTGTTCCTGCGCGACAGCCGTGCCCCCGATCGAAAGGACGGCGAACATCGCAACGGCCATGACAGAGCGACGCATGCTTTTCTCCTCTTCTTGAAAGACAGTAGCTGCCAGGATACGACCTTGCCGGCGGAAAGATAGCACGCGCGCCAAGTTGCTCGTCCAGGAGCCCCAATCCGGACGTGCGGTGGGCCGCGTAAGCCAAGTGGGGACGGGGTATGCCGACCCGAGTCCGCCTGCTAGAATCGAATCACGATGGCCGAGAACGGGCCGAACGCCCTCGAACCCGACGACGAGATCGTGCTGAGAGCCCTCGCCCGCGCGCTGGGCGCAGCGCCGCCCCCGGCGTCGTTGCGAGCCGAGTTGCTCGATCTGGCGCAGGCGCCGGCGCTGCCGATCGACACCGCCGCGTACCTCTGGGAGGAGCCGTATCCGGGCTTGCGCATCGCACTCCTGAAGACTGAGGCGGCGCGCCGCTTCAGCGGCAAGCTGATCTGGGGCGCTCCGGGAGCCCGCTTTCCGAAGCACCGGCATGGCGGCGACGAGGCCGCGCTGGTGCTGCAGGGCGCCTATCGCGACGAGTCGGGCCGCGTCGGCCCTGGCGAGGTCTCGCGCCGCCCCAAGGGCTCGGCGCACTCGATCGAGATCTTGCCCGAAGGCGACTGCTTCACGTATCTCGTCGCTTACGGCGACAGCGAAATCCTCTAGACTCTCGCCTCGGGAGGGCGGCATGGATTCTCGCTACCACGAGTTCCTCGCGGGCGAGCTGGCACAGATCAAGGCGCAGGGGCTGTGGAAGGAAGAGTGGCCGATCCTCGGTCCCCAGGGCCCGCAGATTCGCGTCGAGGGTCGCGCCGAGCCCGTCCTCAACTTCTGCGCGAACAACTACCTCGGGCTCTCGGGCCATCCCGAGTTGCTCGCGGCCGCTCACGCCACGCTGGACGAGTGGGGCTACGGCCTCTCCAGCGTGCGCTTCATTTGCGGCACGCAGGCGCTCCACCTCGAACTGGAGAAGCGCGTCGCCGCGTTCCTTGGCATGCAGGACGCGATCCTGTATGCGGCGTGCTTCGACGCAAACGGCGGGGTCTTCGAACCGCTCCTGGGCCCCGAAGACACGATCCTCACGGACCGGCTGAATCACGCCTCGATCATCGACGGCGTGCGCCTGTGCAAGGCGAAGCGCCAGGTCTACGAGAACGCGGACATGCAGGACCTGGACGCGAAGCTGCGTGAGGCCGGCTCCGCGCGCTTCCGGCTGATCGTGACCGACGGTGTGTTCTCGATGGACGGGACGATCGCGCCGCTCGCCGACATCTGCCAGCTGGCCGACAAGCACAAGGCGCTCGTGCTCGTCGACGATTCGCACGCGACGGGCTTCATGGGCAAGACCGGCCGCGGCACGCCCGAGCATTGCGGTGTCGTGGGGCGCATCGACATCCTGACCACGACGTTCGGGAAGGCTCTGGGCGGCGCCTCGGGAGGTTGCATCGCCTCGAGCCGGGAGATCGTCGCTCTGATGCGCCAGCGCAGCCGGCCGTACTTGTTCTCGAACACGCTGCCGCCCGTGGTCGCGGGCGCGACGCTGTGGGCCCTCGAACTCGTCTCGCGGAGCACCGAGCTGCGCGATCGGCTCGAATCGAACACCCGCTCGTTCCGAGAACGGATCAGCGGCGCGGGTTTCGAGATCAAGCCAGGCGTCCACCCGATCGTCCCCATCCTGTTCACGCGCTTTGCGCCGGACGACGCGCCGCTCGCGCAGCGCTTCGCCCGAGCGCTCCTGGACGAGGGCGTCTACGTGAAAGGCTTCTTCTTCCCGGTCGTGCCGAAAGGCCAGTCGCGGATCCGCGTGCAAATCTCGGCCGCCCACCAGGCTGAGCACCTGGAGCGCGCGGTAGCGGCCTTCACGAAGGTGGGCAAGGCGCTGGGAGTCCTCGGCTGAGACAGCGCGTGCCGCGCTCGAAGGGCCCGAACCCCCGCCTACGAGCACCCCCAGCTCTCAGCTCTGCACGATGCCGCCGCGCTCGCGTCCGAAATGGCGAAGCAGTAGGCCGAGCACGATCGCGCCAGCCGCCACCTTCACTTCACGGCCTTCGGCTCCGGAGACGAGCGCGAGCGTGACGAGCAGCGCGGGGAGCGCGGGCCAGGCGTCGCGTGCCGTGAGACCGTGCCGCTCCTGCCGAGCGAGGAACACGAGGGCCAGGGCTGTGACGCCGTACTGCATCAGCACCGTCATGCCCGAGAGCGCGAAGAACTCGCTGAGCGAGCCGCCCGCGGACAGCAGGGCCGAAACCAGCAGCCAGGTCAGGAACAGCGCGCGCAGCGGCACGGCCTTGTCCGACATGCGTTCGAAGTTGAATGGCAGAGCGCGTCCGCCTGCAGCGAGGGCCGCCAGGTAGCGCGGCGTCATGGCCACCATCCCGAAGCTGATGCCCAGCGCCGAGACGCTGGTGCCCAGGGCCAGGAAGCTGCGGAGCCTCGGCCCGCCCAGCACCCCCGCGGCATCGGCCAGCGGGGCCGTCGAGGAAGCCAGGCCCGGAAGCGACGCGACGCACGCCGCCTGCAGCACCATGTAGAAGGCTGAGACCAGAGCGAGGGACCCGTACAGCGCGACCGGGATCGCCTGGGCCGAGGCCCGCACCTGGCCCGCGATGATCGGCGCGATCTCGAAGCCCTGGAAGGCGAAGGTGGCGAGCAGGCCTGCGCGGAACCAGCTGAGGCTCGGGACCGTGGCCGTGCCCGGGGCGGTCACGACCGGGAAGCCCGCGAGTGCGAAGGCTGCGGCGAGGGCCAGGAGCGGCACCAGTTTCAGGATCGTCAGCGTCGTCCAGACGCGGGCCGAGAGCTTGAGGCCTGCGGCACACACCAGCGCCAGCGTCGTGACGAGCGCAACCGCAGCCAGGCGCGTGGGCCAGCCCGCGCCCAGGCCGAGGCTCGGCGCGACCGCCGCCGTCAGGCCGGAGGTCGTAGCGGTGGTGCTCGCGAGCGCGCTGACGTAGGCGATCCAGCCCACCAGGAAAGCGGGGAAGTCGCCGAAGGCCGCGCGCGCGTAGACCACGGGCCCGCCGTCCGCATCGAAGCGGCGTCCGGTGTTGGCGAACGCCGCGGCCACGGGCAAGAGTGCGAGCCCGGTGAGCGCGAGCACGATCAGGCTGCCCCAGCCGGGCGCCTGCCGCGACATTTCCGCCGGCGCGAAGAAGATGCCGACGCCGATGATCCCGTTGACCGCGAGCGCCAGTAGCGCGAACGTGCCGACGGGTCGCGCCGGGCTCGTCTGTGCGGCTATCTGCCGACCCAGAACGGCCGGTAGTAGTGGTCCTTGCCGATATCGCGGGGGGGCTTCGGTGGCCGCCGGAAGGCGGCTTCGATGCGCCGCTGCAGCGCTTCGGGATGTTCGAGGGCGTCGAAGAGGGCTCCGACCGCGAACAGCGAAACGAGACCCCCAGCGACGAGCAGGATCGGAACGGCCACGATGAACAGGAACTCCACCACTGGGAATAGCCACGCAGGCAGCATCGAGTCAGATCCCCTTCGCGCTCAGGACGATGCGGGAGTATAGCAACCCCTGGCCCGCCTTGACCACCCCCGAGCGAGGTCCTAGAATCGCAGCCGAGCGCCTCATCTTCTCGAGAACACCATAGGCTCGCGGAGTGTGGGCCCGGAGCCGACGATGCCCGACGCAGACAAGGTTTCGTCTCTCACCGTTCTGGGCGGGCCGCTGGGCGGAACCCGCTTCCGCCTCGACCAGGCCGTCGACGAGATCCTGATCGGGTCGGACCGCGGCTGTAGTTTCGTTCTCGACGCTCCCGGCGTGAGCCCGATCCACGCGCGACTGTGGCTCGAGCTCGACGGCGCCAAGGTCTACGACACGCACAGCCCTCGCGGGATCTTCGTGAACGACGACCGCGTCACGGGCGAGGCCCCTTTGCGCGACGGCGACGTGCTCTGGCTGGGCGCCCCCGGCGAGGGCGAGAGCGTGATGCTCCAGTACCGATTCGTTCCGCCCGGGCCGAGCCCAGTCGCGGAGCCGGCGATCGAGGAATTCCTCGTGTTCGACGAGCCGGGCGGCTCGCCGCCGACTCCCGTGGCGCCGCCGGCCGCTGCAGCGCCGCCCGCGCCGGCGTCGCCTCCGGTCGCGCCGAGTTCCTCCGAGTCGGAGCCGATCGAGGAATTCCTCTTCGACGAGCCCAAGCCTGCGGCCGCCCCAGCGCCTGTGCCCGCGCCGAAGCCCGCGGCTCCGCCGGCCGCCCTTCCCAGGCCCCCTGCGGCCGCCACTCCGGCGGCCCCTGAGCCAGCAGCCCCGGCACTGCCGAAACCCGCAGCCGCGCCGCCCGCAGCGCCACCGGCGCAAGCAGCCGCCAAGCCTGCCACGGTCCAGGCGCCTGCGACGGGCGCCACTCCCAAGACGACGCTTCCCGCGGCCGCCAAACCCGCAGCCCCAGCCCCGAAAGCCGCAGGGCCGGTCGCGCCCCGCCCGGCGCCGTCCCGGCCAGCGCCCAGCCGTCGTTCGGGAGTCGCCCGCTTCGCAACGGTCGCCATCGGCGCGGCGCTCCTGCTGGGCGGTGGCGGCTACGCGGCGATGCGCCTGCTACGTGCTCCCAGCCTCGAAGGCCTGGCCCCGGGCCGGGCCCGCATCGGCGAGGCGGTGACGCTCACCGGCAAGAACTTCGCCCGACGCCCGGACCGGAACGTCGTGATGTTCGGCGACAACCCGGGGCACGTCCTCGCGGCCTCGTCGACGAGCCTGAAGGTCGAGGTGCCGGGCGTCACCATGATTCCGGGCCGCGATGCGGAGCTGAGGGTTACGGTCCGCGTGGGCAGCCGCGAGTCGAAGCCGCTTTCGCTCTCCGTGTTTCAAGCGCCACGCCTCTACGGCGTCTCGCCCGATGTCGGCATGCCGGGCGATGAGATCGTGCTTGCGGGTGTGGGATGGGCCACGACGCTGCAGGCCAATTTCGGCGCGGTACCGGGCGAGGTCGTGTCCATCTCCGCGGACTCAGTTTGGGTGCGCGTGCCAGCGCTCGAGGGAGCGCCGGGGACCAGCTTCCCGATCACGGTGTCCGTCGCAGCCGACCCTTCGAACCCCGCGCCCTTCATGCTCGGGCGGCTGCCGCTGATTCGCGGGATCGAACCGCCTTCCGCGCGCGCCGGCGATGTCGTGACGCTCACGGGCCGCGGCTTCGCGGCCGACCTGGGACGAAACGACGTGCGGATCGGTGGCGCGAAGGCCCTCGTGGTGGCCGCCGCCGAGAGTGAACTGAGGGTCGTGGTTCCCTTCGGCGCCGGCGGTGAGACGCCGGTCGAGCTGCGCGTGCCGGGAAGCGAGAACGTCGGGCAGTCGAATCTCCTGCTGGCGGCCCCGTCGGACCCGGTCGACTTCCGCTTCACTGCGCAGCCGCTCGAAGGCGCCTCCCCCGCGGAGCGCGCGGCCGTCGGCACACTGCTTGGCCCCGTGTTCGTCCTGGCCGCGGCGGGCGGGAAGTCGGCGGCGGCGCGCGCGGAAGAAGCCGTGAAGCGGCTGAACGCGGCTGCCGGGCCGCTCAAGGCCTCGCGCGAGGCCGACATCGTGGCCCGTGGCCTCGAAGGCAGCCCCGTGCTCGGCTTGGCCGGTGGCAGCGAGGCGCTGCTCGAGGTCACGGCCGAGGATGCCGAGGCCTACTACGAACGGCAGGGCGGCAGGGGCACGGTCGTCACGCCAGCCCGCCTCGCGCTGTGGTGGGAAGCGATCGCGCGCGATCTGGTCGTGCTTCTGGTGCGCGGGGAGAAGCCGACTCGGACCGCGGCGCTCGCAGCCGAGGGCCGCGTGCTCGGCGACGTGTTCGAGGCTGCGCGCAAGACCGGAGCCTTCGGCGTGGCGCGCTCCGTGGCCGCTGCGGCGAAGCCCGGGACGCTGGCCGGCATTCGCGGCCTGGCGCTGCGCGTGCCGAGCTCGGTTCCGTCGCCCGCGTCCTCGGCCTCGGCGGCCGGGATTGCCCCTCTGCGCCTCGAGCGGGAATGGAGCGGCTTCGAGATCGACGCCGGCGCCAGGAAGTACCTGACGGTCGTCTTCAAGGGCCGCAGCGGCACCTTTGCCTACGAAGGCGGGGTCTCGGTCACCTTGCCGCTGTGGGGCGTCGAGGTCCAGAAGAACGTCGTGCGCTTTGGCGTCGAGGCCGGCGGCCGGCGCCGGCGCTACGCCGCGGAGTGGGACGGCACGCGCCTGAGCGGGACGATCTCGACGCAGGCAGGCAGCCGGGGCGACCTGGGAAGCTTCGAGCTGACTCCGCGCTAGTGCGCATCATTCCCATCTCCTCGGGCAAAGGCGGCGTCGGCAAGACCACCCTGGCGCTCAACTACGCGCTGTCGCTTTCGCGCCACGGCCGCACCATCCTCGTCGACCTCGACACCGGTACGTCCTCAGTGCGCAACTCCATCGACACGCCGGTGCCGCGCGATCTCTATCACTTCTTCAAGAAGGGTGTGCCGCTGCGCGACTGCGTGACGCCGCTCTCGAAACAGCTCGATCCCCGTGGCGAATTTTCGGCTTTCGGCTTCGTGGCAGGGCCCAAGCACCTGATCGAGGACATCACCAATTTCAACAAGACCCGCCGTGACCTGCTGATCGACGCGCTGAACGGCCTTCACGCCGACTACCTGGTGCTCGACCTGCGCGCGGGCCTCGACCAGGGCGTGATCGATTTCCTGCCCTACTCCAACAGCGGGATCCTGGTCTTCACGCCTCACATGTCCGCGGCCACGATGGCCGCGAGCGACATCGTCAAGGCGATCCTGTTCCGCAAGCTGCGCGCCATGTTCCTGCCGGGCGCCAGAATCTACGCGAGCCTCGACAGCATGACGCCCGCGATGGTGAACGCGGCCATCGACAAGGTCGAGGACGTGTACGACGAGAGCATCCACAACCTGGACGCCTTCGTCGCGGAGCTGCAAGGCGCCTTGGGCGATCACCCGGCGGTGCAGCTGGTGAGGAACGCAGTGGAGTCGTTCGTCGTCCATTACGTGGTCAACATGTTCAACGGAGTCAAGGATTCCTTCGACACCGCCGTCAAGCCGTTCGTCGAGAACCTGGCCGAGAACGTGAGCGCCCACCTCACGATCCTGAACCTGGGCTGGGTGATCGCCCACGACGACATCAATCGCTCGAACCAGAGCCGGATTCCAGCGCTACTGAACCGCGCGGAACAGCCCGCTGCCAAGGTTCCCGACGCGATCTCCGCCGAGCTCGCAAAGCTCGCCTCGCTCTACCTCGGCGTCAGGCCACCGGCTCCGAAGGCTCCGGCGGCGAGCGTCGTCCACGCCGCGTCCGGCTCGGTCGATCCGAGCCACTACCTGAACGTCCAGCTCGACACGCTGCGGCGCATGAGCGAAGACCTGAAGGGCCAAGGCTACCGCGACAACTTCAAGTACATCGCCTACCGCTCGCTGCACGTCGCCAAGAGCCGTCGGCCTTCGGACTTCGGCGACACACGCATCTACAAGCAGTCCGAAGTCCCCGCCATGCTCGCCCAGCGCAGGCGCTAGGCAGCCCCCCGAGTTTCCTACGCGACCGCTACGTCCTTGCAGAGGTAGACGTCCTGGATCGCGTTCAGCAGCTTGACGCCCTCGGCCATCGGTCGCTGGAAGGCCTTGCGCCCGGAGATCAGGCCTATGCCGCCCGCGCGCTTGTTGATGACGGCCGTCTTCACGGCCTCGGCGAAGTCGTTGTCGCCCGAGGCGCCGCCCGAGTTGATCAGGCCGGCGCGGCCCATGTAACAGTTCGCGACCTGGTAGCGCGTCAAGTCGATCGGATGCTCGGTCGAAAGCTCGCTGTACACGCGCTTGTCGGTCTTGCCGTACGGGCTTTCCTTGGTGCTGAGCGCGTTGTAGCCGCCGGTGTTTTCCGGCAGCTTCTGCTTGATGATGTCGGCCTGAAGCGTCACGCCGAGGTGATTGGCCTGGCCGCTGAGATCGGCCGACACGTGGAAGTCCTTCTCCTTGGTCTTGAAGGCCGGGTTGCGCAGGTAGCACCACAGCACCGTCGCCATCCCCAGTTCGTGGGCCTGCTGGAAGGCTTCGCCGACCTCGACGATCTGGCGCCCGGACTCGGGCGAGCCGAAGTAGATCGTGGCGCCCACCGCGACAGCGCCCAGCTCGCGGGCCTGCCTGACGCGCGCGAAGAAGATCTGGTCGAACTTGTTCGGGTAGGTGAGGAACTCGTTGTGGTTGGCCTTCAGGATGAAGGGGATGCGGTGGGCGTAGCGGCGTGAGACGCTTCCGAGCGTCCCGAGCGTCGAGGCCACGGCGTTGCAGCCGCCCTCGATGGCGAGCTTGACGATGTTCTCGGGATCGAAGTACTGCGGGTTCTTCGCGAAGGACGCGCCCGCCGAGTGCTCGATGCCCTGGTCGACCGGCAGGATCGAGAGATAGCCGGTGCCGGCGAGCCGTCCGTGGCCAAACAGCTGCTGCAGGCTGCCCAGCACCGGCACGGGCCGATCCGAGGGGCCGAACACGCGGTCCACGAAATCGGGACCGGGCAGGTGCAAGGAATCGCGCTTGATGCCCTGGCACTGGTGCGCGAGCAGCGACTTCGCCTCGGCTCCCAGCGCCTCCTCGATCGCCCTCAGTGTGCTCATCTGTCGCTCCTTTAGTGCAGGCGCCGGGCCCGCAGCTCCAGCTCCTCGATCTTGCGCCGGATCTCGGGCGCTTCGGTGACGGCCGGGTGACGCTCGAGATACAGCGACAGGGCGCTCGCCGCGTAGCCGTAACACTCGAGGGCCGCGTAGAGCTCCCCGCGGTCGCGCAGCTCCTCCGCCGCTTGCTCGTCCGCCAACAGCACCAGTTCGACAACCCGCAGGGCGCGCTCGTGCTCCCCGTTCTTCAGGTAGATCGCCTTCAGGTTCCGCAGCATCCTGGCGAGCATCGCACGCCGCCCGCAGGGCTCGAGCATCGACGCCTCGAGCGTCACGCGGCCTTCGTAGATGCGGTCGAGCCGCTCCTGGCAATCGGCCTCGGAGACGATCGCGCCAGCGTGGAACGGATCGACGAGCAGGCCGGCCTCGGGGTCTTCGAGTCGCACCAGGAAGTGGCCGGGCAGGCCCACGCCGAAGGCCGGAAAGCCGGCGCGCCGCGCAACCTCGATGTAGACCGCGGAGAGCGAAATGGGGATGCCCGTGCGGCGGTCGAGGACGTCGTTCAGGAAGCTGTTCTTCGGATCGTAGTAGTCGTTCGAGTTGCCGTGAAACCCCTCCTCGGTGAAGAGCAGTTGCGACAAGCCCGCGGCCACCCGCGTGGTGGCGGACTCGCTCACGCGCCGGCCCAGCTCGCCGGCGAGGTCGTCCAGCCTTTCGAGGTAGCGCTCGATCTCGAGCTCGGGGTACTCCTCTCGGGCGATCAGCAGCGCTGCGGCGGCGAGGTCGATCTCCTCGTCGGGGCGCGAGACGAACTGCGCGAAGAGCGCTCGCGAGCCGGTTTTCGGCTGCTCCAAAGGGATCAAGAGAGTGCCCAATTATAACTTAGGGAAGCGCCGCCGCTCTTCCTCGGTGGCGGCCACGGCCGCGGCCACCAGGCCGGCCACGTCCAGCGCCTGTTCCGCCCGCTGCGTCTGCTCGAGAGTCGCCGCGAGCGCTGGGCTGCGCGGCACGAAGAGCTGGCAGCAATCCTGGTCGGGCAGCGTGCTGACGTCGAAGCTGCCGAGGCGCTGGGCCTCGACCGTGATCTCGTCCTTGTCCATCCCGACGAGCGGCCGCAGCACAGGCAGCCTCACCACCGCGCCGATCACGGCCAGGTTGTCGAGGGTCTGCGAGGCGACCTGGCCGAGGCTCTCGCCCGTGACCAGCGCCTTTGCCTGATGGCGCGTGGCCAGGAGCTCGGCGATGCGCAGCATGAAGCGGCGGTAGAGGACGACCCGCAGCGGTGCGGGACACGAGGCCACGATCGTCTGCTGAACAGTGCCGAAGGGCACCAGGAAGAGCCGGGTCCTGAGCTGCCAGCGGGTCAGGATCTCGGCCAGCTCACGCACCTTGTCGATCATCGTGTGGTCCTGCAGCGGGAAGGCGTGAAAGCTCACGAGCTGCACGCTGCAGCCGCGCTTCATCATGCGCCAGGCGGCCACCGGCGAATCGATCCCGCCCGAAAGCAGCGCCATCACGCGGCCCGCCGAGCCGACGGGAAAGCCGCCTGGACCGGGCAGGCGCTCGAACGAAAACAGGATCCGGTCGTGGAGGACCTCGACGTAGATCGTCGTCTTCGGGTCGCCCAGGTCCACGGGGGCCCCGGTCGCACTTGCCACCGTAGCACCCAGGCTCCGGTCGATCTCGGCCGAACACAGCGGGAACTGCTTGTCCGAGCGCCGGGTGGCCACCCGAAACGAACCGATCGTCCTGCCCTGGAGCGCCGCCAGCACGGCGGCGCCCAGGCCTTCGATGTCGCGGGGCGCGTCGTAGACGCGCGAGAAGTTCGCGAGCCCGAAGACGCGCCGGATCCGCTCGCGGAGCGCGTCCCATGCCACGTCGTCCGGGGCCTCGATTACGACCCGCCCCGCGTAGCCGCGGACGCGAATCTCGCCAAGGTCGGCCGTGGCCTTCCTGAGATGATCGACGAGCTTATCGACGAAGAAGGGCCGGTTGCGGCCCTTCAGGGCGATCTCGTGGTAGCGGACGAGGACCTGCAGCGGCCGTCCCCCTCCTACGCGGTGACGGGCGCGGGCAAGCCCAGGGCCTCGCGGACCCGGCCGTGGACGACCTCGCCATCGCGTGTCACCAGCGTCTCGCGGAGGATCTCGTCCTCGCTGTTCACGCTGAGGGTCCCGTTCTTGACGAGTAGCGCCAGGAAGTTCGACAAGTTCTTGCCGTACATCTGGCTGGCCGGGTGCGGGACCGTGGCAGCCAGGTTGAGCGGGCCGATCACGCTCACGCCCTGGTGCGTCAGCGTCTCGCCCGCGCGCGTCACCTCGCAGTTGCCACCCTGCTCGGCCGCGAGGTCCACGATCACCGATCCCGGCCGCATCGTTGCGAGCATCTCAGCCGTGACCAGCACCGGCGCCTTCTTGCCCGGCACCGCAGCAGTGGCGATCACCACGTCGCAGCCAGCCACGACGCGGGCCATGGTCTCGCGCTGCTTCTGGTAGAAGGCCTCGTCCATCGCCTTGGCGTAGCCGCCCTGGTCCTGGGAATCGCCGCTCTCGAGCGGCAACTCCACGAACTTGGCGCCCAGGCTCTCGACCTGCTCCTTGACCGCCGGCCGGACGTCGTAGGCCTCGACCAGAGCGCCCAGCCGGCGCGCCGTGGCGATCGCCTGCAGGCCCGCGACGCCGGCCCCGATCACGAACACGCGCGCCGGCGTGATCGTGCCACCCGCCGTCATCAGCAGCGGGAAGATGCGGGGCAGCGCGTTCGCCGCCAGCAGGACGGCCTTGTATCCGACCAGCGTGGCCATGGACGAGAGCACGTCCATCGACTGGGCGCGGGTGATGCGCGGCACCAGTTCCAGGGCAAAGGCCGTGGCGCCACGCTGCGCGAGGCGCTTGATGCCTTGCGGCGCCGCCAGCGGCTCCAGCAAGCCGACCAGGGTCTGGCCCTTCTTCAGCAGTGCCAGATCGTCGTCGGCGGCGCCCGAGAGGCCGCGCACGCGCAGCAGCAGGTCGGCCCCGGCAAAGACTTCCTGTCGCGAGGCGGCCAGCTTCCCGCCCTTCTCCACGTACGCCGCGTCGGGGAAGCCGGCCGCGGCGCCGGCGCCTGGTTCGATCAGCACCTCGACGCCCAGCTTCTGGAGGGCCGTCAGGTTGGCGGGCACCAGCGCCACGCGTCGCTCGCCGGCATCGGACTCCTTCGCCAAGCCTGCGATCATGAGGCGCACAGTGTACTCGATTCCCCGCGGCTCTCGCGTCTATAATCCGGGGCAGATGAGCCAAACGACCGGCGCCTTGCCCTTTCGCTATTGCCCGAAGTGCGGCGCGAACCTCGTCTCACGCATGTTGCGGGAAGGCGAGCCTGAACGGCTCGTGTGCAGCGCCTGCGGCTTCGTGTTCTATCTCGATCCCAAGGTGGCGGCGTGCACGGTCTGCGTCGTCGACGGCGGCGTCGTGCTCTTGCGCCGCGGCATCCAGCCGCAGTTCGGCAAGTGGGTGTTCCCCGGCGGCTTCGTGGATCGCGGCGAGAGCGTGCCGCAGGCCGCGGTGCGCGAGACCTTCGAGGAGGTCGGGCTGCGCGTCAGCGTGACCGGCGTCGTGGACGTCTACTCGTATCCGAACGAGGACGTGGTGGTGGTGGTCTACGCCGCCGACGTGATCGGCGGCGAGCTGCAGGTCGGCGCCGAGGCCGAGGACGTGACCGCCTTCCCGCCGGAACAGATCCCCTGGGAAGAGCTCGCCTTCACGAGTACGGCGGAGGCGCTCAAGGACTACCTGCGGCGCTTCTACCCCCGCGTTCGCGTCCCACGTTAGTGAGCCAGGGGGGTGCATGTCTTCCAGTACCCCTCCGATAGCTTTCGAAACCGCCAGGCTGCTGGCCGCGCGCGGTCAGGCCGCCCAGGCCTCCGAAATCCTCGACCGCCTGCTGGAGCGCGAGCCCGCCCATGTGAGCGCGCTCCTGCTCAAGGGCCAGCTTCGCTTGGATGCGCGAGACGGCGAGGACGCGCTCTCGTTCTACGAGCGGGCCAGGCTGGCGGCGCCGGAATCGGCCGAGGCCGGGAACGGCCTGGCGCGGTGCCTGCACGCCCTGGGTCGTGACGAAGCAGCGCTCGTCGCCGCACAGCAGGCGCGGTCGCTGCTGGGCGTGGGCGACAACTTCCGGCATGCCGCCTCCGTCTACCTGACGCTGGTCTGGTGCCTGCGCGAGATGCGCCAGTACCAGCAGGCGCTCGACCTCGCGAGCGAAGGCCTCGAGCGTTGTCCCGATGCGATCCTTGCGCAGTGGGCGACACTCGTGGAAGAGGAGTTGGCTGAAGCGCAGAAAGAAGAATGCTGAGCGGCTTTCGCTTCCAGTATCCGGTCGAGATTCGCTTCGCCGACCTCGACGCGCTGGGCCACGTCAACAACGCCGTGTTCCTCACGTACCTGGAATCGGCCCGCATCGCCTACTGGCTGCAGGTGACGGAGCGCAGCGGGCTCGCGTCCTTGGACATGATCCTGGCGCGCACCGAGATCGAGTATCGCTCGCCGCTCTTCTTCGGGGAATCAGTCGTGGTCGGTGTGCGCGTGGTCTCGCTTCGGCGAGCGTCGTTCGTGATGGAGTTCCGCGTGGCGGAGCGCGCGAGCGAACGCCTCGTGGCCGAGGCGAAGAAGACGCTCGTCTACTACGACTTCACGGCCCGAAAGTCGTTGCCGCTGCCGGCCGCGATCCGTGC
>CAYTWT010000271.1:0-16527 GCA_964442185.1 uncultured Acidobacteriota bacterium
GTGAAAGCCATGAGGAATATCCTGGAGATCGCCCACGACAACCGGGCGACCGTTCAGGAGATGTCGGTGGCCACGGCGGGCCTCGCTCAGGAGGCGGAGAACCTGGCGACGCTCATCGCGGTCTTCCGGGCGGCGTAGGTCGCGAGCCGAAGCCGTCACGCTAAGCAGGACTGTCGAACCATGTCCACAGTCAAGCTCGATCGCCAGTGGAGCGAGGCGGAAAAGGCTCGCGTTCGCGCTTGCCTGGAGAAGGTCCTCGCAAGCCCGATCCTCGCCCATGCTCCGCGCCAGCAGCGATTCCTGCGCTACCTGGTCGACGAGACCCTGGGAGGCAACGCCGAGCGGCTCAAGGGCTACACGATCGGCGTCGAGGTGTTCGAGCGCGATCGCGATTTCGATCCCATGCTGGATGCCATCGTACGCGTCGAGGCCACGCGGCTGCGGGCGAAGCTGCGCGAGTACTACGACGGCGAGGGTAGCCGGGACGCGGCCCGTCTCGAGGTTCCCAAGGGCGGCTACGCCGTTCGCATCGAGTTTCAACCCGACCACACGGGCCCGGCCCCCCGCGCCGAGAGACGGACACGCGCAGCCGACAGCGCCAGTGAGATCCGGAGCGCGGAGCCGGCGCGGCCCAGGGTCGAGGATCGGCCGTCCGTGGTCGTGCTGCCGTTCATCAACCTGAGCCCGGATCCGGCGCAGCAATACTTCGCCGACGGCATTACCGAAGATCTGACCACCGAGCTTTCCAGGCTCTCCGGTCTGGTCGTGATCTCCCGCCATTCCGCGTTCGCTTACAGGGGCGTGGCGAAGCGCGCCGAGGAGATCGCGAGGGAGCTGGGCGTCCGCTACCTCGTCGAGGGCAGCGTCCAGCGATCCGCTGAACAGGTACGCGTCAGCGCTCAGCTCATCGACGCCGTGTCCGGCGCCAACCTTTGGGCGGAGCGGTACGAGCGCGAGCTGAAGGACGTCTTCGCAGTGCAGGACGCCGTCGTCCGCAGCATCGTCGCGGTCTTGCAGGTGAGGCTGACCCCCCTCGAGCAGGAGCCCCTTCTCGGCCACGGGGGAGCGCCGAGCTTCGAGGCCCACGACTGCCTGCTGCGGGGGCTGGAGCGCTTCTGGTCGTACAGTCAGGAGGCCACCACCGAGGCGCTGGCGCTGTTTGCGAAGGCGGTGGAGGTGGATCCCCCTTACGGCCTGGCTCATGCCTGGCTCGCCAGGGCCCTGGTGTTTCAATGGGCCATGCTTTGGGACACGAGCCCGGCTTGCCTCGAGCAGGCCTTCGAGCATGCGCGCGCGGCGACCGATCTGGCGCCGCAGATGCCGTATGGGCAGGCCGTGCTCTGCTGGGTCCAGCTCTGGCGGAGGCAGGGCGAGGCCTCCATCGCCGCCGGCTGGCGCGCCGTGGCCATGGATCCGAACAGCGCCGACGCCCACCTGTTTCTGTCGCTCAGCCTCTCCGCGGCCGGGCGTGGCGAGGAGGCGCTGCACTCCATCGAGAACGGCATGCGGCTCAACCCATACCCATCAAGCTTCTACCAATTCGCCTTGGGCCAGTGCTACGCCGTGCTGGAGGACTACGAGAAGGCCATCGAGGCTTGTAGACGCGGTGTGGAGCTGCGAAAGGTATTCATCCCCAATCAGTTCTATCTCTGCCTCCTCTACACACTGCTCGGACGCGAGGACGAGGCCAAGCTCGCCCGCGAGGAGCTGCTCGCGCTCACCGGCGGCCGCCGAACGGCCGTTCGGTCCATGTGGCTGGACGAGGACCTGCGTCTCCGCTGGGAGGGACTCGCGCACCTCGCCCGCGTGAAGTTTCCACCATAGCCCCAGAACTCAGCCCCGCATCGCCGCGAGCACGATCCCGGGGACCTTCGCCCAGCTCGCGTTCTGCTCCATGGCCACGAGCCGCCGCGTCATCGTGTGGGTCGTGCGATGGCTCGGGAAATAGCCGGGCTTTGGGAAGGCCGTGAGCGGACAGCGCATCACCACCTTCTCGACACCTTCCAGCATGGAGGTGTTGTGCACGAACCCGCGCCCGCTCTGGATGTCGTCGAGCCCGGCGCCGGGATAGGCGCCCCAGGGAGGCGACGCAAACACGAACGAGAGGCCCGAGTAGCCGTTCACCCCGACCGTGCCGTAGCGGAGGCGAGTGATGGCGCGCTCCACGGCCTCACGGAGCCGCGGATCCGCGAGCGTCTTCGGATGCACGACCAGGGTGGCGGCGAGCGTCCCCCACAAGCGCTCGTTGGCGAAGGCGACCGCCTGGTCCAGGAACTCGACCGGATCGGCGGAGCCGACCCGGACGTCGGACAGGACTGAGCAGAAGCGCTCGTCCCGATAGAGAGGCTCGTCCTCGGCCGAGGGATCGAGGCCGCTCACGAAGCTCCACGGCAGGGCGCCGGGGGAAGGGCTTCCCACGTGCTTGACGCGCGGGCGGCCTGCGGTCAGCGCCCGCCACCGGTCCTCGGTCCCCGGGTAATACGCCTGGCGAGGCGCCACCGACGCACACACCTCCTGGACGTAGGCCAGGAACTTGTCGCTGCCGCCCCACCCCGCGGGCGTGACCAGCGTCGTGGCGGCGTTGCAGAGGAACGACGCGTTCATCACGAAGTAGGCGGCGGCATCCTCCGCCTGGAAACGCAGCTCCTTGTCGGTGTAGGGGCCCGGCACCACGATGACCGGCGAAACGTTGCCGAGCTCCGACGAGATCGGCTTCTTGAGCAGCGGCTCATTGCGCCGCCGCCGTTCCGCCTGTTGCGGCCCGGGGGGACCCCAGACGATGGCGTCGTGGGTCCGGTTGGAGCCCGTGAGGTGCACCTCATCGATGCCATCGTGGTAGACGAGGTAGCGGGCTTCCTCGACGCCGCCGTAGACGAGCGCCAGGAAGTTGCGCCTGACCGCTTCCGCGAACGCCTCCTCGAGGAACGGGCCGAGATAGGCGTTCACGGGATTGAGCTTGAGCACGCACACCGTGCCCTCGTTGAAGAGCTTAGTGACGACGTCCATCGCGCCGATGGCGGCGATGTTGCCGGCGGCCAGGATCAGCGCCACGCGCCCCTGATGGGGGGTCTTGTAGAAAGGGGCACGGGTCGCGTCCAGCGCAGCTGCAGTGACCCCGGCCTGAAGGTGCACGTCCACGGTCACGTCCTTGAACAACATGCCGTCGATGGCGTTGCCGGGGAAGACACGCACGGACAGACGGTCGTCGATGGTCCGGCCCAGTCGGCCGACGGGGGTATTTCCGGAACGCTTTAGGGCGTTCAGCGATTCACGGACCAGGCGGAGCTGCCGCACGACGCCCCACGGCCCCGTCGCCCACTCCTCGGCCTCGAGCGGCCCGCGACGCGCGATGCCCTTGGCTTCGCAGCTCGCCGTGACCATCCGGTCTGCGACCCGGAGCAGGCCTTGCTGCATCGACTGGGCGAGCGCGATGCGCTCCTCGAGGGAAAGCTTCGCGAAGCGGGACGCCCCCTCCCGCACGCGTGCGATCGCCGCCCCCATCTCCGTCTGCCCCGAGGACGGCGGCACGCCGGCCGCAGGCCCTATCGGGTAACTCGCGTACTCTCGGAGCTTCGGTATTGCGCTCATGGCCTCCACCCTCCGGACCTGGGCGCCGAGCTTGCGGGGGAAGTCGTTTGACTTCCGCCGCCCTCGGCTCCCTTGTCTCTTCCTTGGCAATCTACGCTCCGGGTCCGCGCCTGAAGAGTTAGTAACAGTTACCTGGCCGTCGACTGCACGAGCCGCGTCACTGTTACTGACTACTCTCGGGCGACTCCTGAGCCTACCTTCCCAGCATGAAAGGCGGAGGCCGCGATCTCCGGCGGGTGGGGACGATGACGACGAAAGAGACGGAACACACGTTCGGATCCTTTCGGAAGACCTTGTTCGGGGTTGCCGGGTTGGTGCTGGCCGGGGCCTTGCACGTCTTCGCGGGCGTGATCGGGGAGGCAGGCGACGATCAGATCCGCCGCGCGGCCGAGCAAGCGATTCGGAGCAACCCGTTCCTGACCGTCTTCGACCATGTGGTGGTCGACGTGGACGGCGGCTACGTCCAGCTCCGGGGATCGGTCGAGCGGCGGCACCGTCGCGAGGCGATCGCGGCCCGAGTGGCGCGGCTTCCGGGCGTGCTCGGCGTGCGCAACGAGATCGATGTCCAGTCATCGTCGCCTGCCGACGACTCGTTGCGGCGGCGGCTCTTTGAATCGATCTACTACGGGGGCGTCCTCGCGCCCAACGACGAGCCCTGCTGGCAGGTGCAGATCGTCGTGGACCGGCAGCGTGTGATCCTGTTCGGCGACGTGCCTCGCGGCGCCGGCCAGGAGCGGATCGAAGCCATTGCCCGAAACCTCGGCGCCTTGGCAGTCGACACGCGGCCGGAAGATCGGCAACTCGCCCAATACGTTTCGCCCGAGGATTGAGGCCACGGATGGCGATAGGCTGCGGCCGGGCGTGGTCTACCTGCCCGGGGGTACCCAGGTCCGGGACCAACTTGCAAGGTATCCACGACGGGTGGAAGCGAGCCGCACTGGTCTGGAGACGGTGGCGAACTCTTCTATCGTCACGGCACAACCGCGATGGTCGCCGACGTGGCGAATCGCAACTTCTGCAATGCACACCCACGTGCGCTCTTCGACGCGTTGGCGCCGAATTCCTACGAGCTCGCCGCCTGACACCGACCGCGGGTTCGCGACCAGCATGTCGTGTGGTGAAGAACGTGCCCGCGGATGAGCGCCGCAAGCTGTACCTCGTCAGCGGCTGGCTCGAGGAGCTCAGAAAGCTCGCTCCCGTCCGGCGCTGGCCCGGATCATTCACCAGTGAGTCGAGCGCCGGCCGCGCTTGTCCTACTTGCCTCGATGCTTACGCAGCCTCTGGTACACCTCCCCCCGGTGCCCGATGCGCACCACCAGCACGAGGAGCACGTCGGAGTGGATACTGTAGACGACGCGATAGTCCCCCACGCGGACGCGATAGAGCCCCTCCGCGCCGGCGAGCTTTTCGACTCCGGGCGGGCGGGGGTGGTCGGCGAGCGACTTGATCTTGACGTCGATCCTCTGCTGCGCCTCCCGGGGCAACGCCGCCAGCTCCCGCTCCGCCTGCGGGAGGAGTTGGACGCGGTAGCGCGTGGCCAACTACTTGAGGCCCAGCCGTCGGCGCACTTGCTCGTAGGGAACCGGCTTCAGGCCCTTGCGCCTCATATCGGCAAGAGCCCTCTTCGCCTTGCGCAGGTCGATCTCATCCTCCGTTTTCTGGATGAGGTTCAAGTCCTCGATGGGAACGATGGCAGCGAGGTCCTTCCCCCGACGGCGCAACACGATGCGCTCCCCACGGTAGGCTACGCGGTTCAGGGTGTCCGAGAAAGCGTCCCGGGCCTGGCTAGCGGCGAGCTTGGTCATCGTTTCTCCAATCGTACGATTCGGACACATCTGATTCTACACCGCCGCGGGGTGACTTCCTGATGGGCCGCGACGATCCCGAGAGTCTACTTTCGCGTGAACATCGCGAACAGCGACTGACCCGCGAGCCCCATGAACGGCGGCAGCAGCACGCCAGGGATGAAGCGGGCCAGTGTCAGCGGCCCGCTTAGCAGCGGCGCCTCGTAGGTCAGCATGCGGCCGATCTGGCGCGTCCCGATGTGCTACGCGGCCGGCACAGGACGCGACGTCTAACTCTAACTAAGTCGTGACGTTCGCCGGCGACGACTTGACCGAGCGCTGGCCCCGGCGGCGGCCCCTGCCGCCGCTCTGGTGGTCGGGCGCCGGGGTCGGACCGGTAACTCGCTGGCCTCGCGCTGCCTTCGGTGACTGACCGCCGCGGGCCTCAGGTCCGCCGGCGCAGCCTCGCGGGTTCGATGGGCAGCTCGCGGATCCGCTGGCCGGTCGCGGCGAAGACCGCGTTGCACACCGCCGGCGCGACCGGCGGCACTCCCGCCTCGCCCGCGCCCCCAGGTGCTTCGGTGCTGGGAACGATGTGGACTTCGATCCGCGGCATCTCGGGCATCCGGAGCATGGGATAGTCGTGGAAGTTGCTCTGCTTTACCCGACCCTGCTCGATCGTGATTCCGCCCCGCAGTGCTGCCGTCAGCCCATACACGATCGCCCCCTCCATCTGAGCCTCCACGATCCCGGGATTCACCGCTAGGCCGCAGTCCACCGCACAGACGACCCGATGCACCCGCACATCCCCCGCCGTTGAGACCGAGACCTCCGCCACTTGGGCCACATAGGTATCGCAGGAGAGATAAGGGACCGCGGCTATCCCCCGCGCCTGTCCCTCGCGCGGGGGGGTACCCCAGCCCGCCTTCTCGGCGACCAGGTCGAGCACCCGTCCCATGCGGGCAGGATCAGGGGAGCAGGAGCGGTCGGCGATCATGCCATCGCCGCCCCAGCGTTCGCAGTCCTTCCTGGGCCGGGCCGGGCCCAGGGCACCAATCAGACTCCGGCGAAGTTGATAGGGATCCAGACCTCCGGCCACAGCCAGCTCGTCGAGGAAGCACTCGTTCACGAAGCCGTTCTGCGAGTAGTAGACCGAGCGCCACCAGCCGACCGGCACCGGAGTGTTCACCATGACGTAGTCGATCTGGAGATTGGGAATGCCGTACGGCAACTCCGTTGCCCCTTCCATCGCCTCCCGTGCCCCCGCCGCCCGCATCTGCTCGGCGCTGACTCCAGGCCAGGGCTGGCCGCGGGCGACGTCCTCCTCCCAGTTCTGAGCCGAGCTCGAAGGGCCGACCATGCGGTGGCTCCACGCGACCGGGCGGCCGGTCGCATCGAGTCCTCCGCGCAGACGGTGGTAGCTCGCCGGCCGGTAGTAGTCGTGCTGGAGGTCCTCTTCCCGGGTCCAGGTGACCTTGACCGGGGCGGAGACCGCCTTGGATAGCTCGACCGCGTCCGCGACGTAGTCGTCCATCTGCTTCCGGCCGAAGCCGCCGCCGAGTAGTAGGGGGTGGACCACAACCGACTGACGATCCAGGCCCGTGAGCCTAGCGGCGAGACCCTGCACCGAGAGCGGCGTCTGGGTAGGGAGCCAGATCTCGCAACGGTCACCGCGCACCTCGGCGGTACAGGTGAGCGGCTCGAGACACGCGTGGGCCTCGAAAGGCAGCTGGTACACCGCCTCAAGCTGCCGGGTGGCGCCGGCGAGCGCGGTAGTGACGTCGCCCTCGCGCAGGCCAACGATCCCCTCCGTGTCCGCCGCCGCGGCGAACCGGCGAGAGATCTCGTGGCTGCTCAGGTCTGCTTGCGTTCCTCCGTAGCGCCAAGAAGTGTCGAGCGCTCGCTTACCCTCCAGCGCGGCCCAGGTGGACTCCGCGACCACACCCACCCGGTCCTTCAGATCGATCACCCGTCGCACGCCGGGGACCGCAGTGGCGCGAGTGGCGTCGCACCGGTCGACCGTTCCGCCGAAGACCGGGCATCGAGTTACGGTGGCGTAGAGCATCCCGGGGACCTTGGCGTCCAGACCGTACACGGCCGTCCCGTTGACCTTGGCGGGCGTGTCTACCCGGGGAATCCGGGTGCCGATCAGGCGAAAGCTCGCAGGATCCTTGAGCGGCGGGTTCTTGGGAACCGGAAGCGTCGCCCGGCTGGCCAGAGCGCCATAGGACAGCCGTTTCCCCGTCGACTCGTGGATTACAGCGTTGCTCCGGGCACGACAGGTGCGCCGGTCCACTCCCCAGGTCTGGGCGGCGGCCGAGATGAGCATTTCCCGCGCGGACGCGCCGGCCTGGCGGAGCACATCCCACGATTCCCGGATGCTGCGGCTCGCGTTGGTGGACTGGTGACGGCCGAAGGCCGAGTCGGCCAACGCCTGCTCGACCCGGATGGTGGACCAGTCCGCCTCCAGCTCCTCCGCCACTAACATGGGGAGGGTGGTGAGGATCCCCTGTCCCATCTCGGATCGGGCCACGATGACGGTCACCACGCCGTCAGTCCCGATGCGGATCCAGGCATTGGGGACGAAGGGCTCCGCAGCTTCGGCTGAGCCCGGGGGGCCTTCGAGATAGAACCCCAGGACGAGGCCCGTGCCCGCCACCGCACCGGTCTTGAGGAAATCGCGCCGGTCCACGCCCGGTCCGCGGCTCATCGCGTCCCTCCCTTCGCCGCACGCTTGACGGCGCTGCGGATGCGCTGGTAGGTCCCGCAGCGGCATAGGTTGCCGGCCATGGCGGCGTCGATATCGGCGTCGGTGGGGTTCGGCTTCTCGTGGAGCAGCGCCGCAGCCTGCATGATCTGTCCGGGTTGACAGTAGCCGCACTGGGGGACTTCCTCGTCGATCCAGGCCTCTTGGATCGCGTTTCTGCGACCGGAGGAGAGGCCCTCGATGGTCGTGATGCGGCCCGAGGCGCCCTCGGAAACGAGCGTCACACAGGAGCGTACGGCTCGGCCGTTCAGGTGGATGGTGCAGACACCGCACAGGGCCATCCCGCAGCCGAACTTGGTGCCGGTGAGCCCCAGGTTGTCTCGCAGCACCCAGAGCAGCGGCGTGTCCGCATCCACGTCGACGCTGTGGGTCTTGCCGTTGACGTTGAGTCGCATGGCCGCCATGGGACCTCCGACCGGAATTCCTGGCTGCCCAAATCTAGCAGCTCGGTCCAGCCGGCTCAAGGGCCGCCCCCAGGGCACCCAGGGCAGCGTTGAGTTGGCGAAGCCGACTCGGCCGCTCTTCCCTTAAGAGACGTCGCTGCTTCGGCTGTACTGCCTGCTCGGCACGCCGCAGGAGGAAAAGCGCCAACCATGGCCATTTGCTTCCGCACGCCTGAGGGCGACGCCGACGTCGGGGGCTCTAGCAGACGTCGTCGTGGGTGACGAGGAGGGCTCCTGCCCTCAACATCTCCCTCAGCCGTGCGCCTGAGCGGCAAGGCCCGCCTTGTCGGGTGTCCGTTCGCACCGACCCGACGCCCGCCGAGCTCGAGTCTACTTTCGCGTGAACACCGCGAACAGCCACTGACCCACGAGCCCCATGAACGGCGGCAGCAGCACGCCAGGGATGAAGCGGGCCAGTGTCAGCGGCCAGCCGAGCAGCGGCGCCTCGTAGGTCAGCATGCGGATTGGGCTGACGAGCGTCTTCGCCGTCACCAGCGCGATGAGCGGGCCGGGCGCCGCGCCGTTGCGGAACAGGTTGGCGACGGCAGGAAAGACGAGGTAGGGCCCACCGGGGATGATGAGACCGGCCCCCCAGCCGACCAGGATGCCGCGCGCGGGGTGCTCGGCGCCGAGCCATCGGGAGATCGCGGGCTGGGGCAGCAGCACTTCCAGCAGACCTGCCAGCAGGAACCCGAGCGCAAGCTCGATCCAGACTCCGCGGAAGAGCCGGGCGCTCGCGGCTAGACCCTGCACGGGCAGCGTCGGGCCTTTGACGAACGCAACAACCAGGGCAACCCCCACCAGCGCCAGCAGGATCCAGAGGCTCGCGTCCACCCTCTTCCGCCTGGTCACGTCCGGAGGGCCGGCGACGCCGTCCGGTATTGGAGCTCCACGGGACTCTCCGCTTCGCGGTCCGCCCGCTCTCGCGCTTCTTCGACGAGCCGGTGCTGGGGCGCGAGGGAGCACGCGGGATCCGTCGCCGCGGCGTTGCCGGTGAGGTGGAAAGCCTGGCATCGGCAGCCGCCGTAGTCGATCGCCCGACGGTCGCAGCTCCGGCAGGGCTCGGGCATCCACTCCTCGCCGCGGTACTGGTTGAAACCCGCAGAATCGCGCCAGATCTCCTCGAGAGGGTGCGCGCGAACGTTGTCGAACTCGATGCCGGGGAGCGTGTGCGCGACGTGGCAGGGAAGCGCGAGGCCGTCCGGGCTGATTAAGACGAAGCGGCGGCCCCATCCGTCCATGCACGCCTTCGGGAACTCCGAGTAGTAGTCGGGTAGCACGAACAGCACTTCCATCCGGCCTTTGAGGCGCTCCCTGGCCGCCGCCGCCGCGTTTCGCGCGCGATCGAGCTGCGCGCGCGTGGGCAGCAGCGCCGCCCGGTTCAAGAGCGCCCAGCCGAGATATTGCGTATTGGCCAACTCCAACCGATCGGCGCCCAAGGACTCGGCGAGTGCCACCACCTCGTCGATGCGGTCGAGGTTGTCGCGATGCAGCACCATGTTGAGCGTGAGCGGGAAACCCAACTCCTTCACCCAGCCCGCCACCGCGAGCTTGCGGTCGAAGGAGCTTAGCCCGGCGATGCGGTCGGACGCCGGGGCGGCGACGTCCTGGATCGACACCTGCACGTTGTCCAGGCCGAGCTGGCGGAAGCCCGCCAAGCGCTCGCGAGTCAGCGGGATGCCGCTCGTGATCAGGTTGGTGTAAAGGTCGAGGGCCCGCGCCTCCTCGATGAGCGGCTCGAGATCGCTGCGGACGAGGGGCTCTCCGCCGGTCAGGTGGACCTGCACGACACCGAGGGCTTCCGCCTCGCGGAAGACCCGCCGCCACGTCTGCGTGTCCAGCTCCTGGGCGTGGCGCGCAAAGTCCAGCGGGTTCGAGCAGTACACGCAGCGCAATGGACACTTGTACGTCAGCTCGGCGATCAGCGTGTAGGGCCGGTACGCTTCGGTCATGCCCCGTACCCCACGAGCCCTCGCTCCGCCAGAGCGGCCAGGAAAGCCTGCATCTCGCCCTCGATGGCTGCCCGCGGCTGCTTCGAGTACTTGTCGGCGAGGCGCTCCACGATCTCGCTGATCGTGTGCTCTCCTGTACAGAGCTGCACGATGTCGGCCCCCGTGGGGTTGAGCTCGAGCCCTTTCTCGGGGTAGAGCAGCAGGTAGCGCTCGGTCTTGCGATCGAACCGGAGCCGTGCCTTCGGGGCCAGGCGGGGCCGGGCGTCGGCGGGGATCACTGGCGCGGACCCCACGCGGGCTCGACGTAGGCTGCATAGACGCAGTCGAGCAGGTGCCAGAGCACCTCGGTCTTCCGGATCAGGGCGTCCACGCAGCGCTCCTGGGCCGCGTAGGTCGTGGCTTGGCGCACCACGAAGTCGATCGCCTCCTGGGAATCGTCGCGGGCCCGCGTGACCCGGGTCCGGAAGTACCCGAGGACGTCGGGGCTCACCCAAGGATAGTGCTTCTCCCACGCGAGGATGCGCCGGGACATCAGATCGGGCGCGAAGAACTCGGTGAGCGACGAAGCTACAGCCTCGACGAGCGGGCGCTGACGCACCAGCTCCACGTAGCTGTCGCAGGCGAAGCGGACCCCGGGGAGCACGGAGCGGCAGCTCGCGACCTCTTCGCGATCGAGCCCGACGCCGGCGGCCAGCCGCAGCCAGAGGGCGAGACCGCCCTCGCCATCCTGAGAGCCGTCGTGATCGTGGATACGGTGGATCCACAGGCGCCGAAACGCCGGATCCTCGGATTTCGAGAGGATGATCGCGTCCTTGATGGGGATGCGGGTCTGGTAGTAGTAGCGGTTCAGGACCCACTGCTGGAGCTGGAGCTGCGTGAGTCGGCCCTCGTGCATCATCACGTGGTACGGGTGGTGATCGTGATAGCGGCGCTCGCCCTCGCTCCTCAGGCGTTCGGTGAACTCCTGCGGGCCGAGGAGCGCAGGAGTCTCGGTCACAGCTCGATCTCCATGCCGTCCCGGGCGACCTCCCAGCCCGCGGCCTCGGCCAGCGCCCGTTCGGACGCGTCCTCGCGCAGGAGGGGGTTCGTGTTGTTGATGTGGATGTAGATCTTGCGTGGCACCCGAAGACCGGCGAGGCCCTCCAGGCTGCCCCCCCCGCCGCCCACGGGGACGTGCGCCATCTCATCGGCGCGCTTCGTGCCGAGCCCCCCGGCGATCAGCTCGTCGCTCGACCAGAACGTGCCATCGAAGAACGCGCAGTCCGCATCGGCGAGCGCCGCACGGACGGCCGGGGTGATCCGACCGACCGCCGAGGCGTAGGCGAGAGTCCGGCCCATCGCCCGCTCGCGGATCCGCAGCGCGACGTTCTCCTCGGGGTCCGCGGGCTGCAGCCCCTCGAGGTGGACGGGCGGCTTGCCCGGAACCGCGATCGCCTCGACCGAGAGACCGCTCGAGCGGCCGCCCTCGAGCGTCAGCTCTTCCTCCCGGTCGAGCTTCAGGCGGCGCCAGGTCACCTGGCCCTCGAAGCGTTCGAGGGTTCGATAGAGCACGTTGCCCTCGGTGAACCCCCGCCGCACGGCGTCGGTTGCGTAGACCGTGATCGGATGCGACTCGCGCAGGGACAGGAGTCCCAGGCAGTGATCGAGGTCGCCGTTCGTCAGGATGATCCCCTGGATTGGGCTGTGCCGTGGGGCACGAGGGTGAAGAGGCGGGAACCCCTCGATCTGCTGTCGGATCTCGGGCGAGGCGTTCAGAAGGAACCATGCCGCCGCGTCCCCGGAAACGGCGACCGACTCCTGTGTCCGCGGCCGGGCTTTGATGCTCGCCTCACGGGCTCCGCGACAGTTGGAGCATCCGCAATTCCACTGCGGAAAGCCGCCGCCGGCCGCGCAGCCCAGGACTCGGACCAGCAAATGCGACCTCCACACAACACAGCAGCCCTTCACCCGCCCCTGCGACGGGGCGAAGGGCTGCTCAAGGCTTTGCTGCTCAGCGGTAACTACCGACGGTTCTCGTCCTGCTGATACCGGCCGATCTCGGCGTCCATGCTGACTTCGACAAACTCGGGTGTCGTCCACTCCATGGTCTGTTCTCACCCCCCTTCGCAATCTTTGGGTCGCTGTGGACCTATGCATGTGCCATGCCACGGCTCCCCGCTAGCTAAGTTGCTGATTCAGTGGTGTCTTCAAAAACTTCCGGATGCGTGATCTAACCCGATTGGGGGATATGCCCCACCCCCTCTTTCCGGTCACATCTTGATCTTGAACTTCGCCATCCGATAACGCAGGGTGTCCCGGCTGATGTCGAGCAGCCGCGCGGCGCTCGTTTGGTTTCCATGGGCGTCCGAGAGGGCCCGCTCGATGATCGCTCGCTCCCAATCCGCGAGGCGGATCCCCTCGGGGGGGAGGCCCCCCGGCGCGGGCTTGCTCTTCGGCAGCGCCCCGAGCGCGCGAGGATCGAGCTCGGTCGCGCTCGCCGCCGAGGCGAGCACGGCGCGCTCGATCGCGTGGCCCAGCTCGCGGACGTTGCCGGGCCAGTCGTACTCCGTCAGGCTCGCAAGCGCAGCCTCGCTCAGCCGCGAGACGCGCTTGCCGTACTTGGCGCTGAACCTTTTGAGAAAGAGCTCGGCGAGCAGCCCGATGTCCTCCGTCCGCTCGCTCAGCCGCGGAAGGTGCAGGGTGACCACGGCCAGACGGTAGTACAGATCCTTGCGGAACGACCCCGTGGCCAGCATCGCGGTGAGGTCCTTGTTCGTCGCCCCGACGATCCAGGCGTCGACCTTCCGATCCCGCACGCTCCCCACGCGCCGCACCGTGCGATCCTCGATGGCGCGGAGCAGCTTCCCCTGGAGCGGGACCTCGAGGTCGCCGACCTCGTCCAGGAAGACGGTCCCCCCCTCCGCCGCCTCGATCAGCCCGATCCTGGACTCCTTGGCGTCGGTGAACGAGCCCTTCTCGTAGCCGAACAGCTCCGTCTCGATCAGGCTCGGCGGGAGAGAAGCGCAGTCGACCTCGATGAACGGGCCACGCGCCCGCCGGCTCCGCGCGTGCAGCGTCCGCGCGACCAGGCTCTTTCCCGTTCCGGTCTCGCCGGTCAACAGGACTGCCGGGGCGTCGGCGAGCGAGGCGAGGTGCTCGACCTCGCGGAAGACCTGCTGCATCGCCGTGCAGCGGCCCGCGAGGGACGCGATCTCGAAGCCCCGCGCTTCTTTCTCCCGGTAATAGCGCACCTCCTGGCGCAGACGGCGGTCGTCTTGTGCCCGCTCGACCACGATCCTCAGTTCCTCGAGGTCGATGGGCTTCGTGACGTAGTCGAAGGCGCCGAGCTTCATCGCTTCGACCGCGCTGGCGATGGTCCCGTGGGCCGTCATCATGACCGCCGCCACGGAGGGATCGTACGCGCGGACTCTCTTCAGGAGCTCGAGGCCGCTCACCTTGGGGAGCCGGAGGTCGAGAAAGACGAGGTCCGGGTGCATCTTCTCCAGGAGCTGGATCGCGCTGTCGCCGTCGCTCGCGACCTCCGCCTCGTAGCCCTGCTCCTCGAGGAAGAGCTTGATCGATCGCGCGAGCGTTCTCTCGTCGTCCACGATCAAGACTGCGAAGCGCGTCATCAAAGGACCGGTTCGCCGACCGGCAGGGTGATGGTGACGACCGTGCCCTTCGCCTCCACGCTCGAGATGCCGAACTGCCCCTTGTTCTGCTCGACGAAGCGCTTCGCGATCGCGAGGCCGAGCCCGGTGCCATCTGCCTTGGTCGTGAAGAAGGGCTCGGTGACCCGGGGGATGGCGCAGGCCGGGATGCCTTCGCCCGTATCCGCGATGGCGACCTCGACGGCGCTCCGGTCCGCTCCCTGCTCTCGGAAGCGCGCGGCCAGCGAGAGCGAGCCGCCGCTGGGCATCGCCTCCAGGGCGTTCGCCATGATCTCGATGATTGCCTGCTCGACCTGCGATGCATCGACCCACGCCTCCGGGAGCTGGGCATCGAGATCGAGGTGGAGGCGCACCCCCTGCTTCGAGAGCTTCTCGTCGAAGACCCCGACCACGCCTTCCACGAGGCCTTGGACCGACGTGGGCGCTGGCGAGAAGGCGACCGGCTTGGTGAAGTCCAGCAGATGCACGATCCGCTTCTCGAGTCGATCGACCTCGGCGATCACGGCGCTGAGGTGCTCGCGCAGCGGACTCGCTGCAGGCAGTCGATGCAGGCTCAACTGCGTCGCGGCCCGGATGCTGGCCAGGGGGTTCCGGAGGCCGTGGGCCACGGCCGCCGCCATCTGGCCGAGGGAGGCAAGCTTCTCGGACTGGACGAGCTGGGATTGCGTCTCCCGCAAGCTGTCGATCTTGTTCCGGAGGTCCTGCTGCGCGCGCTTGAGACGCTCCGCCATCCGCACGAAAGCCCGGGCCAGCTCGCCGATCTCGTCCGTCCCGCTGGCGTCGAGGGCCTGGGCCTGATCGAACTCGCCCTCGCCGACCCGGTCCATGATCGCCTTCAGAGCCTCGACGGGGCGGGCCAGGTTCCGCGCAATCAAGATGGAAAGGAGCGCGCTGAAGATCGCGGAGGCGCCGACGATCACGACGACGAGGAGGGTAGTCGTGTGGGCGCTGGCCTCGATGTCGTCGAAGGCGTGCTGGACGGTGTGCGTCCGCGATCTTGCATAGATCGTCGTGATCGTGCCGTCGAGGGACGGGAGCAGGCGGCCGTTCAGGTCCTCCTGGACGAGCCTCAGCGCCTGCTCTCCATGGCCGTCCTCGAACAGCGAGAAGAGGCGGGCGGCCAGCTCGCCGAGCTCGCGGTCGAGCCGCTCGAAACCACTCACTAGACCCAGATCGGCGGGATCCACGGTCGCCGCCTTCCACTCCGCGAGCTTCGACCGGGACAAGGCATCGAGCCGCTCGAACTCCGCCTTGGCCGCAGGGTCCTGACCGCCGAGGTAGTCACGGATCTTCCGGACCTTTCGGTACGTCGAGGACTCGACCTCGCCGAAGATCCGCGCCCGCGAGAGGCTCAGCTGCAGGCGTCCGAGGGTAGCCCTCTGCTCTCGAACGCTCCACAGGGCCAGCGCGCCGACGACGGCCAGCGGCGCCGTCATGATGCAGAAGGCGACGAGAAGTTTCTTCTTGAACGTCACGCTCGACGCCGATCCTAGGCGTCCTTCCCGCCGCAATCAAGACGACGGCCGGTGCGGGGCGCGCTCAAGGCGCACCACCCGCGTTCTCGGTGTAAGGTCTCAGGTCGTGGCCGCCGTCAGTTTGCGGACGTTCGTCTTTGACTTGGAGACATCCGGGCTTTTCCGCACACGTCGGGGAGGCGATAGCGGCGGACGACACGCAGGCCCTCGAGACCGTGGCCGGGTATGTGGTCCGGAACCCCCTATCTCTTCAGAGGCTCGTCTACCTCGACGGCCAGCAGGCGGTCATCTACAAGGGGCTCAAGCACAATCCGACTCTCGGGCGAAACTTCGAATCGATGGACCCGCTGGAATGGCTGGCGAGAATGGCGGATCACATCCCGGACCCCGGGCGACATCGCACCCTCTTCTACGCCTATTATGCCAATCGCGTACGCGGCGATCGCGCCGCCCTCGAACCGGGAGAGCCCACGGCTGAAGAGCAGCCCGCCAAGAAGCGCCGCTGCAGCGCGAGCTGGGCGCGGCTCATCTCGAAGGTGTTCCACGTCGATCCCCTCACGTGCGCGAAATGTGGGGGCAAGCTCGAGATCATCGCGTACCTGCACGACCAGGTCTCCATTTCGAAGATCCTCCATCACCTCGGCCTCAGCCCGCCCGAGACCGCCAAGCCCCCGCCGGCGGTACACGAGGTCGTGCGCGTGCCGATCGACGAGCAGGGCCGTGAGATCGCGGCGCCCTAAGTGTCACGGCCACGCGGGCCACGCGCGCCACGAGATTCGCTTGACCGCCTCTCCCGCCGGGGCGTAGCCTACCTGCGCGATGACGGTCTGTGGCACGAAGACGTGTCACGGCGGTCCGGCGACTGAGA
>CAYTWT010000272.1:0-1522 GCA_964442185.1 uncultured Acidobacteriota bacterium
CTAGTACCTCTGCACAGTGATTATGACTCTTTGGCGGTGTCTGGATAAGCGCGCGCAAGTTTGGTCCGTGCGCGTTCGGTTGTGAACATCCAAGCAATGAGTGCGCCGGCGTCATTTCGCTGGCGTTCCCAGGCGGCGATCTCGGCGACCAGGCGCTCGTGCTCAGCGATCCGGCGGTCGAGGCACTGGCCGCGTAGCACGCCGATCTCGATCTCGACCATGTTGAGCCAGCTGGCGTGCTTGGGGGTGTAGTGGAACTCCAGGCGGCGCATCAGACGGTGGGCTTCGGGCGCCGGGAAGGTTTCGTACAGTGCGCCGGGGGAGTGGGTCGACAGGTTATCCATCACGACGCGGATCAGGTCTGCCAGCGGGTAGTGGATATCGACCAAGTCGCGCATGCAGTGGGCGAAGTCGCGGGCGGTGCGCCGGTCCGTCACCTTGACCTTGCGCCAGGACCGGTGCGCGTCGAGAAAGACGAACAGGTTGACCGTTCCGTTGCGGCGGTACTCGCAGTCGAAGCGTTCAAGTTGGCCTGGTGCCGCCGGGATCGGCTGGCGCACCTCGCCGATCAACTGGGTCGGGCTTTCGTCGAAGCACACCACCGGGCGTCTGGGATCGGGTGCCTCGGCGTAAAGGTCGAGGACATCCTCCATGCGGGCGACGTAGGCGCCATCGACCTGGGGGATGCACCACATGTCCTTGCGCCACGGCTTCAACGCGTTCTCGGCCAAGCGGCGGCGCACCGTCTCGCGTGACAGCTCCTCGTGCTCGGTCAGCTCGATCATGGCGTCGGCCAGCAGTTCCAGGGTCCAGCGCGCCCGGCCTTCGGGCGGGTTGGAGCAGGCGGTCGCGATCAGCAGCGCCTCCTGCTTGCCGGTCAGCTTGCGCTCCGCCCCGGAGCGCGGCTCCTCGCTCAGCGCCGCCTCCAGGTTGGCGAGCACGAAGCGGCGCTTGGTGCGGTACACCGTCGAGCCGCCGACCGCGACGCTGCCGGCGATCGCTTCGTCGCTGGCGCCCGCGTCGGCCGCCAGCAGGATTTGCGCCCGCTTCAGCTTGCGCGCCGAATGCTTGCCGCCGCTCAGCAATCCGGTGAGTTCATCGCGCTCGGCCTGGCCCAGTTCGACCCGGTAACGTACATTCATCGCCGCCCCCAAGGGTGAGGGCACAACAAATGAATCAGATGGCTGGTGTGTGTCTCCCCGCTTCCCGAATCGGCTTCACGCCTAAGCAGGGGCAGTATCTCGCCTTCATCCATGCCTACACGTACGTGCTCGGCCGCCCGCCGGCCGAAGCCGACCTGCAACGCCACTTCCGCGTCAGCCCGCCCTCAGTCCACCAGATGGTTCTTACCCTCGAGCGCGCCGGTTTGATCCACCGCCAGCCCGGTGTCGCACGAAGCATCAAAGTGTTGGTCGATCCCGAAGCCCTGCCGCCTCTATGCCCAACCCAAGATCAACTGGTCAAATCCTCAGTGCAGAGGTACTAGGCCCTCTCGCGCCCGGCCCCTGGTTAACGCCAGGGG
>CAYTWT010000273.1:0-14001 GCA_964442185.1 uncultured Acidobacteriota bacterium
GTGAAGGGCAAGTGGGGCCCGCGCTCGATGAAGGGCACGATCGGTTCCGGGGGCCGCCAACTCGAGCTCGAGACGGTCAACGGCGGGATCAAGCTGCGCAAGCGCGGCTAACTCGGGCCGGCGGCGTCCGCACGTGGACGACCGGTCGATATCGATCGCGAGCACACTCATAGAGCCGCGGTTTCCACGCGCTGACCCTGTCGCTGCAGCCTGCTTCGGCTGAGCTGGGCGGTCTCAGCTCGATCGCGCTTCGCTCTCGATTGTGCGGATGCTCAGCCGCATGGCCAGCCCTCGCGAACGCCCCGCCTGACGGCGGGCACTCCGAAGGGCTACAATGTTCGCACGGAGGTGAAGCTGTGAAGTGCTGCCTGGCTGTGTTGTTCGCGACGACGCTCGCCGTTGCCGGCCCCGCGTTCGGCGCTGTGGGGGCGACGACGGAGGAGGCAAAGGCCATGCTTGATCGCGCGGTCAAGCTTGTGCAGACGGATGGCGAGGAGAAGGCGCTGGCCGCTTTCAATGATCCCAAAGGATCCTTCAGGGATCGCGACCTGTACGTCTTCTGCTACGGAACGGACAAGAAGATCACCGCTCACCCGATGGTACCGCTCGGGACGGACGTCACCAGCATAAAGAACAGCGCGGGCGAGAGCGTGGGGAAGCAGTGGGCGGAGGTTGCCGAAAAGGGAGGTGGCTCGCTCGAGTATCGCTGGACGAACCCGGTCAGCAAGAGGTTGGAGAACAAGGTCAGCTTCTTCAAGAAGGCCGGCAACCAAGTCTGCGGAGTCGGCGCGTACAAGTAGACGCCGATCAGCTAGAGCAGGGCCGCCGAGCAGTGGGCTGGAGCGGACGAGCGCGCGATGTTGAGCTTGGTCGCGCGCTCGCCCGCTCAACCCAGCGTTGGACCGACACCAGGGGAAACGCGAGGAAAGCAGACGAGCCTGAGCGCTCGCGGGGAGAAGTGAAATGGCTGAGCTTGCAGCCGTAGTAGCAGTGCTGGCTTGCACGCTGTTCGCCGGAGCGGCCGTGTACATTAATCTTGTCGAGCATCCGGCACGGCTGTCATGCGGAACCGAGATCGCCGCCAGGCAGTGGGCGCCGAGCTACAAGCGGGCCGCCGTCATGCAAGTGGCGCTTGCGGCGCTCGCAACCGTTGCCGGTGTGACGAAGTGGATGCAGAGCACCGGCGCCCTGTGGCTTTGGGGAGCGCTGCTCATCTTTTCAGTGATCCCCTTCACAGTTGTGGCGATCCTTCCCACAAACAAGAAGTTGCTGCAACCTGAACGGGATCGCGGCTCTCAGGAGACACGCGCGCTGCTGGAAGCCTGGGGACGGCTGCACGCCGTGCGAAGTGCGCTTAGCATCATCGCGTCCCTGCTTTTCATTTGGGCGTTGGTTCACCCATAGAGCTACCCCCACCAGCGGCGGCAGAGTCGTGAACGATTCAGTAGAGGCGGTGTTCGACGGACGAGCGCCTGATTAGTGCGTGGCTCCGCGCATGCGCGAACCCGCGCCAGAGCGGCCTCGCATTCGCTCGGGCGTCATTCGGGCGCGGAGCGACGTGGGGGGGAGCCCAGAGGGCGCGAGCGCCGCCAGCGAGCATACGCTCGGCGCACGTACGCGAGGCGCTCGGCGGGCGTCGGATAGCGGCGGCAGAACCATTCCACCAGCGCCAGGGTGCCGTCGCGTTCGCTTGTGGACATCGGCGCAAGCTCGTACGCGCGGAACTCTTCCAGCGTCAACTCGCGGTCGACAAGGATCTGGGCCGCTCCAGGCTGCGGCCGGCTCACGTGCCCTCCCGTGAACGCAGCGTCTCGAGCATCCGGATGTCCTCCGCATCCTTCGGGCGCGCCGCGAACCGTTTGGTCGCGATCAGATCGTCGAGGGCTGGCACTGAAACCGAGACCCCGGGCGCCAGGACCACCTCTTGCCGGCGCGGCCAGATTTCGTCGAAAGCCACGGCGGATCCATCGATGGTCGGCACCGATCGTGCCACGAGGACATCGACGAGCTCATCGTTCTCGAGCGAGTATCGGCCTCGCCGTCGAGCCTCGTCCGGCGAGCGGGTCGGCGCCAATCCAAACGCCGCTGCCAGTTCGTTGAGCAGCGCAGCATCATCGATGTGGATCCAGAGATCGTAGTCGGCAGTCAGCACTGGCAGCCCCAGAACGACGAGCGCGCGCCGACCGATCAGTAGAGCGCGGACGCCGCTCGCGCATAGCGACCGGAAGAACGCGACCTCATCGAACTCCGAACCTTCCACGATGAGGATAGGGTACTAGAAGCTCAGGCCGGTGCGGAAGTAGACCTGGGTCTCGCCGAGGGCGTCGAAGCCGTGGGCGACGCCGAGTAGTGTCGTGAGCGGGACGCGGTGGAACAAGATCCAGTCGGCGCCGAGCGCGCCGCCGGCACTCTTCTTGAAATCGCCCCAGTGGAACGTGTCGTTCCAGACCTGGCCCGCGTCGAAAAAGACGCTCGCGTGCAGATGCCTGAGAAATATCGGGTACGAGCGGAAACCGCGCTGCGGGTGGGCGAGCGGCACACGGTACTCGAGGTTGCCATAGGCGAGGCTGCGGCCGCGAAAGGCGTTGTCGGGGTAGCCGCGGAGCACGACCGGGTTCGTGCGCACCAGATCCAGCAGGCTCGCGTCGGGAAAGCCGCCGATCGCATAGGACTGCGTGAAGGCCGGAAGGCCGAACGTCGCGCCACCGCCCGCACGCAGCGCGAGCGCGTCGGTCGCCCCAAACACGCGCGTGTAGAAGCGCACGTCGCCGGCGCCCTTGCCCAAAGAGACGTCGGAGCCGAGCGACGGGGCCTGCTTCGCGTAGGCGAGGCGCAGACGAAGGCCCTCGACCGGTGAGATCGAGTACGGGAACTGGCGCGTGCTCGAAAGCAACCAGGCAGCCTCCAGGGCGCCCAGGTTCCCTTCGCCGGGCTTGGGGTTGTCCGCGAGCGTCTCGCGGCGGCGGCGGTAGTCGAGCGAGAAACTCTGGGTGAGGCGGAAGGAGCGCATCACGGGGACCGAGGCCCGCAGGCTCAGCTCCTGGCTTCGAAAGTAGCCACCCGAAGTGACGGCGTCGCTGGTGTCTTCGATCGTGGCCACCAGTGTCGGCCGGAACCGGTCGTACTGGTAGAAGGCTCGATAGCCCACGCGACCCGTGTCCAGGCCCACGTGTACGGCGGCCCCGTACGCATGGCGAAACAGCGGGTCCACACCGCCGGTCGCGATCCCCAGCTCCGTCTCGCCGCCAAAGATGCCGCGCACGTAGGGGCTCCAGAAGCGCGGCAGCAGGGTCGGGAGCGGGCGATACGGCCGATCCGCCGTGGTGATCGGCGCAGGCTCCTCTGGCGAGGGCGGGTAGCGATCGACGAACGGCTCCGCAGCCGGCGCCGCCTCGAGATCGAGATCCGCCACGTGGACGTCATAGCCCTGCGCGGAGTAGTCCGCGAAGGCGACCCGCCGGCCGCTTCGGTCCACGTCTGGCGCAAAGGCGCCGCCGAGAACGTTCGTAACGCGGCTGCGCGCTCCGTCCGCGAGGCGCACCGCGTGCAGGTTCGAAACCCCATCGCGATCGGATCGAAAGACGAGATGCTGGCCGTCGGGAGTCCAGGTCGGCTCCACATCCTTGGCTCGGTCGTGAGTCACTTCGGCAACCGTTCCCGTGGCGGGATCGACGAGCGCCAGATCGAGGAACCCACCTGCGGACCAGCGTCCCGCGGCCACCCGGCCGCCAGACGGGCTCCAGCGCGGGTTGCTCCATTCGGTGTCCGGCGCCGACGCCGTGAACACGCGCAACCCCTGGCCGTCGAGGCCGATCTCGGCCAGCTCGCTGCTTCCGCCCGCCTCGCGCACGAAGACGATGCGGCCCTCACCTGACACGTCGGGGTCCCGGGCGCGCAGGCCGCGCGTCAGGCGGCGCCGCCGACCGCTCGCGACGTCGACCGCCAGGAGGTCGGAAAAGACCGAGAATGTGCGATACACCTCCGGCTCGTCGAACACCAGCGTCTTGCCGTCGGCCGACCACGCGAGGCCCGTGCCGCCGTTGCGCCGGCACAGCCGGCGGTCATCCGTGCCGTCCGTTCGGACGAGCCGGATCTCGCCGTAGCGGTCGAGCGTCCGGCTGGTGTACGCGATCCAGCAGCCGTCGGGGCTGAAGCGGGGGGCCGTCTGCCGGATGCCGCGCCGGGTCAGCGGCTGCGCAGGCGTCAACCCCCGGGCGCGGATCGCGGCGGCCTCGCGCGTCGACGCCTTCTGCTCGCCACGCAGCCATTCCTGCCAGCGCGCGTGGAATGAAGCGCCCGTGACCGTGTAGGAGGTCCACTCGTCAGTGTAGGGAATGATGCGGCCCGAGTGCACCCGCGCGATCTCCGGCAGCGTCTGGTCGCCGAGCTGCTCGCTCAGGTCACGGACGAAGGCCTCGCCGAAGATGTAGGCCGATTGCCCGCCGGGCCAGGCGTCGAGCCCGATCGTGGCGCGGTCCTCCTTGGGGAACTCGCCCGCGAGCGTAGCCATCCGCCGCACCATGCGCCAGTCGGGATTGCGACCCCGGCCGAAGGCGGTGCCCTGCGTCTCTTCGTAGGTCGCGAGCCCCTCGATCAGCCAGCTCGCCGCGAAGCCGTTGGGGAACAGGAACGGGGCGCGGCCGAACAGGTTACGACCGAAGCGGATCAGGCCGCGCGCCTGTTCCAGGTGCACGATGTGAGCGATCTCGTGTGTCAGCACCAGGCGCAGCCAGCCGTCGTGGTTGCCGAACTCGTCACTGCCGTCGGGCGGCACGGCGCGGATGTGCACGAGCGGGTACGGCAAGGGTGTCGCGAAGCCGTTGGGATCGTCCGAGGTGTCGGCGATGACGAGATGCACCGGACGCACCGAAACTGCGTAGCGCGCCTCGTGGTGATCGAGGATCTCGGTCGCGAGTGCCGCGGCTTGGCGAGCCGTGGCTTCGAGACCCTGGTGGTAGTGCACGATCAGCTGCGGTGTTGAGAGCGTGCGGAACTTCAGGTTCGGCGGAAATGACGCGGCGGAGGCGGCGCCGGCCGCCAGCTGGAGAAGAACGAGCGCCGCCACGAGACGCAGCCTCGGTGCCATGAGCCGGTGCAGGGTAACATGGGCGCTCTGTGATGGACGCCCACGAGGAGCTGCTGAACGTCTACGACGCCGCGGGCCGGATCGTCGGCTCGAAACCACGGCGCGAAGCCAAGGCCTCGGGCCAACCGGTGGGCGCGATCAACGCGCTGATCGTGAACGGGCGCGGCGAGCTCCTGATGCAGCGGCGGCCGGGTGACAAGGAGAACGGCGGCTACTGGGACAAGTCGGTCGGTGGTCACGTGAGCGCGGGTGAAAGCTTCGACGAAGCGCTGGTGCGCGAGAGCCGCGAGGAGCTCTTCGACGATCTGGCCTCGGCGCAGGTGGAGTTGCTGGCATCGGAGGCCGAGTTCGCCGCGCGCCTGGCGACGGCCGACCTGCGCCGAGTGGTGCTGCTGCGCAAGGTCGAGGAGCGCCTGAACCTGCGCGACGTGCGCCACGCCCCGGATCGCCAGGGCGTGCGCACCGTGCTCTATCACCTCGGCATCTACGCCGGCCGCACCGAGATCCCGCTCGCGGGCTTCCGGCCCCAGGCCTCCGAGATCGCCGAACTCGCCTACCGGCCCGCCCTCGAGGTCGACCACTTGCTGCTGACGGGGCAGCTAGCGCCGAACATGGCGTTCCTGTGGCTGACCCAGGCGCACGGGGCCCTCGCGGGCCTCGGCTAGAATCGGCGCGTCGTGAGCACCTCCAGCTGGTCCGCGATCGACGCCGCCTTCGCGGGCCGGGCCGCGCCAGGCGTGGAAAGCGCCGCACTGCAGCGCGCGGCCGTGGCGATGGTGCTGCGCGATGGCGCCGCGGGGATCGAGCTGCTCTTCATCCGGCGCGCAGAGCATCCGAACGACCCGTGGTCGGGACAGATCGCGTTCCCGGGCGGGCGCAGCGAACCGGGCGACGCCGACCTGCGGGCGACAGCGATCCGCGAAACGCGCGAGGAGACGGCGCTCGATCTCGAAAGCGAGGCCCGTTTTCTTGGCCCGCTGGACGAACTGCGGGCGATGGCACGGCTGCGGCCGATGAACCTCGTGATCGCGCCGTTCGCATTTCGCCTCGACGCCCCCGCGGAGCTTCGCTTGAGCGACGAGGTGACGAGCGTCCATTGGGTGGAACTCGCAGCGCTGCTGCAGCCTGCGGCCCACTCGGTGCTGAGCTACGAGCAGCCGGGCGCGCCGCTCGAGTTCCCGTGCCTGCGCGTCGACGGGCTCGTGATCTGGGGGCTCACCTACCGCATGCTCGCGAGTTTCGCCGAGCGCTTGACGTAGGCGCTCACTTCTTCGGGAACGGGTTCTCGGCCGGGAGCATCCAGATCCGCAGCGGCCCGCCGACGCTGCGCCAGCGGCCTCGGAACTCGCCGGGGGCGAGCGCCACCAGCGAGTGGACGCCGGACTCGAGCCGGTACCACGCCTCTTCACCGGCGCGGAAGCGGTCCCAGTCGCGCAGCTTCCACTCCGGCCGCCCGAGATTCAGGCCGCCGCCCTTGTCGATCAGGCCGACATCCACGCGCGACTGCGTGGCGAAGCACACGAGCCAGGCGCGGACACCGGGCTGGTGCGGGAAGTGCTTCCAGTTCGAGGGCTCGACCAGCCGCGCGCCTTCCCCGCTTCCGCAGACAGCCTGGTCCTGGGGCCGCGAAACGAGCCGGCGATCCTCCTCGAGGAAGCGGTTGTAGGTCGCGGCATCGATGTCGAACCACAAGTAGGTATACCGGAAGTGCCCTTGCGGCTCGACGCTCTCGCGGATGAAGCGGTGCGCGCGACCGCTCACGACTCCGGCCAGCTGGTTGAGGCCCATCACGTTGATGCCCGGGCGGATGTGATTCGGTTCGAAGTGCGCGCCTGGCCAGCCCTTCGACTTCAGCCAGGCGTCGACCTTCTCCTCGTTCTGCCCATAGTCGATGCTCGACCCGGCCAGGTACTTGAAAGCATCCCGCTTCGGGCGCACGAAGCCGTTCGTGAACGCGAGGCTGTTCCCCAGATAGGGCGCGCTCTCGAGCGCTCCAAACGCCACCACCAGGCCGGCTCCCAGCGCCGCCCGGCGCGGGGCCATCGCGAGAAAGCCCACCGCCGCCAGGATGAAGGCGACGGGCAACAGCATCAACCCGAAGCGATAGCCGATCTGTGCGCGCAGCAACAGCGAGAAATAGGCGAGTTGCCAGGCGAAGCTCCACGCGAGCAGGACCCCCGCCGGCTGGCGCAGGGTTGGAGCACGCCGCCAGCCCAGCAGGCCGACGATCTGAAAGGCGAGCAGCGCCAGCGGCGTCTTCAGGGCCCAGGATGCGACGAAATAGTGAGGCACGCCGGCGTCGGTGATCCGGCCGAGGATGACCACGTCCCAGGTGCGGTTGCGTTCGTGGCTGAAGGTCCGGTCGACACCCGTGATGAACCCGGAGGGCAGCGGCACTCTCAGTTCCGGAAAGCGCTCGGCGGCGCGCTTGAAGAGCTCGGCGTGAAACGCGAACCCGCGCCAGGGCCGCCCCAGCCCCTCGAAGAAGTAAGCGGCCGCGATCACGAACAGGCAAGCCACCATGACCAGGACGAAGTGCGCGAGGATGCGCCCCAGCAGCGCGCGCCGCGGCCGGGGCACGAGCCACGGCAGGATTGCGAGCACGGGCAGGAACGTGAAGGCCGAGAACTTCGCGACGAAGGCCAGGCCCAGGGCCAGGCCGATGCCGAGCGCCCGTCGCGCGCTCGGCTTCTCCACCCAGCCCAGCCCCGCATAAAGCGCCAGGACGGTCGCGAGCGCGTATGGCACGTCGACGGTGGCGAGCGGCGCGTTCGCCACGATGCTCGGCTCGATGGCGACCAGCGCGGCCGCCAGCGCCGCCGCGCTCTTGCCGAAATGCCGTCGCGCCAGCGCGAACGTGGCCGCGACCAGCAGCAGGTAGGCGAGGACGCCGGGCAGGCGGGTGGCGAACATCAGGGGCCGGCCTTCGGCAAAGCCAAGCGCCTTGGCCACGCGGCCGGCGAGGACGTACGGCACGCTGATCGGCGTCTTCGAGTTCCACAACGGGCTCGTCTCGCGCTCGGTGATGCCGCGGTCGAGCAGGCGCTCGGACCAGCGCAGGTGGTAGGGCTCGTCGTAGGTCCAGTCCTGCTCCCAGGCGGCGTAGAGCACGCTGCCGAGCCCGAAGACGAGCGCTCCGGCGAGGATCAGGCGGGCCGTACGGGGAGACAGGACGGTCGACGAGTAGAGCACCAAGCGGGTGCTAGGATAACCGCATGGCGCGCCTTTGAGGCCCCGGAGGGCCGCTACCATCTTGAAGGCGTTGCTCGGCAGCGTTTTGGCGGGCGCTATCTTCGCGGCCTGTTTCCTGCCGGCCAGAACCCTAAGCCTGCGTTTTGGGCCGAGGCTGGCTTCGAGCGTCTCGAACTTCGCCGGCCCCTGGCAGCTCCGCGACGGAGACATCTTCCAGTGGACGACGGAGAACTCGTTCGTCGATCTCCCCTTCTGGGTGCACGGGCGTCTGCAAGGCCGACTCGTCGCGTCTTCACCCGCCGGCAGCACCCATCTCGCCATCTACGTCGAAGGCTTGAAGGTCGGCTCCGAAGTGGTGCCTGGCCCAAGGCCGCGCGAGCTGCTGTTTTCCTGGGGGACGAGGCTTCGCCCGCTGCGCCTCGCGTTCTCTGCCCAGGGACGGCGCGCCCCTGGCGCTGCTGCAGGCCTGCGCCTGCATTCGATCCAGATCGGCGAGACCGGCGGGACTCTGCTGCCGGCCCCGCTCCCGGTGGTCTCGCTGATGGCGGCCCTGCTCGCGTGTTGGTCACTCCTCGTCGCGCTCGGCAGCTCCCCGACCGCCGGCGTGCTTGCTGTGTGCGGGTTCGGGCTGGTTCCCGCGTGCGCGCTGGCGCTCCTCGATCCCTTCGCAGCCGCGCACCTCGCGGTGCGTCTGGCTCCCTACTTCCCGGTCGCCGGGGCGTGCGCCGCGCTGATCACCCGTGTCCTCGAACGCCCATCGCTCGGTCTCCTGCCGCCAGGGTCGTCGCGCAGCGTGGTGGCCCTCGTCATGTTGGCACTGCTGGTGCGGGGCGCGTGGCTGCTGCACCCGGACTATTTCTACAAAGACACAGCGATCCACAATGCGATCACGGAGCTTGGCCTGGAGCGGGGCGTGGCCGACATCTGGTCCAGGATCCAGGAGTATCAGCTCGCCCACGACCTCGGGACGACCTACGTCCCTGGCGGGCTGCCGAGCATTCGTTACCCGCCGGCGTTCTACACGCTCGCGATCGGCCCCGCTCGACTCGAAGAGGCGTTCTTCGGCGCTGCGGAGATCGATCACTGGAGCCGCCTGCTCGGAGCCCTGGTCAGCGCACTCCAGCTCATTCCGCTCGCCGTAGTCGTGGCCGCCCTCGACCCGTCGCGCCGGGCGTTGCTGCTCATGGCTGCCCTGCAGATCACGTCTCCGATCGATCTGCATTACCTCGCCCAGGCCGCCTGGCCTGCGAGCCTGGGCAAGCTCAGCGACCTCTGCTTCATCGCCTTCGCGCTCGCCGCCTCCCGCGCCAGAAATCCTCCATGGGCCCTCGGCACCTGTGCTTTCCTGCTCCTCAGCCTCCTGACCTATCCGGCCGCCTGGCCTGCCCTGGGCGTTCTTCTCGTGAGCTTCGGGCTGATCGAGGCGCTGCGGCGCGATGGGGCGACACTCGCGCGCGTGACGGGCGGAGCGCTGGCCGCCGCGGCCCTCGCCCATCTGCTGTTCTACGGGGACCTGCTCGTCGCACTGGTTCGCGAGCATCTTCCCGCCATGCTTGCCGGAGCTTCCCGCGGCGCCTCGACCTTGCAGGCGAGCCCGGCGGTCTGGTTCTGGGGGCCGGTCCGGAAGTACTTCTCGTCGATCCACGTCGCTCTCGCCATCGTGGGTCTGTTCACATGGAGGCACAGGCGGCCTTCGCCGTTGTGCCGCGCGTGGCTCTGGGCCTGGGCGCTGACCCTTCCGCTGCTCCTGCTTGCAGCTCATCTGGGGGGCCCGGGCCTCATGTACATCCGCCCCCTGTTCTTCCCGTCGTCGTTCCTGATCGTGGCCACGGCCCTGGCACTCACCTGGCTCTGGGAGTGGTCCCCGCCGGTCGGGCGTCCCGTGGCGATCGGCCTCCTGCTGGCCCTGTTGGTGATTCAGATCGGCAAGATCGGCTTGATGGCGCCCGCCTTCTTCGAGAACTACAGGGGCACGATCGGGATCGGCTTCATCGTCTGAGCAGACTCACGGTCCGAAGCAAGCGGCGGACTCTCGGCCCCGGCGAGGGAAGCACCAAGCGGGTGCTAGGATGACCGCATGGTGCGCCTCACGCGCGAGCGAATCGATCTCACAGGCCTCCAGGCCGTATCGCCTGGCGACGGCGCGCTGGCGCTCTTCGTCGGCGTCGTCCGTAACGAGAACGCCGGCCGCAGCGTGCTCCATCTCGAATACGAGGCCTACGAGGAGATGGCGCTACAGGAGCTGGAGTCTATCGATGCCGAGACTCGCCGGCGCTGGCCGGTGAGCGACGTCCGGATCGTGCACCGCCTCGGACGGATGGAGATCGGCGAGGCCAGCGTGGCGGTTGCGGTGGCCTCGCCCCACCGCGGCGAGGCCTTCGAGGCATGTCGTTTCGCCATCGACACGCTCAAGAAATCGGTCCCGATCTGGAAGAAGGAGTTCTACGCCGACGGAGCCGTCTGGCTCGAAGGCCCGGGCGGGTGCGCCCACGAGACACCTGCGGGCTAGCCGCCGAGCTGGAACATCGAGCGTTCTTCGGTCGAGACACCCTCTTCGAGGCGGTGGCCGGTCGGTTTCGCGAGCACCGCCTTCTCCAGGATTCGCGCCACCGCCTCGATCCCCCCGCCCGAGCGCAGCGCCGCCTTCACGTCCAGCTCGTCGTCGTTCAGCAGGCACAGATGGAACTTGCCGTCGGCCGTGAGGCGCATGCGGTTGCACGTCCCGCAATACGGCTCGCTGACCGGGCTGATGAAGCCGACGATGCCCCGGCCGCTCTCGAAACGGAAGTTCCTCGACTCGTCCGACGGGCTGGCGCTCGGCACTGGGAAGAGCGGCCCCAGCTCCGCTTCGATGAGCTGCCGGCTCTCCCGCGAGGGCACGAACTGCGACAGCGCGGCGTGGGCGGCCTCGCCACCGCCCAGCGGCATCAGCTCGATGAAGCGAACGTGCCAGTCGCGCTGCTTCGCGCGGCGGGCCATCTCCACGACGTCGGTGTCGTTGTAATCCCGCGTCACGACGCTGTTGATCTTGATGGGCGCGAGGCCCGCCTCCTCGGCGGCCGCGATCCCGGCCTCGATCTCCTCGAGCGTGCCGAAACGCATCAGCTTCTTGAGCCGTTCCGGGTGCAGCGTGTCCAGGTGGATGTTGAGGCGTGTAAGGCCCGCCTCGCGCAGCGGCTTCGCCAGGCGCGGCAACAGGATCGCGTTGCTGGTCATGGCCACGTCGCGCACGCCGGCGGTCGCGGCGATCCGGCCGACGATGTCGACGATGTCGGGCCGCAGCGTCGGCTCGCCGCCGGTCAGGCGGAACTTCCGGAAGCCGACGCTGACCGCGGCCCGGGCCGTGAGCTCGATCTCCTCCGCCGTCAGCAGCTGGTCCGAGGGGATGAACTTGAGGCCGCGCAGGGGCATGCAGTAGACGCACCGCAGGTTGCAGTGGTCGATGACCGAGATGCGCAGGTAGTTGATCTCGCGCCCAAAGCGATCCCGCGGCATGGACTCGCGCGCTCCCCTCGAAACATCAAGTCTACTCTCGTTCCTGGAAACTCGCCCGAAGCCTCGGGCCCGAGTCACGGCACTTGCCCTCGAACGGCCCTTGCCCTGCGCGGCACTTTCGTGTCAGCGTCAGGGGAATGCAGGTGCGTGTTCGACTCTTTGCCGCTCTGCGCGAGACCGCAGGCCGGTCGGACCTGGCGGTCGAGTTGCCCGAAGGCTCGACCCCCGAGGACGTCTTCCGCCGCCTTGCGGCCGAGTATCCCGATCTGGGTTCGAAGCGCCAGAGCCTGGCTGCGGCGGTGAACCGCCGCTACTCCCGTTTCGACGCGCCGCTGCGCGACGGCGACGAGGTGGTCTTCATTCCTCCGGTCTCGGGCGGGTAGCTGCTCCATCTTGCGTCGCGCCGCTTCCCTCTGCCTGATGATTGCCACGCTCGCGGGCGCGTGGCTCTTCCTCGCCCGGCCGCGCTGGAGCCGCGCGCTCTTCGCGCCGAGGGCGCCGAGGAACCTGCTGCTCGTCTCCATCGACACGCTGCGGGCCGATCACCTCGGCTGCTTCGGCTACGCGCCGGCGAAGACGCCGCGTCTCGACGCCCTGGCCCGCTCCGGGCTGCGCTTCGCCCGGGCCACCACCGTGATGCCGCTGACGCTGCCCGCGCATGCCTCCTTGCTGACGGGCACCTTCCCCGCCTGGCACGGCGTGCGCGACAACGGCGGGTTCTATCTGAACGACGACCAGCTCACGCTGGCCGAGACGCTGCGCGACAAGGGCTTCCGGACCGGCGGCTTCGTCTCTTCGTTCGTGCTCGATCATCGCTGGGGCATCGCGCAGGGCTACGAGAGGTTCTTCGACGACTTCGATCTCGAGAAGTTCGGCGACGCGCCGGGCATGGACGCGATCCAGCGCCCGGGCTCCGAGACCGTGGACCAGGCCCTCGCGTGGCTTTCGGCCGACCGCGAGCGGCCCTTCTTCGCCTGGGTCCACCTCTACGATCCACACACGCCCTACGAGGCCCCGGAAGCGGTTCGCTCCCTCTTCCCGGCCACCATGATCGGCGCCTACGACGCCGAGATCGCGACCACCGACGCGCAGCTCGGCCGGCTGCTCGATGCCCTGGAGCGCGAGGGGCGGCTCGACGAAACGCTGGTCGTGGTCACGGGCGACCATGGCGAGATGCTGGGCGAGCATGGCGAGCAGACCCACGGCTTCTTCATCTACGACGCCGCCACGCATATCCCGGTGATCGTCTCGGGCCCGGGTGTCCCGGCCCGCGAAGTGCCCGACCAGATCCGGATCGTGGACCTGATGCCCACCGCCCTCGAGCTGCTGAGGGTCGCGGCCCCGGAGCAGGTGCAAGGCGTGAGCCTGATGCCTCTAGCCCGTGGCGAACACCTGTCCCTCGTCGCCCAGTCCGAGAGCTGGTACCCGCGCTATCACTACGGCTGGAGCGAACTCGTCTCGCTCCAGGACAATCGTGTTCAGTACATCCGCGCGCCGCGGCCCGAGCTCTACGATCTGCAGCTCGATCCGCGCCAGCTCGACGACAAGTCGAAGGACGACGCCGGCCGGCTCGCGACACTCGAGCGGGCGCTCTCCGACCACCTCGCCCGCAGCGCCAGCGCCACGGCCGCCAAGGGGCCGCAGACGGTCGACGCCGAAGCCGAGGAAAAGCTCGCGGCACTCGGCTACCTCGGCGGGGGCGTGAGCGCGCGCCATCTCGAGGACCGGCCGCGCGGCGATCCGAAGGACAAGATCGGCCTCTACAACCTGCTCAAGCAGGCGGGCAGTGCCTCGGCCGAAGGCCGGATCGACGAGGCGATCGCGAAGGCCCGGGAGGCGATCGCGGCGGACCCGGAGATCGTGGAGGCCTACATGCTGCTCGGCAACTTCGAGAAGAAGGCGAAGCGGCCCGCGCAGGCCATCGGCTCCTACAAGGAAGCATTGAAGCTGGATCCCGAGCACCAGGGCGCGCTGTTCAGCCTGGCGATCGCCTACAAGGACCTGGGCCGGCTCGGAGAGGCGAAGCTCGGCTTCGAGCGCGCCCGGCAGCTCGATCCGAGAAACGGCAAGGTGCTCTTCCAGCTCGCCGACCTGCTCATGCGGCAAGGCCAGCAGGAGCAGGCCCAGGCCGTGATCCAGGACGCCCTCGAGCGCAAGGTGGACGAACACCGCTTCCTGCTGAAGCTGGGCGAGAGCCAGATCGAGGCGAAGCGCTACGACGAGGCCGA
>CAYTWT010000274.1:0-76364 GCA_964442185.1 uncultured Acidobacteriota bacterium
CACCCGGCGCGCGACCTTGCGCGACACGGCGGCGATCTCGCGCTCGACGTTGCGCAGGCCGGCCTCGCGCGTGTAGCCGTTGATGATGGTGCGCAGCGCCTTCTCCGTGAATTGCAGGTTGTCCGGCGTGAGGCCGTGCTCTTCGAGCTGCTTGGGCACCAGGTGGCGCCTGGCGATCTCCGCCTTTTCGTCCTCCGTGTAGCCGGAGAGGCGGATCACCTCCATGCGGTCGAGGAAGGCGGCCTGGATGGTGTCCGTGAGGTTCGCGGTGCAGATGAACATCACGTTCGAAAGGTCGAAGGGCACACCCAGGTAGTGGTCGCGGAACGAGTTGTTCTGCTCGGGGTCCAGCACTTCGAGCAGGGCCGAGCTCGGGTCGCCGCGGTAGTCGGCCCCGATCTTGTCCACCTCGTCCATCATGAACAACGGGTTGTTGGCGGTGGCGTGGTGGATGCCCTGGATGATGCGCCCCGGCATCGACCCCACGTACGTGCGGCGATGCCCGCGGATCTCCGCCTCGTCCTTCACGCCGCCCAGCGACAGGCGCACGAATTTGCGCCCGAGCGCACGAGCGATGGAGCGCCCGAGGGAGGTCTTGCCGACGCCAGGCGGGCCGACGAAGCACAGGATCGGGCCCTTCGGGTTGTTGACGAGCTGGCGTACCGCAAGGAACTCGACGATGCGCTCCTTCACCTTCTCGAGGCCGTAGTGGTCGTCGTTCAGGATCTTCTCGGCGGCTCCGAGGTCCTTGCGCTCGCGGGTCTTCTTCTGCCACGGCACCGCGATCAACCAGTCTAGATAGTTGCGCGAGACCGTGGCCTCGGCGGACATCGGCGGCATCGACTCGAGCCGCTTCAGTTCCTGGAGCGCCTTTTCCTCGGCATCCTTGGTCATGCGCGAGAGCTCGATCTTGCGGCGCAGCTCCTCGATCTCGGAAAGGCGATCGTCCTTCCGGCCCAGCTCCTTCTGGATCGCCTTCATCTTCTCGTTGAGGTAGTACTCCTTCTGCGCCCGCTCCATCTGTTTCTTCACGCGGCCCTGGATCCGCTTGTCGACGTGGAGCTTGTCCAACTCGCCCTCGAGGATGGCGATGATGCGGTTGAGGCGCTCCAGCGGTGAGAAGATCTCGAGCAGGTTCTGCTTCTCTTCGACGGGGAGCACCAGGTGGGAGGAGATCGTGTCGGCCAGCTTGCCTGGGTCTTCGACCCGCACCGCCGCCAGCATCGCGTCGTAGTGCAGGTTGTTGGAGAGCTTCACATACTGCTCGAAGATGCCGATCACCTTGGACATCGCCGCTTCGACGCCGCTGGCCGCCTCGGCCTGGCGCGGGATCAGCTTCACCACCACCTTGAGGAAGCCCTGCTCCTCCTTGAACTCGAGGGCGCGTCCGCGATCGAGGCCTTCCACGAGCACCTTCACGTTGCCGTCGGGCAGCTTCAGGCTCTGGACGATGTTGCAGATCGTGCCGAGGGTGAAGATCTCCTGGGGAGTCGGGTTGTCGTGGGTCGCGTCCTGCTGGGCCGAGAGGAAGATCCGCTTGCCCTTGATGAGCGCGTAGTCGAGCGCCTTGATCGAGCTGGGCCGCCCGATCACGAACGGGATCATCATGTGCGGGAACACGACGACGTCCCGCAGCGGGACCATCGGCAGAGTCTCGATCACGTCGATCTTGTCCTTTTCACGCCCAAACATGGCTTCCTATTATCGTCCCGAATGGCGGTTTGATGAGAACCGCCCGGTGGCCGCTAGCCGACCTTCTCGATCAGGGTGATGGGCTTTTCCCGGTCGAGGACGACTTCGCGGGTGACCACGCACTCCCTGACCTTCTTCATCGAGGGCAGGTTGTACATCAGATCGAGCATCAGCTCCTCGATGATCATCCGCAGCCCGCGCGCGCCGATCTTGCGCTGGATCGCCTGGTCGGCGATCGCTTCGAGGGCGTCGTCGCTGAAGCGCAGCTTGACGCTCTCGTAGTCGAACATGCGCTGGTATTGGCGGATGATGGCGTTCTTCGGGGCCGTCAAGATCTCGACGAGGGCGGGGCGGTCGAGATCGTGCAGCGTTGCCACGACGGGCAGCCGGCCGACGAACTCGGGGATCAGGCCGTAGCGGATCAAGTCCTGCGGCTGGGACTGCGAGAGCAGCGCGGCGCGTGCCGCGGGCGAGCTGGCGGGCGCCGCCGCCGCGGCCTTCGCGTCGGTTCGGAAGCCCAGCGTCTTCTTGCCCACGCGTCGCTCGACCACCTTGTCGAGTCCCACGAAAGCGCCGCCGCAGATGAACAGGATATTCGTGGTGTCGATCTGGTAGAACTCCTGGTGCGGGTGCTTGCGGCCGCCCTGGGGCGGGACGTTCGCCACCGTGCCCTCGAGGATCTTGAGCAGCGCCTGCTGCACGCCCTCACCCGACACGTCGCGCGTGATCGAGGGGTTTTCATCCTTGCGCGAGATCTTGTCGATCTCGTCGATGTAGATGATGCCCTCCTGGCACTTCTCGATCTCCCCGTTCGCCGCCTGCAGCAGCTTCAGGATGATATTCTCCACGTCCTCGCCAACGTAGCCGGCCTCGGTCAGCGTGGTCGCATCCACGATCGTGAACGGCACCGAGAGCAGCCGCGCGAGCGTCTGGGCCATCAGCGTCTTGCCTGTGCCGGTGGGGCCGATCAGCAGGATGTTCGACTTGGTGAGCTCGACCTCCGCCTTGCCCTTCTGCTTGCTGATCTCGATCCGCTTGTAGTGGTTGTAGACCGCTACCGCCAGCTTCTTCTTGGCCTGGTCCTGACCGATCACGTACTCGTCGAGGAACTTCTTGATCTCGTGCGGCGTGGGCAGTGTGGACTTGTAGGTCTTGCCCTCCACGCGGCGATCGTCGGCGATGATGTCGTTGCAGACATCGACGCACTCGTCGCAGATGAAAACGGTGGGGCCGGCGATCAGTTTGCGGACGTCGTTTTGATCCTTGTTGCAGAAGGAGCAACGCAGCGTCTCGCTATCGCCGGTTTTTTTCACTTGAGCTGGGTGGGGGCTGCGCCGCCCCCCCCAGACCCCCCGCTCGCTTTGCGGGAGTGAATCCCGCTGCGCTCGCCGTTGTTGCTCATTTTTCGCGGCGGCTGATCACCTGGTCCACGATACCATAGTCCTTCGCCTGGGCTGCATCCATGATGAAGTCGCGGTCGGCGTCCTGGGCGAGCTTTTCGATCGGCTGCTTGGTGTGGAAGGCCAGGATCTCGTTCAGGCGGTCCTTGATGCGCAGGATTTCCTTCGCCTGGATCGCGATGTCGGAGGCCTGCCCCTGGGTCCCTCCCCAGGGCTGGTGGATCAGGATCCGTGAGTTGGGCAGCGCGAAGCGCTTGCCGTGGGTGCCCGCGGCGAGCAGCACGGCGCCCATCGAGGCCGCCTGGCCGACGCAGATCGTTTGCACGTCGGGGCGTACCAGCTGCATCGTGTCGTAGATCGCTAGCCCTGCCGTGGTCGAGCCACCCGGGCTGTTGACGTAGACGTGGATGTCCTTCTCCGGGTCCTCGGCCTCGAGGAACAGCAGCTGGGCGATGATCAGGTTGGCGACATTGTCGTCGATCGCGGTCCCGATGAAGACGATGTTGTCCTTGAGCAGGCGCGAGTAGATGTCGTAGGCGCGCTCGCCGCGGGCCGTCTGCTCGACGACCATGGGCACGAGAGTACCCGCGCTAGGCGCGCTCATTCGAACTCCAGAATAGCATCGGCCTTGATCAAGTCAAGGGTCTTCTCCTCGCGGATGCGCGCGCGCAGCGAAGCCAGATCGCCTTCCTTCTCCATCTGGGCGCGCAGCGCCTCCTTCGAGCGGCGCACGCGTTCGGCCAGCCGGGCGATCTCGCTGTCGAGCTCTTCGTCGCTCGCGTCGATGCCGGCGCGGCGCGCGATCTCGTCGAGCAGGATGTCGGCCTTGGCGGCCTTGACCGAATGTTCGCGCTGCTTCTCCCGGTACTCGCGCCAGTCCATCTCGAGCTTCGAGGGGTCGATGCCCTGCATCGCCAGGCTGCGCGCCGCCTGCTCGGTGCGCGCGGTCATGTGGCGCTCGACGAGCGCCTCGGGCACTTCGAAGCTGGCACGCTCGACGAGGCTCTCCACCAGCTGTGCCTTCAGCTCGCGGTCGACGCGCCGCTCTTCGTTCTTCTGGAGCTTCTCGCGGACGTCGCCGCGCAACGCCAGCAGGGAGTCGAAGTCGAGATCCTTCGCGAACTCGTCGTCGGCCGGAGGCACGATCTTGGCCTTGAGCGCCTTCAGCGTGGCGGTGTAGTTCACGGTTTGCCCGGCCAGGTTCTTCGCCGGGTGGTCGGCGGCGTAGCTCACGGCGATGTCCTTCGTCTCTCCCACGCTCATCGAGGCGAGGGCCGAGTTGAAGTCGGCGTGGTTGTCCGAGGAACCGATCTCCACGAGCGCGTTCTCGTCGCGCCCGCCGCGGCCCCCAGCGGAGGGGCGCCATGCCAGGTCGAGCGCCGCGTAGTCGCCATTCTGCGCGGCGCGACCCTCGATGGGGTCGAAGCGCGCGGCGGCTTCGCGGAGCCGGTCCAGCTCCTGGTCCACGGTTTCAGCCGAGATCTCGGCCTTCTTCGCCTTCGCGCGCAGCCCCTTGTAGTCGGGCGCTTCGAGGATCGGCAGCGTCTCGAACACCGCTTTGAAGGTCATCGGCTGGTTCTCGTCGATCTTGAGCTGCGTGACCTGCGGGCTTGCCAGCGGACGCAGGCCGCGGCCTTCGATCTCCTCGAACACCACGCGGTTCACGATCGCCTCGGCGACGTCTTCCATGACCTGGGTGCGGAAGCGCTTCTTGATCACGTCGGGCGGGATCTTGCCCGGCCGGAAGCCGGGGACGCGGGCCTTCTTCGCGTAGTCGCGGGCTTTGACCTCGATCTCCTTCTCGACGACCTCGCTCTCGATCTCGAAGGCGAGCGCCTTGCGAACCGACGTTTCCTCGACGTACTCGACTTTCAAGGCGTCCTACCTCGCTAGTAATTTAGTAATGAAGAGAAGGCCGACCCTTCCTGGCCCCGGACCAGGCGAGCGACCCGCAAGAATAGCACGTGAGCCGGCAGCGACTCACTCGGCCGTCGGCGTCGACTGCACCTCGTGGTACTCGTCCTCGGTGTTGACGCCCCAGACGTCGAGCTTCTCGCCCAGGATGTTGCGAACCGCGTACAGGGCCGTGAGCATGGCGTGGTCCTGGTTGTTGTACTTGTGCAGACCGTTGCGCCCGACCATCTGCAGGTTTTCGAACTGCACGAGCCAGGCGCGGAGCGCATCGAGGTGTGTCCGGTAGTTCGGGTCGTAGACGGGGTAGGCCTTCTTCTGGCGCACGACGGTGGCGTCGAAGATGTCGTCCGCGAGTGCAAAACCTAGCTTGACGATCTCGTGGCGCGCCAGCTTCTGGAGCTCCACGTCGCTGCGCGACCAGAGCCGGTCGCCTTCGTTGCAGAAGTACTCGAGGCCCAGGCAGGTGGTCGCGGCGTCGGGCACCATCGCCGTGCTCCAGTTGCGAAAGTTCTGGATCCGACCCACCTGCACCTCGGGCGTGTGGATGTAGATCCAGTTGTCCGGGAACAGCTTGGGCTTGCGGATCATGACGGCGACCGTGATGAAGTCGCGGTAGCGCAGCGCCCGTGCCTCGGCCTGGATCTCGGGCGGCGCGGGCGGATCGAGACCGAGCACGAGCTCGGGCAGCGGCATGCTGGCGAGGAAGTCGGTGCCCGTGTAAACCTCGTCACGCTCAGCGTGCCGCGCGATCACGGCGTCGATGCGAAAGCCGGTGCGGCGCAGGCCGACCACGGTCCGCTCGAGCAACACCTGCTGCCCGTCGGCTTCGAGGATGGAAGCCATCTTCTCCCAGAGCATGCCAGGGCCCTTCTCGGGATACTCGAACTCCTCGATCAGGCTGCGGTGCTCGGCCTTGGCTCCGGGGAAGAGCGAGCTCTTGACGGCTCCCCACAGCGTGAGGGTCTTGATCCGCTGGGCCGCCCACTCCGCGCGGATCTCCGTGCAAGGCAGGCCCCAGACCTTCTCGGTGTAGGTCTTGAAGAACATCAGGAACAACCGCCGCCCGAAGCGGTTCGACATCCAGTTCTCGAGGTTGTCCTCGGGCATGAGCGGGAATAGTTTCTTGCGCGCGAAGGAAAGAACGACCCAGGCGCTTTCGAAGAATCCGAGCTTCCCGAGCGCCTCGAAGGGCTTCAGCGGATACTGGAAGAACTTGCCGCGATAAAGGATGCGGGACAGCCGGCGCACGCGCAGGAAGCGTTCCTGCATGACCTCGCGCCAGATCCGCTGCACCTCTGGGATCTTGGTGAAGAAGCGGTGCCCGCCGATGTCGAAGAGGTAGCCGTCGTAGCGGACGGTGCGCGCGTGCCCGCCGACCTGGCCGTCCTGCTCGAGCACGACGGAGGGCAGGCCGGCCTGCATCAGGGCGTACGCTGCGGTCAGGCCGGCGGGACCCCCGCCGACGATTACGACCTTCTTCATAAGTTTGGTGCGGGCGGAGGGACTTGAACCCCCACGGGTTTTACCCCACCTGATCCTAAGTCAGGCGCCTATGCCAATTCGGCTACGCCCGCGCTCGACGTGAACGCCAAAGCTTATCGGCAGCGCGCCCTGCGGGCAAGAAGCGCGCGGGCGGGATAGAATCCGGCGGTTTCAAGATTCTCGGAGGTCCGCCGCATGCGCCGCTTCGTGAGCCTCGTGTTGGCCCTTGGCTGTCTGGTCGGAGCACCCGCCTTCGGTGGGCCTGCGAGCCACCCGATGGACGCGTTCTCTTCGGCGGAGCACTGGACGATCCGCGAGGTGCTGCGCTCGGCGGGGAAGCTGACCGACGCGGTTCGCTTCGCCTCGGTCGATCTGCACGAGCCGCCCAAGGCCGAGGTGCTCGCCTGGAAGCCGGGGGCGGCCGTCAGGCGCGAGGCTATCGCCGTGCTGACGCAAGGAACGCACACCTTCGAGGCTGTCGTCGACGTGGCTGGGCGGAGGCTCGTGTCGTGGCGCGAGGTGGCGGGCCAGGCCAGCCTGGTCGGCAGCGAGCAGGAGCTCGTCGGAGAGCTGGCAGTCAGCGACCCGCGCATGCTCGAAGGCTTGAAGAAGCGCGGCATCGTCGATCTGCAAACAGTGCGCTGCTACGGGCTGTCGCCCGGCTACTTCGGCACCAAGGAAGAGGAGGGCAAGCGCCTGGCCCTGGTCCGCTGCTGGGATCGCCGCGGCGTCTACAACGCGGACGGGCGGCCGGTCGAGGGCCTCTACGCCTGGGTCGACGTCGCCGAGAAGAAGATCCTGCGTGTCGTCGACGGCGTTGTCGCGCCCGTTCCCCAGGGTCCCGTCGACGTCGATGCCGAGGTGGTCGGCGCGCTGCGGGAGGTCCTCGGTCCGATCCGCGTGGAGCAGCCGCTGGGGCCAGGCTATCGCCGTGACGGTGGCGCCGTGGCGTGGCAGAACTGGAGCTTCCATGTGCGGCTCGAGAACCGCCGTGGCGCGGTCGTGTCGCTCGTCCGCTACGACGATGGCGGTCGCTCCCGCTCGGTGATGTACGAGGGCGCGCTCTCCGAGATCTTCGTGCCCTACATGGATCCCGGCGAGAGCTGGTACAACTCGACCTTCATCGACCTGGGCGAATACACGGCCGACGGTGTGCTGAGCCCGATGGAGCCGGGCGAAGACTGCCCGCAAAACGCCAGCTACCTCGACAGCCTGGCGCCCGACGAGCACGGCCTGCCGCGGCCGCGCCGGAACGTCGCCTGTCTGTTCGAGCGCGAGGCCGGCGCCATCTCCTGGCGTCATCTCAACTGGACCACGAGTGTCGTCGACAGCCGCGGCGCCCGTGACCTGGTTCTGCGCACGATCGCGAACCTCGGCAACTACGATTACGTCTTCGACTGGGTCTTCCAGCAGGACGGCAGCATCCGGGTCGTGGTGGGCTCCACGGGTGTCGTGAACAGCAAGGCGGTCAAGAGCAAGAACGCCTTCGATCCCGGCGCCGGGCAAGACGGCGCCTACGGCCGCTTCGTGGCCGAGAGCACGGTGGCGCCGAACCACGATCACTTCTTCGCCTTCCGCCTCGACCTCGACGTGGACGGCACGAAGAACAGCTTCGTCGTCGATCGGCTGGTGCAGAAGCGGCTGCCGGAGCCGAGCCTGCGCAAGAGCCTGTGGGTCGTGGCGCCCGAAGCGGCGAAGACCGAGTCGCAGGCGCAGCGCGGCATGCACGAGACGGCGCTCTGGCGCTTCGTCAACCCGGCCCAAAAGGGACCGCTTGGCTATCCAGTGAGCTACCAGATCCGCGGCGGCCACAGCGCGGAGTCGCTGCTCTCCGAGGACGATTTTCCGCAAAGGCGTGCGGGCTTCATCCGCCACGCGCTGTGGGTGACGCCGTACCAGCTCGACGAGCTCTACGCGGCGGGCGACTTCCCGACCCAGAGCCGGGGCGAGGACGGCTTGCCCACCTGGACGAAAGCCAACCGCCCGATCGAGAACACCGACATCGTGGCCTGGTACACGGTGGGCATGCATCACGTCGTGCGCGCCGAGGACTGGCCGGTGATGCCGGTCGTGTGGCACGACTTCGAGATCCGCCCGTTCGACTTCTTCGCGCGCAATCCCGCCCTCGACTTGCCGCGCTCACGTTAGCCCTGGAGAGCTTCATGATCACCTCGCTCTTGCTGTCGACGCTCCTCGCGGCGCAGTGAGGGTCGCGATCCAGGGCGAGCGCGGCGCCTTCAGCCACGAGGCGGCACTGCTCGCCCTCGGCGCAGACGCAGAGGTGCTGCCGCGGCCCTCGTTCGATGCGCTGTTCGCCGCGGTGGTGAGGGGGGAGTCCGAGCGCGGTCTGGTGCCGATCGAGAACTCGCTCGCCGGCTCGCTCCACGAGAACTACGATCGCCTCCAAGCCTCGCCGCTCCACATCGTGGGCGAGACGCAGCTTCGCATCCGGCATTGCCTGATCGTCCGGCCCGGCGCCAGCGAAGCCGGCCTGCGGCGCGTAGCGTCGCATCCGGTGGCGCTCGCGCAATGCCGCCGCTTTTTCGCGGAGCATCCAAAGCTCGAGGCGGTCGCCGCGTACGACACGGCCGGCAGCGTTCTCGAGCTGATGCGCGGAGGCCAAGCGACCGACGGCGCGATCGCCTCGGCCCTGGCGGCGTCGCTCTACGGCGGCGCCGTGCTGAGAGAGGGCCTCGAGGACGACCCGCAGAACTACACGCGCTTCTTGATCCTCGCACGGGAGCCGGGGCCGGTCGCGGCCGCGACGAAGACGTCGATCGTCTTCACGCTCGAGAACGTGCCGGGCGCGCTGCACAAGGCGATCGGCGCCTTTGCCTCGCGCGCTGTCGATCTCTCCAAGATCGAGTCGCGGCCGCTGCGTGGCCGTCCCTGGGAGTACGCCTTCTACCTCGACATCCTGGGCGACCCGAGCGGCGCGGCCGGCCAAGGGCTCGCGGAGCTTCGCGGCCTGGCGCCGGCGCTGCGCGTGCTCGGATCCTATCCCGACGGGCTGAAGCGACCGGTCTCGTCGTAGAATCGCCCGATCTCACCAAGGAGCAGATTCAAGATGCGATCCTGTGTCGCGTGCGCCCTCACTATGCTGAGCCTTACGGGCCCGGCCTTCGCGGCTTCGCCTGCGCCCGAGTTGACGCAGACGTTCTTCGCCGCCCATCGCCAGAAGTTCGCGGCAAAGCTGCCCGAAGGCGCTATCGCCATCTTCCGGACGGCGCCCGAGACCTCAGTCGAAACCTCGCCGGATCCGTTTCGGCAGGACTCGGACTTCTGGTACCTGACGGGCTTCTCCGAGGCCGACGCCGTGGCGGTGATCCGGCCGGGCGCGGCCGAGGGCCAGCGTTACGTGTTGTTCGTTCCGCCGAAGGACCTCGCGAAGGAACAGTGGACCGGGTGGCGCGCCGGCGTCGACGGCGCGAAGACGGACTTCGCCGCCGAGCAGTCGTACTCGGTGGAGGAGTTGTGGAAGAAGCTGCCCGAGCTGGCCGTGGGCGCCCGAGCGCTGTACTACAGCGACGGCGGCGACAGCGCCTTCCGCGACAAGTTGCAGGCGGCCTGGAACGCGGGCAACGCGAATGCCACGGTCCCGCGACCGATCGCCGAGGCGGGGCCGATCGTCCACCAGTTGCGGCTCGTCAAGGACGCGACCGAGATCGCCCTGCTGCGCCGCGCCGCCGAGCTCTCGGCCGAGGCCCACATCGCCGCGCTGCGCGAGGTCAAGCCGGGCCGCTACGAATACAACCTGAAGGCCGTGATGGTCGCCGCGTGCCTCGCCGGCGGCGCTGGCCGCATGGCGTATCCGCCGATCGTCGGCTCCGGCAGGAACTCGGTGATCCTGCACTACGAGCCGGCGAACCAGCGCATGGACCGAGGCGGCATGATCGTGAACGACACGGCCTGCGAATACTCGATGTACGCGGCGGACGTCACACGCAGCTATCCGGTGTCGGGCAGGTTCACGCCCGATCAGCGCGCGATCTACGACATCGTGCTGGCGGCCCAGAAGGCCGCGATCGCAGCGGTCAAGCCGGGGATCCCCTTCCACACCATGCACGACAAGACCGTCGAGGTGGTGGTCGACGGCCTGTTCCGGCTCGGGCTGCTGTCGGGCAACCGCGACGAGTTGATCAAGGCGAAGGCCCACAGCAAGTTCTATCCGCACGGCTCCAGCCACTGGGTCGGCCTGAACGTTCACGACCCGGGCAGCTACGGTCTCCCCGAAGGCACCGATCACGCCGAGCGCTACACCAAGGCCGGAACCCTCCTGGAGCCGGGCATGGTCTTCACCGTGGAACCAGGAATCTACATCCCCGAAGCGTCGACCCCTGACAAGCGCTGGTGGAACATCGGCGTTCGCATCGAGGACGAAATCCTGGTCACGGCCACGGGCGGCGAGTGCCTTTCCTGCGCCGCGCCGCGCGAGGTCGTGGATCTCGAAAAGGCGATCACCCCGAAGGCGAGCGTCGGCAAGTAGCGCGAAGCGGTGCCTGGCTCCGAACCTGCGGGTCCGTTGGCAGCGAAGCGCCCGATTCACTCGGGCGCGCAGCGGCTGGGGGGGAGCCCGAAGGGCGCGGGGGGTGCATGGCTGCGTACCCCACCGACTTTCCTATCTGATGTGAAGCCGGGTCTTGGACAGCCGCCCGCGGACCCGGCGGCAGTGATACCAGGACGAGAGGTCGTTGATCGCCACCCAGCGCCGCTCTTCCTTGCGATAGTGCCAGTCCTTCTCGACCTGGTAGAACACCTGCCGCCCGCGGCGCTCCAGGATGTTGGTGATCTCGTTGTCATGGTGGTTCTCGTCGTCGTGGTCGGTGATCGCGCGCTGGCCCATCTCCGAGTAGACGAGGTTCAGTTCCTGCAGCAACTGGTCGGTCTCGGCATCGATGTCGTCGATCCGGAGCCCCAGGCTGCGCGCCTCCCGGCTGGTGATCGGGTACTGGTGCGCCGGGTACGAGGAGTTGAGCCGCTCGGCGATGCGGGCCGCCTTCTTCTTGTCGCGCATGTGATAACCGAGGATCTCGCGGCACAGCATCAGCGACAGGCTGCTGGCGCGATCGAGCGCGCCGATCACCAGCGGGTGCAGGTAGCGGTAGAGCTCCTGGTACGGGTTCACGCTGTCCTTGTCGCGCCCGATCGTCTCCTTCCACAGCCGGATCACGCGATCGACCTCGTCGTTGCTGACCGACACGAGGTTGTTGGTGTGATCGACGGGGGAAAGGTCGTGCTCGAGCGAAGTGTCGACAGCCGTGAGATACGACAAGGGACCCATCGCGATGCTGTCGGCGCCGAGCGCCAGCATGGTCGCGGCGGAAGCGCAGTTGAGCGGCGCCATCACGGTGAGCCGCTTCGTGTGGCGGCGTAGCAGGTGCACGAGCCGCAGCGCTGCCATCCCGCTGCCCCCGTCGGACTTCACGAGCAGGGTCAAGTGCTGTTGAGGGCCGATCTCGCGCAACACCTCGTGCATCGCCATCACGTCGTTGTCGCAGACCGAGCCCCCGGTGCTCATCCAGTAGGTGAGGAGCGTGCCCGTTACGCGTTCCTCGATTCGGCCCAGGAGCCGCTGCGTCTTGGCGTAGAGCAGCGGGGGAGTCTTCAAGCGGCGTCGGCGTTTGGCCACGAGCGGACTTTACAACACCGGCGGCTGCTACGTCGCCCTACGACAGCCAGTGACTCGCGCTAGACTGCGGTCTTCACGAGCATGAGGTACGCGGCCTTCGTCCGAGGCATCAACGTCGGAGGACGCAAGCTGGTGGCGATGGCCGACCTGGCGGCGGCGTTCTCGAGTGTGGAAGCCAGCAACGTGAAGACCTACTCCGTCACCGGCAACGTCGTCTTCGACGCCCCGCGTCGGAGCATCGATCGGCTCGCGCAGGACCTCGGCAGCGCGCTACAACGAAGGCTGAGGCTCGAGACGCTGGTCATGGTTCGAACCGCCGAGGCGCTCGACGCGGCGCTGAGGCTGAACCCGTTCGCCACACAGAAGGCCGGGAGCGGGAAGCAGTACGTGTCGTTCCTGGCCAGCGAGCCCGCAGCCGCGCTGCGCGTGCCGCAGCTCTCCCCGGCGGGCAACGTGAAGCTCGTCGCCGTGCTCGGCCGCGAGCTGTTCAGCCTCGGCTGGACCGTCGGCGCCAAGATCGGCTTCCCGAACGAGTTCGTCGAGAAGACCACCGCTCTCGCCGCGACGACGCGCACCTTCGCTGTCGCGACGAAGGTGCTGGCGCTGTGCTCCGAGTAGCGGGACCCGTCGCTACTCGCCGGCGCACGCAACACCGTCGAAGAACTCCACGACTCCAGTCGCGAGCGAATACTCGGCTCCCACGACGAGGAGCCCGTCTTTCTGGATCAGCTGCTCGAGGACTTCCGAGCCGTGTCTGAGGTGGCTTGCCGAGACTCGGATGTTGGCGCGCACGGCTCGCTCGACCAGGTCGGCCGGGTGCAGTCCTGAATCTGCCGCGAGCAGCGCTTCCAGCGATGGCCGGATCCGGTCCACGATCGAGCGGAGGTTGCGTGACTTGTTCTCCACCGGGCGCCCAAGTTCTTCCAGGGTGGCCAGAATCGCGCCGCACTCGGCGTGGCCCAGCACCACGACGAGTCGCGTGCCGAACCGCTCCGCGGCGAACTCGACGCTGCCGACCTGAGAAGGGGCCACGATGTTTCCGGCGACACGGATCACGAACAGGTCACCCAGACCCTGATCGAACACGATCTCTGCGGGCACCCGCGAATCGGAACAGCCGAGAATGATCGCGAAGGGCTCCTGGCCCGTCACGAGCTCGGCGCGTCGAGTCAGGCTGGCTGCGCCGTCCGCGCTCCGCAGGCCCGAAGCAAAGCGGCCGTTGCCTTTCCGCAGCTGCTCCAGGGCGTCGAGTGCGGCGATCTTCAACTGCCGATCACCCGGGCCCCATGCTCCGCCAAGAGCTCCTTCAGAACGGAGCGGTGACAGCGGGCCGCCTCGGCGCAGTAGCAGCCAACCGAGAAGTCCGTGTCCTGTGACAAGGCGGCCAGCAGAGCCAGCAGCCGCGCCGCCTCCGGGCGCTTCATCTCGGCCCGGTAGCGCTTCGTGAAGACCCGCCAGGTTCGCGCGTCCGTGGCGCGCAGCGCGATCTTGACGAGCTGCTCGCTCGGGGCGACCTCAGGCAGCCAGACGTCGTAGAAGTCGCGTCGAGCATACTCCCGCTTCGGAACCCCCCGCGGCGGGCGCCGGACGGTGCCCAGGCGCAGTCCTTCGTCAGCCGCTCTCGGAGTGCCGAGTTGGACGACCCGAATCGCCACTGGAATCCTCCTCCTGCATGCTCACTCGCGGGCCAGGCGGATGTCTACTTCGCGCCACTCCTGCGCCTCTTGTCAGCCAGCTCCGTGGCCACGAACAGCGCGCTGTTCGATAGTTCCTGAACGGACTCCAGAGATGCCGAGTTCTTGGAGGAGGCTGTGTACTGTCCCCCAGGTACGCTGCATGTCGTTGTCGAGGCCGACCGAGAACCGAATCAGGCCATCGCCCATTCCCATCCTGTGGCGCTGCTCCGGCGGGATCTCTGATGAAGTGCTGTGGCCAGGGGCGCTGAACAGCGTCTTGAAATAGCCGAGACTGACAGCCAGGTAGCCGACCTTCTCCTCCTGCATTCGAGTCATCAAGCGATCGGCAGTCGCTTTGTCGCCAACGTCGACCGCCACGATGCCTCCGAAGCCGAACCCGGGATTCATCAGCCGCGACAGCAGCTCGTGTTGCGGATGGCTGGCGAGGCCCGGGTAGTGGACTCTCAGCCCCGCATCCTGAAAATGCTTGGCGAGGTAGAACGCGTTTGCGCTGTGTCGTGCCAACCGAACGTGGAGACTGTGGAGATTCTTCAGGATGCCTGCCGCGCGAATGCTGTCGAGCACGGGCCCCAGCAGCATGCTCGGCCCGCTATTGATGTCGTTCAGGCGGGCGATGAAATCGCTCGACGAGACGACGCAGCCCGCAACGCAGTCGCTCGTGCCGTTGATGAACTTTGTCATGCTGTGCACCACGACGTCGGCTCCGAGCCGAAGCGGGGAGAGAATCAGCGGACTGAAGGTATTGTCCACGACGACTCGAGCGCCGTGCTCGTGCGCCAGGCGGGATAGTGCGGGAATGTCCGCAACCTCGAGAAGTGGGTTGCTCACACTCTCGCAGTACAGGACGCGCGTCCTTGGCGTCATGGCTGCCCTGACGGCCTGCCCATCGCCGAGATCGACGAAGCGCGTCGTAATCCCGAACCGCGGGAGAAGGTTGGCCAGCAACGCGTAAGTGCCGCCGTACACGGTACGGCTCGACACGATCTCGTCGCCCGAAGAGCACAGCTGCAGAAGGCTGGAGCTGATCGCCGCCATGCCTGAGGCCATCACCTGGGCTGACTCGCCCGCTTCCATCCGAGCGAGAGCGGTCGAGAGGGATTTGTTCGTAGGATTCCAGTGTCGAGAATAAAGGAAGCATCCTTCTATCTCGTGCTCGAAGACCTCCTCCATCCTTGCGACGCTCATGAATGTGTAGGTCGAAGAGTCGCAGATCGATGGGTTCACGTCCCCGAATTCGCCGAAGGCAAGGAAGTTCTGGATCTCAGTGGCCGGATCGAATGGCATGTCCTCTCCAATGCGGCAAGGCTCCATTCTAGCGGGGCCGCAGCTTCAAGCGCTCGTTGAGCGGCCCGGTCCTCAGCTCTGGGTCGCTGGCTTGCTCACCCGATGCCTCCGCAGCCGTCGCCGCGGATGAAAGCGCCCATCGTTCCGTGGTAGCGTCCCGCCGCGCGGAGGTGCTGATGCGAACGCTTTCTCTTTCCTTCCTGGTTCTGGCCTGGGGACTGCCGGCCACCGGGGGGACAGACGACGTCGCGAATGAGTCGGCGCGTCGCCTCCACACGCTCGCCCTGGTGGTCGACACCCACGACGACACCCCCCAGCGGATGGTCTTCCAGGGATTCGACCTCGGGGCCCGCGACGCGCGCGGGCACGTGGACATCCCCCGCATGCGCGAGGGCGGCCTCGACGCGGTGTTCTTCTCCATCTGGGTCCCGAGCAAGGTCACGGGGCCCGAGGCGGTGAGGCGCGCCCTGCGACAGATCGACGCAGTGCGCGAGCAGGTCCGCCGCCATCCGGCCGTCCTCGAGTTGGCCACGTCCGCCGCCGCCGTGCGGGAAGCCGTGGCCCGGGGACGGATCGCCGCCCTCATGGGAATGGAGGGCGGACACATGATCGACGACGACCTGGGGCTCTTGCGCACCTACGCCGCCCTAGGCGTTCGCTACCTGACCCTCACCCACTTCCTAAACAACAACTGGGCCGACTCCTCCACCGACAAGGCCGCCCACGACGGCCTCACCGGGTTCGGTAAAGACGTCGTGCGCGAGCTCAACCGACTGGGCGTCCTCGTGGACATCTCCCACGTCGCCGACAAGACGTTCTACGACGCACTCGCCACCACCAAGGCGCCCGTGATCGCGTCCCACTCGTCCTGCCGGGCCCTCTGCGACCACCCGCGCAACATGAGCGACGAGATGCTGAAGGCCCTGGCCCGGAACGGTGGGGTCATCCAGATCAACTTCGAGATCACCTTCCTGAGTCAGGAGGCACGCGACGCCAAGCAGGCCCGCGGGGCGAGCGTGGAGCTCGAGGATGCGGAGCTCCTGAAGCTGTGTGGAGAGGACGAGGCCTGCCAGATCCTCGAAGGCGAGCGCCGCGACCGGCAAGCCATGGAGGCGGGCGCCCTTCCCCGCGTGAGCTGGGAGAAAATCGTCGAGCACATCGACCACGCGGCGCGGGTGGCCGGGGTCGACCACGTCGGTCTGGGCTCGGACTTCGACGGGGCCTCGATGCCCTTCGGGATGGAGGACTGCTCGCACCTGCCCCGGCTCACCGCAGCCCTCCTCGCACGCGGGTATTCGGAAGCGGACGCCCTGAAGATCCTCGGCGGCAACTTGCTCCGCGTGCTGGCCCAGGCCGAGGCGGTGGCGGAGCAGCTCGGCAAGGAACCGCCGGCCGCGGCGAAGAGCGGCCGGTGACGGCCGGGTGGCCGGGTCGAGCTCCCCGGGGGGCGCCTGAAGCGCGAGCCCTTTCCTGGCCGGCCTGCTAAGCTGACGTAGCGGAGGATCGATTTGCCCGGTCACCCCCAGAGCGCGTCCCGCGGCCCAGCGTTTCTGCAATCCGTGGACTTCGCCCTCGCCCCGTTCCTCGTCATCTGGGAGACGACGCAGTCCTGCGCGCTCGCCTGCCGCCACTGCCGTGCCTCGGCCCAGCCGGGCCGCGACCCGCGCGAGTTGACGACCAACCAGGGCTTCCGGCTCGTCGACCAGGTGGCGGAGATGGGCACGCCGATCTTCATCCTGAGCGGCGGCGACCCCGTCAACCGGCCCGACCTCCTCGAGCTGATCCGCTACGGCAAGTCGCGCGGCCTGCGGATGGCCACCATCCCCGCCGCCACCGACTGCTTGACCAGCGAGCTGGTGCAGTCGCTGAAGGCGTCCGGTCTCGACCAGATGGCGGTGAGCATCGACTTCCCGCGCGCCGAGTTGCATGACGCCTTCCGCGGCGTGCCGGGCGCGTTCGACAAGACCATGCAGGCGGTGAAGTGGGCGCACGAGGCGGGGCTGCCGCTCCAGGTGAACACCACCGTATGCGGCGACACCGCGCCCTATCTCGAGGAGATGGCCGCGTTCGTCCAGGGCCTCGGGATCGTGTTCTGGGAGGTCTTCTTCCTCGTGCCGATGGGGCGGGGGAGCGTGCTCACCGGCCTCAGCGCGTCCGAGTGCGAGCGGCTCTTCGAGGTGATTTACGCCGTGCACAAGAAGGAGGGCTTCATAGTCAAGGTGACGGAGGCCCCGCACTATCGTCGCCACGTGGCCCAGCGCGAGATGAAGGACGCGGGCCTCGCCTCGGCGCGGCCCGAGGGGTTCGCGGCGATGCCCGCCCGGCTCACGCGGTCGGAGGGCCCCGGCCACAGCGTGGGCCTCGCGCCGCGCGGGGTGAACTCTGGCAATGGGTTCCTGTTCGTCTCGCACCTGGGCGAGATCATGCCGAGCGGCTTCCTGCCGATTCCGGTCGGCAACGTGCGCGAGATGGCGCTCGCGCACGCCTACCGCGAGACGCCGCTGTTCCGGCAGCTGCGCAGGCCAGACCTCTACAAGGGCCGCTGCGGCCGCTGCGAGTTCCGCGACATCTGTGGCGGCTCCCGCTCGCGCGCCTACGGCCTCACTGGCGACCCGTTCGAGACCGACCCCTGGTGCTCGTACGAGCCGCTGGGGGCCGGGGTCAGCGCTTGAGGGTGCGGGGCCGCTTCGGCCGGCGATCGCCCGCACGCGACGCGGCCACCAGCTTGCGCGGCGCGACGTTTTCCCAGGCCACGGCGAGAGCCACTCGAACTCGCCCGGCCCTCGCCAGGCGGAGACACACGGTGGTGGCGCCCTTGAGCCCCCATCCCCCCTTGACCGGAACGAAAACCATGGGCTCGGCGCTGACGAACGCCTCCTGTTGGTCGCGAGTCAGCTTGACCATTCCCCACCCGGCGTCGGGATAGCCGAGCGTCGCAAAGATCTTCCCGCCCACGCGGAAGTCGGGATGCCCCATGTGTCCCACTTCGGACGCCTCGGGCATGGCGAGTGCGAGCCGCCGAAAGTCAGCAACCTTCATCTTTGCCGACCAGCTCACCCCGAGGTCGTGGGATCGATGATCGCCATGACCTTGGCCAACGACTTCTGTTCATGACCTTGCTGCCGCCGATCCTACACCCGCGCGCCCGCTTGCACGGGGACGGCTGCTAGACGGCCAGCGGCTTCATGCAGTCGGGCGTTTCGTTGGCCGCGTTATTCACGGTCGGCCCAACCCGAACCGCTGCGAGCGATTCTGCGTCACACGGCCGCAGCAATCGCGTCAGGTCGTTCGCGTGCCGGTTGTCGGGATCCACCCACGCATTCCAATCCGCCTCAGGCAGAACCACAGGCATCCGGTCGTGAATCGGCCGCACCACCTGGTTCGGCTCGGTCGTGACGATCGCGCAGGTTCCGGCCTGTCCGGGCTCGCGCCCCGGCGCTGGCTCCCAGAGGCCTGCGAAGGCGAGCGGCCGGCCGTCGGCGCTCCGGATCAGCCAAGCCTCACGCTGTCCCGACGACCCCTTCCACTCGTAAAAGCCGTCGGCAGGGATCAGGCAGCGGCGCCGCTCGAAGGCGTCGCGAAACGCAGGCTTGTCGAGCAGCGATTCCGCGCGCGCGTTGATCAGCAGCGAGCCATGGCGCGGCTCACGCTGCCATGCGGGAATCAGTCCCCATCGCAGCATCGACAGCGACCGGGGCGCCCCGGCCGGCACCCGCCGCACGACAGCGACGGGTTGCGTGGGCGCGATGTTGTAACGGGGCGCCAGCTCGGGCGGCTCGTCGAGTCCAAAGACCTCAGCCAGCGCTTCGCCGGGTGTCGTGAGCGTGAAGCGACCACACATGAGCGGAGTATCCTAGCCCAGGCAGCGGACAGGTTGGGGAACCGACCGTGCTAGGATCGCGGCCATGAGCCAGCATGCCCTACGTTTGGCCGCCGTGGCGCTGCTCATCGCAGCTTGCCACACTCCCGAACCTAAACTGACCCGCGAAGACGTCGCGCCGGCGCTGCAGCAGGAAGCCAAGAAGATGAAAGCCGACGGCGAGAACATGCCCGACGTCGGCGTGAAAGCCGTCTGGAACATCGTCGCTGTCGAGATCCGCGAACAGCCGGACAACCCGGGCCATCCGTTCGCCGGAAGCGTGCGCTTCCGGATCGAATCCTCGGCCCGCGCCCTCGAGGGTTCCGCCCCGCAGTCATTCGAGAAGAAGTTCGAATACGAGTACGACGCCGCCTCGAGGCTCTGGCGCTTCAGGCCTTAGAACGTCCCTGCGACAGCCAGGCCGACGCCGCCTCGGTCGAAGCGGCGAGGCCGATATCGACGATCAGCCTGGGATGCTTGCGCTGGGGTGGCGGCGTCGCCACCGCTGCCTCGAGAGCCAGCGCGGCCAGCAGCAGCGGTGTCATGCGCGGGTGCGCAAGCTAAAGGAGACGGGCCTTGAGCGCCTCGGTCTCCGCCGCGGCATTCGGGCCGAGGATCACCTGGAAGCGGCCCTCGGCCACCCGCATCAGGCCTGTCGCACCGGCGTTCAGCAGCGCCGTCTCGTTCACGCGTTGTGCCTCGGCGACGTCGACTTGGATCCGTGTCATCGCGCAGGTCTCGAGGGCGCGGACGTTCGACTTGCCGCCCAGCCCCGCAAGCAGCGCCTCGCAGTCGACGCCGCGGGTGTTGCGAGCGCTCGGCGCTCGATCCGAGTCGGAAGACTGAAGGTACATCTCCATGTCGGTCTTAAGGTTCTCGGAGCGCGTCCCGAAGATCGCCTGGAGCCCGCTGCCCACAACCACGACCCCCGCCGCGCCCAGGGTCTTCAGTTGCTCGGGGCTCGCCTTCGCGATGTCGTGAAGCTCCACCCGCAGCCGGGTGATGCAGGCGTCGAGGTTCTTGATGTTGGCGCGCCCACCGAACGCGAGCACCAGGTTGTGGGCCATCTCGCCCTTGACGCCGGTATCAGCCGCCGCGGCCGAAGCCTCCACTTCCGCTTCACGCCCCGGCGTCTTCAAGTCGAAGCGCGCGATCACGACGCGGAAGATCGAGTAGTAACCAAGCGCCCAGAGCGGACCCAGCCACAGGTACCAAAGGCCGCGCGTCGATTGCGAGAACAGCACCACGTAGTCGATCAGGCCGTGCGAGAACGTCGTGCCGTGCTTGATGCCGAGCGTGATGCAGGTGAAGTACGCGACGGCCGCGAGCAGTGCGTGGATGGCGTAAAGCAGCGGCGCCACGAACAGGAACGAGAACTCGATCGGCTCGGTGATGCCCGTAAGAAATGACGTGAGCGCCGCCGAGACCATGATCCCGCCGATCTTGGCGCGGTTCCCTGGCTTGGCGCTGTGCCAGATTGCGATCGCCGCTGCCGGCAGGCCCCACATCTTGAACAGATAGCCGCCGGCCAGGTTGCCGGCCGTCGGATCGCCGGCGGTGAAGCGGGGGATCTCGCCGCGGAACACCTCGCCGGTCGCGGGGTTCAGGTATTGCCCGGTCTCGAAGAAGAACGGCACGTTCCAGATGTGGTGCAGGCCGAACGGGATCAGCGAGCGCTCGACGATGCCGTAGAGCGCGAACGCCATGCGCGGATTCTCGGAAGCCGCCCAGAGCGAGAAGCGGTGGATCACCGCACCGATCGGTGGCCAGACAAAGGCGAGCACGGCGCCGGCCACGACCGCGGCGCCCGCCGTGAGGATCGGCACCGAGCGCTTGCCGGCGAAGAAGCCGAGGTACGCCGGGAGCTGGACGCGGTAGTAGCGGTTGAACAAGTAACCCGCGATCGCGCCGATCAGGATCCCGCCGAAGACGCCGGTGTTGAGCGACGAGATGCCCATGATCGGCTCCACCTCGTGGCCGAGCACCTTGGCCACGACGCCCATCGCCGCGAGCAGCACCGCGTAACCCACGACCGACGCGAGGGCCGCGACGCCGTCGTTGTTCGTGACACCCAGCGCGACCCCGATCGCGAAGATCAGCGCCAGATTGCCGAAGATCGCGCCGCCCGACTGCGCCATGACCTCCGAGAGCGCGGGCGGCAGGACCCTGAAGTGCGCACTGCCGACGCCCAGCAGGATGCCGGCGACGGGCAGGACCGAGACCGGCAACATGAGTGACTTGCCGATCTTCTGGAGCAGCGCGAAGGCGTCCTGGAAACGGATCATCAGCAGCTACTCCTTGGGCTCGGGCGAGAGGGCCCGCACTTCTTCGGCGGTGCCCGAGGCGAGGGCTTGCCGCGCGAGCGCCTGGCACTCGCCGAGCTTGAGACCGCGAATCCGCGCCTTGATCTCCGGGATCACGGGCACGCTGACCGAGAGTTCGTCGACGCCGAGGCCGACCAGGATCGGCACGGCCTGCGGGTCGCCCGCGATCCCGCCGCAGACGCCGACCCAGCGCCCGTGCTTGTGCGCGGCGCGCACCGTGGTGTCGATCAGGCTCAGCACCGCCGGGTTGAGCGCGTCGACGAGCGGCGCCAGGCGCGGGTGGCCGCGGTCCATCGCGAGCGTGTACTGGGTCAGGTCGTTGGTGCCGATCGAGAAGAAATCCACCTCGCGGGCGAAGGCGTCGGCCATCACCGCGACCGAGGCCACCTCGACCATGATCCCGACCGGCACCCTTGCCGCCCCGAGTTGGGCGCGTTCCTCTTCGAGGATCGCTTTGGCGCGGCGCAGTTCCGGCAGCGTCGCGACCATCGGGAACATCACCTGTAGCTTGCCTGCGGGTGCTGCCCGCAGGATCGCGCGTAGCTGCGCGCGCAAGACTTCGGGGTGGTCGAGCAGGAAGCGGATGCCGCGCTCGCCGAGGAACGGGTTCGCTTCCTTGGGGATCGGCCAGTACGAGAGCGGCTTGTCACCACCTACGTCGAGGGTGCGGATGATCAGCGTGCGGTTCGGGCCGAGCAGCTTGGCCATCGCGGCATAGGCCGCGTGCTGCTCGTCCTCGGTGGGCGCCTCGGTCCGTTCCAGGAACAGGAACTCCGAGCGCAGCAGCCCAACGCCTTCAGCGCCGGAGGCCAGCGCCTCGCGCACGTCGTCGACTTTCCCGGCGTTCGCCGCCACCTCGACGCGATGGCCATCGAGCGTGGTGGCGGGCTGCGCGGCCGAGAGCAGCGCCGCGGCACGCCGCTCGGTGTGCTTGAGTTGCCGCTCGCGAATCGCGCGCAGCTCGTCTTGCCTCGGGCGCAGCCGCAGCGTGCCTTTGGTGCCGTCGAGGATGGCACGGGTGCCGGCAGGGATCTCGAGGGCCCTCGCCTCGATGCCCGCGATCGCCGGCAGCCCCAGCGAGCGCGCCAGGATCGCGACATGCGACGAGGCACCGCCGGTGGTGGTGCAGAAGCCAAGCACGCGCGTGCGATCGAGGCTGGCCGTGTCGGAAGGGGTCAGGTCTTCGGCGATCAGGATCGTATCCTTCGGAAACTCGACCGGGTCGGACGCGGTGCCGGTGATCAGGCGCAGAACGCGGCCGCCGACGTCACGCAGGTCGCTGGCGCGCGCGGCCAAGAGCGCGTTCTTCATCGCGGCCAGTCGGTCGGCCTGGGCGGCGAAGGCGGTTTGCCATGCAAAAGCCGCGCTCAGCCCTTCACCGATCGCCTGCTCGATCGGCTCGCGCAGGTCGGGGTCGTCGAGCAGCTCGACGTGCGCCGCGAAGATCGCGGCCTTGGCCGGATCGGCCTCGCTGCGCAGCCTGGCCTCGAGCGCCTGCAACTGGACCCGCGCCTGCGCCATCGCCGACTCGAGCTTGCGGCGCTCCTCGTGCGGTTCCTCGCCATGCTGGGCAAGCGTGACGTCTTCGCGCCGAAGCTGCTGCACCGTCCCGATCGCGAGGCCAGGCGAGGCGGGAACGCCGGCCAGGCGCTCGGGATCGCCCGTGGCCTTGGGCTTGGGCGCTGCGGCCTTGGGAGCGGACGAGCTGGGGGCAGCGCCTTCCTCGCCCAGGCCCGACGTGAGCAGTTTCGTGAGCGAGGCGACCGCGGCCTTGGCATCGGCGCCCCGCGCCACGATCCGCACCGAATCGCCGAGTGCTATGTCGAGTCCCATGATCCCGACCACGCTGCGCGCGTTGGCCGAGTCGGCGCCGCGCTCCAGCCGGATCTCGGCCGCGAAAGACTTCGCCGCGCTCGCCAGCACCGCCGCCGGCCGCGCGTGCAGACCCAGTGGGTTCGGGATGCGGATCTTCTCGCTCAAGGCGCTGTCGCCGGAAGGGGCCGCCGCGGCGGGGCCGGCATCGGCCAGCGTCATCTCGAGGATCACGTCGCCGGTGCGCACGAAGCCGGAGCAGTGCGTGAACGAAAGCACACGCTCGACGTTGGTAATGACGATCTCGGTCAGCAAGCTCTTGGCTCGGGCCGCGAGGATCTGGGGATCGAACTCGACGAGAGCATCGCCGGTGCGCACGCGATCGCCGTCCCTGACCTTCGGCCGGAAGCCTTCGCCCTTGAGCGCGACGGTCTCCAGGCCGACGTGCATCAGCACTTCGAGGCCCCCGGCCGTCTCGAGCGTGATCGCGTGGTGCGAAGGGTGGAGGCGCCTCACGACGCCGTCGCAGGGCGCACGCAGGCAATCCGTGACGGGATCGATCGCGATACCCTCGCCGACCATCTTGGCGGCGAAGACCGGGTCGGGGACCTGGGCCAGGGGTACCAGTGGTCCGCTCACGGGGGCTTTGAGGGTGAACCGCACGGTAGCGGCGGGGAGTATAGCGCGCCCCGGCAGTGTCTTGAATAATGATGCGGATGACCCTGCAGTTTCCCACAGGCTTCGTCTGGGGAGCGGCCACCGCCGCGCTGCAGATCGAGGGCGCCGCGGACGAACACGGTCGCGGGCCGTCGATCTGGGACGTGTTCTGCCGCGAGCATCCCGAGCGCATCTTCGAGCAGGCAACGCCGCAGGTGGCTTGCGACCACTACCATCGCTGGCCGGAGGACGTGGCCTGGATGAAGCGCCTGGGCCACACCGGCTACCGGCTTTCGATCTCCTGGCCGCGGCTGTTTCCTCGGGGCGACGCGGTGGCCAACCCGCGTGGCTTCGAGTTCTACGACCGGCTGTTCGACGCCCTGCTGGCGGCGGGCGTCGAACCGAGCGTCACGCTCTATCACTGGGACCTGCCGCAGAGCTTGGGCGAGCGCGGAGGCTGGGAGAACGTCGAAACCGTCGAGCGCTTTGCCGACTACTCCGCGGCCTGCTTCGCGCGCTTTGGCGATCGCGTGAAGCTTTGGGCGACGCTGAACGAACCGTCCTGGTCGACACTGAACGGTTATCTCACCGGGATCCACCCGCCAGGCCGTCAGGAGCCTCGCGCCGCCATTGCCGTTTCGTGGAATCTACTCCGAGCCCACGCCCGGGTAGTGCGTGCCGGCCACGAAGCCGGGAAGGGAAGCCGCATCGGCATTGCCCTGAACCTTTCGCCGATCCGCCCGGCGACCCCCTCGGCGGAGGATCGAGCCGCGGCGACGCTCGCCGATGGGTTCCTGAACCGCTGGTTCCTCGAGCCCGCTGTGGTGGGCCGATTGCCGGAAGACGTGCTTGCTTTCTACGATCGCGCCGGGCTGCTGCCCCGGATCAGCACCGCCGACCTGCAGCTCATGGCGGGGCAGTCAGTCGACTTTCTCGGCGTCAACTACTACTTCCCGAACTACGCGAGCGCCGGAGCGCGCGAGAGCGCCTTCGCGCTCAACAACACTGGTCGCCCCGAGGAAGACTGCGTCTTCGCGATCGGAGGCTTGTTCCGCTTCGTGCGCAACCCGCGCGGCCGCTACACCGACTGGGGCTGGGAGATCGATGCCTCGGGCCTCGAGGAGCTGCTCGTCCGCGTCCACATCCTGCGCCCCGGCCTGCCGGTCTACGTGACGGAGAACGGCATCGGCCTTCCGGACGCTCTCGTCGATGGTCATGTCGAAGACGACGCGCGCATTGCCTTTCTCCGCGAGCATCTCGCCGCCACGCATCGCGCGATCACGGCCGGCGCCAACGTTCGCGGCTACTACATGTGGTCGCTGCTCGACAATTTCTCGTGGGTCAATGGCTACAAGAAGCGCTACGGCTTCCTTCACGTCGATCGCACGACGCTCGCCCGCACGCCGAAGAAGAGCGCCGGCTGGTTCCGCGATGTGGCCGTGGCCAACGCGCTGCCGGACTAGCCGCGGCCGAGCCCGAGGAGCAGCAACGCCACAGCGGCAGGGAATGCCTGCAGGTAAAGGATGCGCCTGGACACGGTCGCGGCGCCGAAGACGCCGGCGATCACCCCGCAGGCGAGGAAGAACGCCTTGATCGCGAGCGCGTGGTCCGGCGGGCTCGCGAGCAGGCCCCAGACGAGACCGGCGGCGAGGAAGCCGTTGTAGAGACCCTGGTTCGCGGCCAGCGCCGCGGAATCTCGCGCCTTCTCGGCGGACTGCTGGAACGTGCGCAACCCGATCGGCTTCCTCCAGAGAAACATCTCGAGCACGAGGAAGCAGACGTGCTCGAGCGCAACGACGAGCACCACTGCGTTGGCGACCTCATTCATGGCCTGCTCCTCAGGGTCCGCGATAGCCGAGTGTAAACGTGAAGCGCGACGCGCCGTCTGTCTGGATGCCCCACTCGCCGGAGACCGGACCGACGGGCGTCAGGTAGATGGCGCCCAGGCCGAAGCCGGGGTTCAAGTCGCTACTACTGAATTCGCCGAGCTGCTGCCACACGCCGCCGGCGCCGAAACGCACCAGAAGCTTCAAGTTGTGGATCGGCTCGAAGCGTGCCGTGAGGGCGCCCGCCGCCGCCTGGGGGCCCCAGAGCTCCTCTTCGTGAAGACCTGGCGCCAGTACCGGGCCGCCGATGCGAAACTGCTCGTACACGGGCAGGTCGTCGCCGGAGAGTCCGCCGAACAGCTCGAGTTCGAGAGCCGTTCGCCCACCCAGCGGCTGCACGAAGCGGCCGGACAGCGAGGCTCGCCAGTAGTCACTCTCGGCGCCGATGTCCGAGCTCGACTTCTCGCCTGAGAGCGCGAGCCGCAGCCCGCGAGAGGGCAGCCGCAGATCGTCGAGCTTGTCCCACACGAAACGCCCGAAGGCGAGCCCCACCTGGTCTTGGCCGGTCGCGAAGGCAAGGCCGGGTTGTGCCTCGGTCCGGACGCGGCCGAAAGCGAGGCCTGCCTCGAAGGACTGGGTTCGCTCCCAAGTCTTCGTCAGCGCCGCGCGCAGCGTGTCGCGCCGGAAGTCGGCGCGGTTTACCAGCACGCCGTCCGCGTAGAAGCGCGGCCGATCCTGGTGGCGCTCCAGGCGTAGCGAATAGCCCACCGGCGTGAGCGGGATGCGCTCGCCCTCGAGGCTGCCGCGGAGCAGGCGCTTCGTATCGCTGCCGGACCAGAGAAGTTCCAGGCGCTCGCCGAGACCGAAGACGTTCTGGTTGCGGAACCGGATCATGCCGCGCGCCTTGTCGGCCGAGTGGTAACCCGCGGCGAAGTCGAGCGCGCTGCGAGGACGCTCCTTGACGCCGAGGATCACGCGGACGCCCTCGCCCTGCGGCTCGAAACGCATCCAGCAAGATTCGAAGAAGCTCGTGGCGAAGACCTTGTCGAGCGCGTCCAGGCCTTTGTCCATCTGGAAAGGAACGCCCGTGGGGATGTTGAAGGTCCTTCGAATCAGCGGCTCGGAGAAGCGCTGGTTGCCCTCGACCGCAACCGAGACGATCGGCGCGCCTGGCAACTCCCGGCCCTCGGGCGCGCGGGGCGCTTCCGCCGCCGCGCTCGCCGGAAGCCCGAGGCGCTGCTTGAGAGGACCCACCATGCTGAGCCCGGCCTCGTAGCCCTGCTGGATCAGGAAGGCGATCTTCGTGTAGTCGAGCGCCCGGTGGCGCCCGAGCTCCGGCCGAATCTCGAAGTCGGCCTGCTCGTAATAGTTCCGGTTCTGGACGTCCGCGAGCGCGTCGGTGAGCTGGCTCGCGACGCCAGTGAGCGACTCGTACTGACTCGGTTGGAGCGGCGGCGAGGAGACGTCGACGGCCAGCACCACGTCGCCTCCGAGCGCGCGCGCCACGCCCACGGGCAGGTTGTGGGCAACGCCGCCATCGACCAGGAGCCGGCCGTCCCACTCGACTGGCACGAGCAGCACCGGGAGCGACATGCTGGCTCGCACGGCGCGCGCCAGGTCGCCGCGGTCGAGCACGACGCGCTCGCCGTTGTCGAGCGCCGCGGCCACGGCGCGGAAGGCTATCGGCAGCCGGTCGAAGTCGTTCCCCGCGCGAAAGCCGGGACCCGCGAGATTAAGCGTGAGGAAGCGGTTGACGCGGTAGTCCGCGAGCGCGGCCGACGGCAGGCGGACCCTCCAGTCCTCGAACCCCAGGGAGAAGAGTGCTGGCAGGTCGTCGAGGCGCTGCGTGACCGGCACGAGCCGCCGCTCGGGTCGCCCGCTGAACAAGCTCTCCCAGTCGAACGAGGACACGATGCCTTCGAGCCGCTCGCCGTCGATTCCCGTAGCGTAGAGCGCGCCCATCACCGCGCCCACGCTGGTGCCCGCGATTGCGTCGGGTCTGATGCCGTTGTCCTCGAGGGCGCGCAACACGCCGACGTGGGCGATGCCGCGCGCCCCGCCGCCCGAGAGTGCCAGGGCTAGACGCGGGCGATGGCCCTGCGACGGCATCTCACCCGTCGCGCCCTGCAAGGCGGCGGCGAGCAAGAACAACGCGCCGATGCTCAAGGGGCTCCCGCCGGCAGGTATTGGAGTGCCAGGGTTCGGAAAGCGCCGACTTGTGCGTCCTTCCATGCGGCGTCCCGCTGCAGCTCCTTCGCCAGCAGCTCGGCGACCTGGGGCGCCATCGCGATTGCGGCCCGCGCGTCGAGAAACAGCGCCCGCGTCCTGCGAGCGAGCACGTCTTCGACGCTGCGCGCCAGCTCCGAGCGCGCGGCCCACACGACCTCGGCCGCGCAGTAGGGCAGATCGGGATGCAGCCGGGCGCCGAGCGCCGCGTCGTCCGCGATCAGACGCTGGATCGCGAGCGCATCGGCGCCGTAGACCGCCAGCGATCCAAACTTCTCGGCGGCCCGATGGAAGCCGTGGATGTTGAGGTTGCGCGTGGGGCAAGGCCGCTCCGGCAACTGCGCCAGCGTCGCAGCCTGGTTGACGGCATCCTCGGCCATGTTGCGGTACGTCGTCCACTTGCCGCCGGTGATGGTGAGCAGGCCCGAGCGATCGATGTGGATGGTGTGATCGCGCGACAGGGCTGCCGTGCTCTTGGCGTCGCCGCTGCCGACGAGCGGCCGGATGCCCACGAAAACGCTGAGCACGTCGGCTCGCGTGGGAGGATGGTGGAGATACTGCGCGGCGGTTTCGAGGATGAAGTCGATCTCCTCCTCGAACGCCTTGGGCTCGAGGCACGGCTCATCGATCGGCGTGTCGGTCGTGCCGACCAGCGTGTGGCCATGCCACGGGATCGCGAACAGCACGCGCCCATCGCTGGTGTGGGGAACCATGATCGCGCTGTCGCCCGGCAGGAACGAGCGCTCGAAGACCAGATGAACGCCCTGGCTGGGTGCGATCAGCGCTGCCGCGTCCTTGTCGGCGAGGCGCCTCACCGCATCGCAGAACGGGCCCGCGGCGTTGATCACCACGCGAGCACGCGCGCGCAGCGCTTTACCGCTCTCGAGGTCGGTCGCCACGACGCCGTCCAGGAAGCCGTCGCTGTCGCGGGTGAAGGCCGCGACTGGAGCGTAGCTGAGCAGCGTCGCGCCCTGCTCGGCGGCGGTCGTCACCATGTTGATGAGCAGCCGGCTGTCGTCGAACTGCCCGTCGTAGTAGACGACGCCGCCGCGCAGGCCGTCGGTCCGCAGCGTGGGGATGCGCGCGAGCGTTTCCTCTTTCGAGAGTATCTCGGAGACGCCGAAGCCGTACTGGCCCGCCAGCAGGTTGTAGACCTTGAGCCCGACGCCGTAGAACGGCGCCTCCCACCACTCGTAGCTCGGCACCACGAAGGCGAGGTCGCTCACCAGGTGGGGCGCGTTCTGGCGCAGCAGGCCCCGTTCCTTCAAGGCCTCCATCACGAGCGAGATGTTGCCCTGCTCGAGATACCGTACGCCGCCGTGGACGAGTTTGGTGCTGCGGCTCGAAGTGCCTTTGCCGAAATCGCTCTGCTCGAGCAGCAGCACCTCGTAGCCGCGGGCCGCGGCGTCGAGTGCCACGCCGACGCCGGTCGCCCCGCCGCCCACGATCGCCATGTCCCACCGAGCCACTCGGGAGAAGGCTCGCAGCGTCATCTCCTCCCGAGTCAGGAGGGAGTCTCCCAGCCCTTGGAGCGGGCGAGGGCCTCCTGCCAGCGGCCACGCAGCGCGGCCGCTTGCGAGGCGGGCATGGCGGGCTCGAAGCGCTTGTCGATGCGCCACTGCTCCGCGGTCTCGCGGGTGTCCTTCCAGAAGCCGACGGCGAGGCCGGCGAGATACGCGGCGCCAAGGGCCGTCGTCTCCGTGATCAGCGGCCGCACCACCGGGACGCGCAGCACATCGGCCTGGAACTGCAGCAGCAGATCGTTGCGGCTGGCGCCGCCGTCCACGCGCAGCTCGGACAGCGCGATACCCGCATCCGCCTGCATCGCACTCAGCAGATCGCCGACCTGGTACGCGATGCCCTCGAGCGCGGCTCGCGCCACGTGGCCCGCACTCGTGCCGAGCGTGAGTCCCAGCAGAGCGCCCCGGGCATAGGCGTCCCAGTGCGGCGCCCCCAGACCGGCGAAGGCGGGCACGAGATACACGCCACCGCTGTCGGGAACCGAGCGCGCCAGCGCCTCGATCTCGCCCGCCGAGCGGATCAGGCCGAGGCCGTCGCGCAGCCACTGCACCACGGCACCGCCGATGAACACGCTGCCCTCGAGCGCGTAGTCGGTGACGCCGCCGCGCGTCCAGGCCACGGTCGTGAGCAGCCGGTGTCGCGAAGCCGCGGGCCTCGGACCCAGGTTCTGCAGCATGAAGCAGCCGGTGCCGTAGGTGTTCTTGGTCAGGCCCGGTGCGATGCACATCTGCCCGAACAGCGCCGCCTGCTGATCGCCGGCGATGCCGGCGATCGGAATGCCCGTGAAGCCGGACAGGCTAGCCTCGCCGTAGACCTCGCTCGAGGAGCGCACCTCGGGCAGCATGGCGCGGGGGATGCGGAAGAGCCGCAGCAGCTCGTCGTCCCAGGCGCCCACGTGGATGTCGAAGAGCAGCGTGCGCGACGCGTTGCTCGAGTCGGTGATATGCAGCCGGCCTGCTGTGAGCTGCCAGACGAGCCAACTGTCCACGGTTCCGAATGCGAGCTCGCCGGCCTCGGCTCGCGCACGGGCGCCCGCCACGTTGTCGAGGATCCAGGCGAGCTTGCTGCCCGAGAAGTAGGCGTCGAGCACGAGCCCTGTGCGCTCGCGGACGAGCGGCTCTGCGCCGTCCGCCTTCAGCCGGTCACAGGCCTCCGCCGTGCGGCGGTCCTGCCAGACGATGGCGTTCATGAGCGGTACGCCGGTCTTGCGGTCCCAGACGAGCGTCGTCTCGCGCTGGTTGGTGATGCCGATGGCCGCGATGTCGCGCGGCCCGAGTCCCGCTTTCGCGAGCACCTCGCCGGCAACACCCAGTTGCGAAGTGGCGATCTCGCCGGTGTCGTGCTCGACCCAGCCGGCGCGCGGGTAAATCTGCCGGAGCTCGCGCTGGGCGAGCGCCAAGCTCGCGCCGCTGTGCTCGAACAGGATCGCGCGCGAGCTGGTCGTGCCCTGGTCCAGGGCGAGGATGTAGGACATGGGCGAAGGAGGTTAGCATGACCTCCAGGACCCTCTGTGGCAGGATGGGTCTGGAGGTTCGCCATGTGCATTCTGGTCCTGAGTCCGCTGGCCGTGCTGTTCGCGCTGGCGCTGCCGGCGGCCGCCCAATCGACGACGGAGTCGCGTCCGATCGGCGAGGCCGTGAAGGTCGAGGTCGACGCCGACCCCAAGGCGGATTTCTCAATCTACAGGACCTACGCCTGGCTGCCTATCACCGAGCGGCCGACGAACCTGGCCGACCACACGCGGATCATGCAGACGGTGGAGCGCGAACTCGAGGCGAAGGGCCTGACAAAGGACCAGGCCGGGGCACCCAAAGCCTTCGTCGGCTATTCGGCGACGTCGAAGAAGAAGCTGCGCGGCGATCCCTACACGCAGAACTCCGCCACGCGCGGCCCGAGCGACGTGCGCACGATCGTGGATTTCAAACGTATCGAGGAGCAGACGATCTCGATCGAGTTCCGCGACGGCAAGACCCGCGAGCGCGTCTTTCGGGGCACGCTCCGCGAGCCGTTGCAGCGCGCGGACCTCGTGGCCTATCAGTTCATCGACGCCGTGAAGGCGATCCTCGCCAACTACCCGCCCGCGCCGGCCGCTTCGCCAGCGCCGTGAAGCTCGTCCTCGCCCCGGCCTCCTTCAAGGAGTCGATGACGGCGAGGCAGGCCGCGCTGGCGATGCAGCGCGGCGCGCGCGCCGCGGCAGCCGATCTCGAGCTCGTGCTGCGGCCCGTCGCCGATGGCGGCGAGGGCACGCTGGAAACGCTCGTCTTCGCCGCGGGCGGCTCGCTGCGGCCGATCGAGGTGACGGGCCCGCGGGAGGTTCCGGTGAACGCCCGCGTCGGCGCCTTGCCCGATCGCACTGCGGTGGTGGAGGCAGCCGAGGCCTGCGGCCTCGGCCGGCTGCCGGCGTCGGAGCGCGATCCGCGTCTCACGACCTCGCGCGGTGTCGGCGAGATGTTGAGCGCGGTGCTCGATTCCGGCGCGTCGCGCGTCGTCATCGGTCTCGGTGGGACTGCGACGAACGACGCCGGCGCGGGCCTGTTGCAGGCGCTCGGTGCGTCGCTGCTCGACGACGCCGGGCGCCCCATCGGCCTGGGCGGCGCCGCGCTCGCACGCTTGCACAGCGTCGATCTCACCGGTCTCGACCGGCGGCTCGCCGACACGTCGCTCGAGATTGCCTGCGACGTGACGAGCCCGTTGTGCGGGCCCGAAGGCGCAAGCGCGGTGTTCGCGGCTCAGAAGGGCGCCTCGCCCGAGGCTGTGGCCGAGCTCGAGGCGAGCCTGATGCGCTTCGCCGATGTCCTGGAGCGCGACACCGGCCGGCGCGTTCGCGACGTGCCCGGCGCGGGCGCGGGCGGCGGCCTGGGCGCCGCCCTGCTGCTCTGCGGCGCGCGTCTCGGGCCCGGGATCGAGCTTGTCCTGGATGCGGTGGGCTTCGACGCGGCCATCGCCGGCGCCCGCGCCGTCTTGACCGGCGAGGGGTCGCTCGACGACCAGACGACTCGCGGCAAGGCGATTGCGGGGCTGGCGGCACGCGCCGCCAGCCGGGGCGTCGCGGTGATCGCGCTGGCCGGCCGGCTCGGGTCCGGTTACGAGCGCCTCTACGACAGGGGCCTGACGGCGGCGCTTCCGATTGCCCCCGGCCCGCACCGAACCGAAGACGCGCTGCGTGACGGCGCCGCGAACCTGGAGCGTGCCACGCGCGACGTGGTGCGGCTCCTGTACACTCTCGCGTCATGAACGCCGTAAGCGTGTGCGGCTCAGGTCGCGCCGTGAGCATCGTTGCGGCAGCTGCGTTGGCACTGCTAGGGGCTGCGCCGGCCTCGCGCGCCGTTGTTGCGCCCGCCCACGACGTGGAGCAGACGCTGATCCTGATTGGCGACGCCGGCAAACCAGCTCCCGGTGGCGAGCCCGTGTTCAAAGCCCTCACCCGTGAGCTCGGCCGTGAACCGGAGCGGACCACTGTCGTTTTTCTGGGTGACAACATCTATCCCGACGGTCTTCCGCCGCCCGAGGCCACGGATCGCGCCGAGATGGAGCGCCGTCTCGACGCGCAGGTAGACGTCGTCCGGGTCGCCGGCGTGCGCGGCATCTTCGTCCCGGGCAACCACGATTGGGCCGAGGAGAAGCCTGGTGGCTGGGATGCGATCCGGCGGGAGGTGGCCCGCGTGGACTCTCGCGGTGCACCGAGAGTCGAGGTGCTCCCCAAGGGTGGCTGTCCCGGCCCGGTCGTCGAGGACGTCGGGTCGCGGCTGCGTCTCGTGTTTCTTGACACGCAATGGTGGTTGCACGGCTACGAAAAGCCGCAGCCACCGGATTCCGGGTGTGCCCAGGATTCGGAGGACGAGGTGCTGGCCGCGCTTGGCGAAGCCCTGCAAACAGCAGGCGAGCGTCGGGTCATGGTGGCAGCGCATCATCCGCTCGCCTCGGGGGGACCGCACGGCGGCTACTTCAGCTTCCGGCAGCATCTGTTTCCCCTGACGGACCGGAACAGGAAGCTGTGGATCCCGCTGCCCGTCATCGGCTCGCTCTACCCGCTCGCGCGCATGCGTGGGGTATCGCCGCAGGACCTCGCGAACGAACGCAACCGCCAGATGCGCGAGGCCCTGGAGAGGGTGTTCCGCGAGCGCCCGCCGCTCGTGTATGCGGCGGGCCACGAGCACACGCTGCAGGTGATCGACGGCGCGAGTGCGCGGCACCTGCTCGTGAGCGGCGCGGGGGTCTACAACCACGAGAGCGCGGTCAGGAAGATCGATGGCACCCGCTTTGCCTCGAGCCAGGCCGGCTTCATGAAGCTCGAGATCGAGCACGGCGGCCGCGTGCGGCTCTCGGTGCTCGAGGTGAACGCCAAGGGCGAGGCAGCCGAGGGCTACGCGGCCTGGCTCACGGACCCGCGCTGATTCCAGTCGGACTCCTGGGACTTGATCCTCGTCGCAGGAGGGAGCACCATGTTCGAGATGACCGAGATCGCGCCGCATATCGTCGCCGACGAAGGCATACGGTTTGGAAAGCCCGTGATCAAGGGCACTCGTGTGCCTGTGGATCTCGTGGTAGGCAAGCTTGCGGGCGGGATGACGGTCGAGCAGGTCGCCGAGGAGTACGAGCTCCAGCGCGAAGACGTGCTGGCAGCCTTGCGCTATGCCGCCGACGCGGTAGCCGGAGAGCAGGTTCGCTCGGTCCTCTGAATGGCCCGGTTTCTCGTGGACGAGGATCTGCCTCGCTCCCTGGCGCGCCTACTGCGAACCGAAGGTCTTGACGCCGAGGACGTGAGGGATGTTGGCCTCCGCGGCAAGAGCGACTCTGAGGTTCTGCAATATGCGATAGCCCAGAATCGCGTGCTACTCACGGCGGACCTGGGCTTCGGCAACCTGCTGACGCTTCCGCTCGGGTCACACCACGGCATCCTCGTGGTCCGACTTCCAAACGAGGTCCCCGTTACAGGACTAAACGCCGTCATTCTCAAGGCAATCAGGACCCTCTCGGACGACGAAATCCGTGGAAGCCTCGTCATCGTCGAGCACGGCCGGATCCGGCTACGGCGACACCGCTGAGCAGGGCTGGTAAACCCTCCGTAGGCCCCCTCGCTCGTCCTCGCCCCCACCACTCACTCCGCCGCGCCGAATGCTGCTGTCGGATCCAGGGCCGAAGCTCGAACTCCGAGACCCGGATCGGTCCCTTGTCGCCTTCGCCCAGTCGCTTTACACACGGCACATGCTCCGGGGCGCCGAACTAACGGGCCTGCGCGGCAGTGATGACGGCGACGTCGGCGAGGTCTTGCACCGAGCAGCCGCGCGAGACGTCGTTCACCGGCTTGCGAAGGCCCTGCAGGATCGGGCCGATGGCCGCGGCGCCTGCCAGGCGCTCGGTGATCTTGTAGGCGATGTTGCCGGCGTTGAGGTCGGGGAACAAGAACACGTTCGCGGCCATGTCGGCGAACGGACTGTCGGGGGCCTTCTTCTTCGCGACGGCGGGGAGGTAGGCCGCGTCGAACTGCATCTCGCCGTCGACGACGAGCGCAGGCTCGGCGGCGCGCACCTGGGCCACGGCCTTCTTCACTCGCTCGACCGACTCGTGCTGCGCGCTGTCCCGTGTCGAGAACGAGAGGTACGCGAGCCGCGGCTCGTGGCCGAAGGCGCGCACCGTGGCCGCGGTCGCGCGACCGATCTCCGCGAGCGCCTCGGCATCGGGCGCGATGTTGACCGAGCAGTCGGCGTAGAAGAGCGTCTTGTCGGGCCACGACATCACGAACAGCGAGGACGCGCGGCTGAAGCCCTCGGCCATCTTCACGATCTCGAAGGCCGGGAGAAACGGCTTGGTCTCGCTGTTGAGTCCCGAGACCATGCCCTCAGCCGCCCCGGCTCGCACCATCGAAGCGCCGAAGTAGTGGGGGAGCCGGAGCTTCTCGCCCGCCGCCTCGACCGTCACGCCCTTGTGCTTGCGCAGCTCGTGGTAAGCCGCCGCATAGGCCGGGGCTTCGGCATCGGCCGCGGGATCGCGCACCTCGATGCTCGTCAACAAAACGCCGAGCGTGGCCGCTCGCTCGCGAACCGTGGCTGCGGCTCCGATCAGGATCGGCTTCACGAGCTGCTGATCGCGCAGCAGGCCCGCCGCGCGGATCGCGCGGTCTTCGAGGCCCTCGGCATAGACCACCCGGGCGCCGTGGCCCCGGACCCGCTCGCGCATCTCGTCCATGAACATTGGCGTGTCGCTCAGGCGGCCGGCAGCCCCGACACGATCCGATAGGTGTCGCGGGCGATCAGCAGCTCCTCGTTGGTCGGGATCACGAACACGCGCGCCCGGGCGCCGGGCGGCGAGATTTCGGCTTCGCGGCCGAAAGCCGCCATGTTCAGCGCCGGGTCGAGCAGGAGGCCCACGGCGTCCAGCCCGCTCATGGACCGCTCGCGGATCGCCGGCGCGTTCTCGCCGATCCCGCCGGCGAAGGCAACCGCATCGGCGCCGCCCAGGGCCCCTACGTAGCCCGCGATGTACTTGCGGAGGCGATAGCAGAAGACGTCGATCGCCAGCTTCGCGCGCTCGTTGCCCTGCGCCTCGGCCTCGAGCAGCGTGCGCATGTCGTTCGAGAGGCCCGAGATCCCGAGCAGGCCGCTGTGCTTGTTGGCGAGCGAATTGACCTCGGCCGGGCCGATCTCCTCGCGCGCCACGACATGCAGGAGCGCCGCCGGATCGATGTCGCCGCAGCGCGTGCCCATCACCAGACCCTCGAGCGGTGTAAAGCCCATGGAGGTGTCGATCGAGCGCCCCGCGCGCAGCGCCGCGATCGAGCAGCCGTTGCCGAGATGACAGGTGATGGCACGCAGGCCGGGATCGTCGGGGGCGCGGCCCAGCAGGGCGGCGAGACGCCGCGAGACGAAGCGATGCGAAGTGCCGTGGAAGCCGTAGCGCCGGATCCCGTAGCGCTGATACAGCGCGTAGGGCAGGCCGTAGATGTACGCGTGCGCCGGCATCGTCTGGTGGAACGAGGTGTCGAACACCGCCACGTGCGGCACGCTGCCGAGAACCGCATGCGCCGCACGGTAGCCGCGGACGTTCGGCGGGTTGTGCAGCGGCGCCATCTCGAAGCAATCCTCGATCCCATCCAGGACCGCGTCGTCGATCTTGACGGAACTCTTGAAGCGCTCGCCCCCGTGCACCACGCGATGGCCCACGGCGGCGATCTCGGTGCTCTTCGCGATCACGCCATGCTGCGGGTCCGAGAGCAGCGCGATCGCCCGCTCGACGGCGATCTTGTGCTCCAGGATCTCGGCCGTTTCCTTCTGTGGCTTGACACCCTCGCGCTCGTACTTCACGACCGCGGTGCCGCCGATGTTCTCGATCAGACCCTTCGCGAGTGCGTGATCGGTGCCGGCCTGCTCCTGCTCCGCGTCGGTCTCGATGAGCTGGAACTTGAGCGACGAGCTGCCGCAGTTGAGGACGAGGATCTTCATTACTCGAGATCCTTCTTCAGCAGCTTGCCGTCCGCGTCGTACTCGAAGAAGCCGCGTCCCGATTTCACACCCAGCTGTCCGGCGCGGATCATCTTGCGCAGCAGCGGGCAGGGCCGGTACTTGAGGTCGCCCAGCTCGTCGAACAGGTACTGCATCCAGCGCATCACCTCGTCGAGGCCCATGCTGTCGGCGAGCGCCAGCGGCCCGACCGGCAGGCCGTAGCCCAGCTTCATCGCCGTGTCGACGGCCTCCGCCGTGGCGACGCCCTCCATCACCACGTGCATCGCCTCGTTGAGGAAAGGCAGGATCACGCGGGTCGTGACGTAGCCGGGATACTCGAACACCTCGACGGCCGTCTTGCCCAGCACGCGCACGAACTCGCGGGCCGAGCTGTAGGTGTCGTTCGAGGTCTTGAGCCCGCGCACCACTTCGACCAGGGGCACTCGTGGCGCGGGATGCAGGAAGTGCAGGCCGATCACACGGTCGGGCCGGTTGGTGTGCGTCGCGATCTCGGTCACCGAGAGCGTCGAGGTGTTGGTGGCGAGGATGTCCTCGGGCGGGCAGATCCGGTCGAGCTCGCGGAACAGCGAGCACTTGAGCGCCAAGTCCTCGGGGACGCATTCGATGATGAGGTGAGCGGCCTCGAGGGCCGGCAGGCCGTCGACGGTGCGGATCCGCGCCAGGATCGCCTTCTTCTCGGACTCGGTCCGCCGCCACTTGGCGATGTCGCGGTCGAGCTCCTCGCCGATCGCCTCGCGGCAGCGCTTCGCCACTTCGGCCGACTGCTCGGCGATCAGCACGTCGAGCCCCACGGCCGCGCAGCTGATCGCAATCCCCTGGCCCATCGTGCCCGCCCCCACGATGCCGACAACTGAGATCGCCATGCAGGCCGAGATCCTAGCATTCTCGTGGCTCTGGCCGCGTTGTATGATGCCGAAAAGCCGCAAGGAGGTTTCCGTGACCAGGTTGAGCGTGAACGGCAAGGCGATCGAGATCGACGCGGACCCCGCGATGCCCCTGCTGTGGGTGCTGCGCGAGGAGCTGCGCCTCACGGGAACGAAGTTCGGCTGCGGCATGTCGCTGTGCGGCGCGTGCACGATCCACCTCGACGGCGAGGCCGTGCGCTCCTGCGTGACGCCACTGTCCGCAGCGGCCGGCAAGAGCGTCACCACGATCGAGGGTCTCTCGCCCGATCTCTCGGACGCCGTCCAGCAAGCCTGGATCGCCGAAGAGGTGCCGCAGTGCGGCTACTGCCAGTCTGGACAGATCATGAGCGCCGTGGTGCTGCTGCGCGAGAAGCCCGAACCCAGCGACGCCGACATCGACGAAGCCATGGCCGGCAACATCTGCCGCTGCGGAACGTATCAGCGGATCCGCAGCGCCATCCACCGCGCCTCGAAGGCGCTGGCCGTGCCGGGAGCCAGGCGGTGAGCGGCCTCGCGCGCCGTGATTTCCTGAAGATCGGTGCGGCGGCCGGCGGTGGCCTGCTGATCGGCGTTCAGCTGCCGGGCCGCGGCGGGCTCGCCGAAGCGGCTGCGGCGACGCCGTTCTCTCCGAACGCCTACGTCCGCATCGGCTCGGACGACATCGTGACGGTCATCGTCGGCAAGGCCGAGATGGGACAGGGCGTGTACACGACGCTCGCGATGCTGGTGGCCGAGGACCTCGAGGCCGACTGGTCGAAGCTGCGGGCCGAGTCGGCGCCGGTCGATCCCGCCTACAACCACACCGCCTTCGGCATCCAGATGACGGGCGGCAGCTCCAGCACCTGGTCCGAGTGGGATCGAATGCGCAACGCCGGAGCGACGGCGAAGGCGATGCTGCTGGGCGCGGCGGCGCAGACCTGGAAGGTCGACGTCGCGAGCTGCCGCGCCGAGAAGGGCTTCGTGATCCACACCCCGAGCGGCAAGCGCCTCTCGTTCGGCGCGCTCGCCGAGGCGGCGTCGGTGCTGACGCCGCCGGCCGAGGTGACGCTCAAGGACCCGAGAGACTTCAAGATCCTCGGCCGCTCGATGCCGCGGCTCGACACGCCGGCGAAGGTCAACGGCTCGGCGCAGTTCGGCCTCGACGTCTCGCTTCCAGGGATGCTCGTCGCGGTGGTGCTGCGGCCGCCGCTGTTCGGCGCCGTTGCCGTGAAGGTCGACGACGCGAAGGCGAAGGCGGTGCCCGGCGTGCGTGTGGTCGCTTCGATCCCACAGGGCATCGTCGTGGCCGCGACCGGCTTCTGGGCCGCGACCAAAGGCCGCGACGCGCTCAGCGTCGAGTGGAACCTGGGTGAGGGCGCCCGACTGTCGACGCCCGGCCTGCGCGAGCGATACGCCGCGCTCGCCCGAACGCCCGGCCTGGTTGCGAAGAATCAGGGCGACGCGGCAGCTGCCCTCGGCTCGGCGGCGAAGACCATCGAAGCGGAGTACGAAGTGCCGTTTCTGGCCCACGCCATGATGGAGCCGCTCAACTGCGTCGTGGACCTGCGCGCGGATCGCTGCGAGATCTGGACCGGCACGCAGTTCCAGACGAACGACCGCGACGCCGCGGCCAGCGTCGCCGGATTGCGCCCCGACCAGGTGCAGCTCCATACGACCCTGCTGGGCGGCGGCTTCGGACGACGGGCCACGCCCTCGAGCGACTTCGTGCGCGAGGCCGTCGAGGCCGCGAAGGCCGTGAAGGCGCCGGTGAAGGTCATCTGGACGCGCGAAGACGACATCCGTGGCGGCTACTACCGGCCCATGTGGCACGATCGGCTGGTGGCGGGCGTGGATGCAGGCGGCGCGCCGCTGGCCTGGAGTCACAGCATTGTCGGGCAATCGATCATGACCGGCACGCCCTTCGAAAAGATCCTGATCAAGGACGGCGTCGACGGCACCTCGGTGGAGGGCGCCGCGGACCTGCCGTACGCGATCCCGAACCTGCGCGTCGAACTGCACAGCCCGCCAAGCGCTATCCCCGTGCTCTGGTGGCGCTCGGTCGGCCATTCGCACACCGCCTTCGTCACGGAGTGCTTCCTGGACGAGCTCGCCCAGGCGGCGGGCAAGGATCCGGTCGAGTTCCGCCGCGCGCTGCTCGATCGCCACCCGCGGCACCGGCAGGTGCTCGACGTGGCGGCCGAGAAGGCCGGCTGGGGCAAGCCGCTGCCAGCGGGTCGCGCGCGCGGCGTCGCGGTCCACGAGTCCTTCGGGAGCTTCGTCGCGCAGGTGGCCGAGGTCTCGCTGTCGGGCTCGGGCGTCAAGGTGCATCGCGTGGTGTGCGCGATCGATTGCGGGAGGATCGTGAACCCCGACACGATCAAGGCGCAGATCGAAGGCGGCATCGTGTTCGGGCTGAGCGCCGCCCTGTATGGCGAAATCACGCTGAAGGACGGGCGGGTGGAGCAGTCGAACTTCCATGACTACCCGGTGCTGCGGATCAACGAGATGCCGTGGGTCGAGGTTCACATCGTGCCGAGCGACGAGAAACCGGGCGGCGTCGGCGAACCCGGCGTGCCGCCGATCGCTCCAGCCGTCGTGAACGCGATCGCCGTTTTGACGAACCGGCGGATCCGGCGGCTCCCGATTCGGCCCGAGGACCTGGGGCTCGCTTGAGAGCCGCGGCCGTGGCGCTCCTGGCCAGCGGCGCCTGCGCAGGGCAGCTCGCCTTTGCGGGGAATCCGCCGCAACCGGTCGACGAAGCGGGCGCGCGCGCCTTCTTCCTGAAGGCGACGCCCGTGTTTCTGAGCCCGCGTTGCCTCAACTGCCATCCTTCGGGCGAGCGGCCGCTCCAGACGGATCGCTCGCGGCCGCACGCGATGAACGTGAAGCGCGGGCCCGAGGGGCGTGGGATGAGCGCAGCGAGGTGCGCGAACTGCCACCAGCCGCAAAACGCTCCGGGGGCGAACATGCCGCCGGGCGCTCCCAATTGGCGCCTGCCGCCGCCGTCGCTGAAGATGGTCTTCGAGGGCAAGCGCGCCGCCGAGCTGTGCCGGCAGTTCAAGGACCCCGAGCAGAACGGCGGCAAGACCGTGGCCCAGATCGTCGAGCACGTGACGAGTGACCCGCTCGTGATCTGGGGCTGGAACCCGGGCGAAGGCCGCAGCGTGCCGCCACTCGAGCACAAGGCCTTCGCCGTGGCGATGAAAGCCTGGGCCGACAAGGGCGCCGCCTGCCCGGAGTAGCGGCGTTTCGCGGCCTATAATTGAGCATGGCGCGTGCTGAGGATCGGCGAGACTGGCCTTGTCACAGCTATGCACTCGGGCAGGAGCCTGGTGACGACCTCAGCGCGACGACGACCGTAGAGGAACGCCTCGCGATGATGTGGCCACTGGCGGTCGACGCCTGGTCGCTCGCGGGCCTGCCACTGCCAAGCTACTCCCGAAGCGACATGCCCCTGGCGAGGCGGCCTCTGGGCAATTCCGCGGACGGCTGTTGAACGAGGACTTTCGCGACATCCTGGCGGCGCTTCTCGGCAGTGGCGCGCGGTTCCTGGTCGTGGGCGCCCACGCGATGGCTGCTCATGGCGTGCCCAGGGCGACCGGCGACCTCGACCTCTGGGTCGCTCGGGATGAAGACAACGCCGCGCGCGTGTTCTCAGCCTTGAAGGGCTTCGGTGCTCCCGTCGCGGCGCTCGGCCTGACTCTCGCCGACCTGACCCGCCCCGACCGTGTCATCCAGCTCGGCTTGCCGCCCCGACGCATCGACATCCTGACCGGCATCAGCGGTGTCGGCTTTGACGACGCCTGGGTTGACCGCCTGAGGCACAGCGTCGGCGATCTGAATGTGCCCTTTCTCGGCCGCGCAGCTCTGGTGCGCAACAAGCGCGCCGCGGGCCGCGCGAAGGACCTTGCGGACCTCGAAGCCCTCGGCGAGCGCTAAGACCTAGAGCCTGAGTTCCAGGGCAAGGAACACGGCGCGCGTGGCTTGCGGGTAGTAGTAGGGGATGCCAGTGAGCGCGTCGGCACCGGATGCATCGCGGTCGAAGTACAGGTAGCTGTAGCCGGTCGGCCAGACGCGGTCGTTGTTCAGCAGGTTCGTGACTTCGACGCGTAGCCTGGGCCCACCGACCTTGATCCAGCGGTCCAGACGCAGCACGGCCGAGGCGTCGAGGACGAAGTGAGGCGGCGTCGTGAACGCGTCGTCGCCCGTGTTGTCGAGGTGCGACTTCGACACGTAGCGGCCGCGCAGGCCCGCCGTGAGTTCTGTTCGGGGCGTCCAGTCGAAGCCGAGGTTCGCCACGGCGCGAGGCGTGAGCAGCGGGTCCACGTCACGATGCAGCCGGCTCACGCTGTCCATGTAGCTGCCATCGGGGCCGTAGACGTCGTAGAACTGCTGCCACTCGCCGATCGCGTTCGCGCTCAGGTTCGCGGTCCCCGACACGCGCAGTGAGCGCATCGCCTCCCAGCGCAGGTCGAGCTCGAGGCCGCGGCGATGGCTGCGCTCCACGTTGCGGCGCAGCGGCAGGCCGATCTGCGAGAGCTCTCCGGTCTGCGCGATCTCGTTGCGGAACTCCATCGCGTAGACGCTGGCCTGGAGCTGGAGCCGGCTTCGCCGATAGTCGATGCCGGTCTCGACATCGACCACGCGCTCGGGCTTCACGGCCGAAAGCTCGTACAACAGCGACGCATTGTCCTCGCCGGCGAGCATGTCCGAGCGCGCCGGTTCGCGCGAGGCGTGTCCGACCGACGCGAACAGTCCCAGGCCCGGCCCTGCGTCAAAGCGCGCGCCCAGGCGGGGATTCAGGAAGGTCCAGTCCACCGAGCCCAGCGGCAGATCGCCTGCGTAGCGGAAGCGTGCGTGACGCAGCTGGACATCGCCATACAGGTGCACGGCTGCGACGTCGTAGCTCGCCCGCGCGAAGCCCGACAGCTCCGACTTGTGGCCGCGGTTCGCGTACTCGCGTCCGCTGCCGACGACGTCGCGGGCGTGATCGCTGTCGAAGTCGTTCGCGTGCACGCCACCGCTGGCTTTGAAGCGGCCCTGCTGATGCATGAACGTGACGAGACCGCCCAAGAGGCGCCAGTCCAGGTTGTATTGGTATAGAGCCGTGTGATCGGCGTCGGCCCAGATGCGGTAATCGCCGGCGGCGCTGGTGCAATAGCCCTGCACGCTGAGGCTCGAGGCCAAACCCAGGGCACGCGTCCACTGCGCCTGGACGAAGTCCTGCCCGAATCGGTCGTTCTCTTGAGGCGCCAGCGCGTTGAAGCGCAAGTCCCGCTCGAGCACGTCCTTTTCCGTGGCCAGGAACGCGAGCTGGGTCTGCTCGCGCCCCGCGAAGGCGAACAGCTTCAGGTAGGATCGTTCGCCCTGGTGCGAGCCGCCGAAGAACAGGCTGCGCTGCCGCACGCCTGAGCGGTCACGGAAGCCGTCGGTGTCCTTGTACGTGCCCCGCGCATAGGCCGCCAGACCGGGGCCGAAGCGGCCGCTCTGCCCGCCGAGGCTGGCCCGCCGCGTGTCGAAGGAGCCGAGGCCCACTTCCGCGGCGGCCTGCGGTTTCTCCGCAAGGGCGATGCTTTCGAAGCTCACCGCGCCTCCATAGGACGCGGTGCCCACCGGCGACGTGCCCACGCCGCGCTGGATCTCGATGCTCTCGAGCGAGCTCGTGAAGTCACCGAAGTTGACGAAGTAGAGCGCCTGGTCCTCGGGCTCGTTGAGCGGGACCCCGTCCAGTGTCATGTTGATCCGCGTCTGCGGGATGCCGCGAATGTACAGATAGGAGTAGCCGGACGAGGCGCCGGTATCGGAGCTGAAAGTCACTCCCGGCGTTCCCTTCAAGAGCACCGGCATCTCCTGCCCGTAGTTGCGTTGCTCGAGCTCCTCGCGGCGAAGCTCGGTGCGGGTCACGGGTGTCTTCTGGTCCGCGCGCACCGCCCGCACGAGCATGTCCTCGCTGATCCGAAAGGGCGAGGGCGAAGGACTCGGGTCAGGGCTCTCCTGGGCGCGCGAAAGCGGCGCTGAGCTGACAATCAGCAGTGCGATCAGCGTTCCCGGCACGGCTCTCAACATGATCGCCTCCTCGTCCCGTTGACGGAACGATCGAAGCGGATGCTTCGGGGGTTCGCTCGCCTTCCCTACGCCGGTATCAACCGGATCAGGTTCGAGGGTGTGATCTCAGGCCGTTCTGCGGCCACCCCTAGGCTCCGACACTGCGAGTGTCGCCCGAGCGGCCGTGGCTGTCAAACCGGTGCATCAGCGGTGGAAGGCCTTGCGGCCGCCACGCTCGACCTTCTGCGATTCGATCGCGGAGTCGAGCAGGATCTTCGCCATGTCGATGGCGCGCTTGACCAGCTCGCGTGCGCCGTCGTGGAGTTCGGGGCTGTCGCGCACCTGGACGACGTTGTTCTCCATGTCTTCTGCCGTCCAACCGCGCGAATGGGCCACGTACGGAAACTGCGGAAACACGCAGCCGATCTCGCCGAAGAAGCCGAGCATCTGACCCGCCACCGCCTGAACGTTGTCCTGGCCGCCCGTGATGATGAAGGCGGCGACCTTGTTCCGCAGCAGCACGCGGTCGTGCAGCGTGATCTGGTTCTGCACACAGTTCATGCGTTCGACCATCTTGTAGTAGAGCGCGCTGGCGGCACCCCAGCGGATCGGCGTCGCGACCAGGATCACGTCGGCCCAGTGCACGAAGGCCTCGTACACCTGGTCCAGCTGATCCTCCGCGTCCATCTGCGTGATCGAGCAGGGCCAGGTGCAGGCTCGCGCGCTCTTCGAGTAATAGCCCTGGCAGGCGCGGAACGACAGCTCGTCGAGGCGGATCAGCCTGGTTTCGGCGCCGAGGCTTTCACCGGCGTAGAGCAGCGACGTGTCGAGCAGTTCCTCGGAGGTGGAGAAGCGCGGGTTGGCGCGATCCATCACCGTCGTCGAGATGCCCACCACGCGCACCGGGCCAAGGCTGCGCGTGACTTCGCGGGCGACCGGGTGTGGCGTGTGGGGCTTGCGGCCGCGCGGCGTCGAGGCCTTCAGGTTGACGTAGACGTGCCCGTTCTCCTCCTTGACCGGGTAGGATGGCACGCGGTCTTCCTCGAAGCCGGGTTCGCCTTGGCCCGTAACCGCGTGGAATTTCCACTGATGCCACGGGCAGACGACGTAGGCGCCGTCGAGCCGGCCCTCGCCGAGCGGGCCGCCAGCGTGGTTGCACACGTTCGAGATCGCGCCGAAGCGGCCGTCCTGCCAGGTGAGCGCGAGCTTCGTGTGCTGCACGGTCAGCGCCCTCACTCCGGCGCCGCGCAGTTCCGTCGCGGGCCCGATATCGATCCAGTCTTCACTCGCCATGGCGTCGGCAGGATAGGCCTGCCCGCGGGGCAGGGTCAAGGCATCGGCGCCGCCTCGTAGGGCCGCGATCCCCAAATCCTCGGGATCAGGAAGCGGGCCACGAAGAAGAATGCCGTGCCTATGTAAGCCCGCTGCCCCCGCCGCGCCGCGATGGTTGCCGCGAGACATAAGCCGATGATGCTGCCGTCGATTCCAGGTGAACTGGGTCAAGCCTTCTCCTTCGGGCAGAGGGCCGGCTGCGGCCACCCGGTCAGAACTTCAGGGTCAGACCTCCGACCCCACGCCAGTAGTCGAGCGTCCCCAGGCTGATCTGTTCTCCCCCCGCGAGGTCCCCGAAGGCCCGGAAGTAGCGGATGTCCCCGCGCAGGCCGAGGTGGTCGCTGAAGAAGATCATCAGGCCGCCTCCCACGTTGTAGCCGAACTTGTCCTCGTTCACGACGACGAACCCGTCGCGTGCCTTGAGATCGGGCCGGAGCAGGCTCACGCCGGCCGTTCCGTAGATGCGCACCTGCCCGGCCGGCATTGCGGCCATCAGGCTCCCCGAAAGGCTCTGAACCTTGTTGGACTCGAGGGCGCCCGAGGGAGCGTCGCCGGCGAAGTCCTTGATGTACGAAAACTCCCCCTCGAACCCGAAGACACCTCCCCCGAGAAACCCGAGGGCCCCCCCGTAGGAGGTCCGGCTCGAGTCGATCGAGCCGCCGAAGGCCGCGCCATAGAAGGGCGTCAGGATGACCTCGGCCCGAGCCGGGGCGGCGCCTCCCAGAAGTGCCAACGTTGCGAACGCCCAGAGACAACGACGGAAGTAATTAGTCATGGCATATCGTAAGGGATAGGAGGTTCGCCGTGGCGACGAATCGACCACTCGGGCACTGTGGGGGCCCGCGACCTGGTGCTCGGGCGCGAGATGGTCGCACCGGGCCTGGAGCTGTGCGACCGGGGTGTGCCGACCCAGTGGCCAAGCCGCGCCTCAGGCAAGCTCGACTCTCAACGCGCAGACGTTGCGCGAGCGCCTCGAACCGGCCCCCTTCCCGCTCGTAAGGTGGCGCCCTCGACCTGTCCCCGGACGGCCAGTGGGCGCCCGCCTGGAACGCGTCTGGCTCGACCGCGCGGGGCGCCTGTCCGTGCGCGACCTCGGCCCTCCGGATCTGGCGGGTGTTCTGGCCATCTCGAACATCTCCCTTTCGGCGGACGAAGCCTCCTACGCGTACGGGTTCCTGGTGCGGCGATCGCACCTGTATCTCGTCACGGGAGCGCAGTGACGGCGATCGGCCGCTCGAGCGGCCGTGGCGAAACAACCGGGTCAAGGACTCGCTGCCGCCGCCGCCGCCGGCACAAGACCTTCCTGTCGCAAGTAGTTCGCCAACACCGAGGCCACCAGCCGCGTGGCATCCACGTTCCAGTGCGCGTCCTTCCCAAAGTCCCAGTGCCGCTCCGGTTCCCTGCTGCGCGCTTCGCCGAGCATCCCCTCGAGCCCGAGGAAGCGAATGCCCTGCTCGCGCAGCAGCGGCCGCAGGCTCTGGAAGAGCGGCGTGTTTTCGCGGGCATGCGCCGAGTTCAGCGTGACGAAAGCGGCGCCGAGCGCCTGTGAGTCGTCCCGGAAGGCCCGCTGGAAGGCGAGCATCAGGCGCACGGGGTCGTCGCTCGATGGGTGCGGCACGCCGACCTGGAAGAGATCCAGAAGCGCCTGCAGCCGCGGCATCGCCGATTCGCGGCTGCGCACCAGGTTCCACGCGTTCGAGTGCCGGCCGAGCCACAGCTTCACGCGCTGCGCGGGACGGAGCGGAGGAGCCTGACGCAGATCCGCGCCGAGGCGGCCGTCGGCTTCCAGCTTGAAGCGCGGCTTGTAGTACTGGCGGTAGACGAAGTCGAGCCGGTTGCCCTCGAAGTCGTTGTCGCAGACCACGAGCACGACGATGTCGGGCGCCAGACGCGGCGCCAGCTCGCGAAACAGCACGTACTCCTGGTCGGTCGAGTAGCCCGCGACCCCGAGGTTCACGACCTCGTAGCGCTGGCCCGCCGCCCCGAGCATCCGCTCGAGGCGCGCCGAGAGCGTGTGCTGCTCGTCGAGGCCCACGCCGAAGACGTACGAATCGCCGAACACGAGAATGCGTTTGACGCCGTGCGGCTTGCTGGCTGCGACCTCCGCGCCGCGCAGGCCGAGCGAGTTCGTCCGGACCTCGGCGTGGTCGGAGCCTCCCAGTGGCGATGCGCCCCTTGCCTCGGGCTTGTGAAACCAGCCCTTGCTGCGGTCGTACGTCCAGAGGCCGCCGTGTTGTTGCTCGGGCCGCGTGATCCCGGGGAAGTGGATGCCGAAGAGCCGCGTGCCTGCCTCGAGTAGCAGAACCAGGCCGGCGCACACCACGAGCTGAACGGCGATAGTCTTTCGCGCGGTCCTAAATCCGTTCGAAGATGCCCGCCGCACCCATGCCACCGCCCACGCACATCGTGACCATCCCGTAACGCGCCTGGCGCCGGCGCAGCTCGTGAAGGAGCTGCGCCGTGAGCTTGGCGCCGGTGCAGCCGAGCGGGTGACCGAGCGCGATCGCGCCGCCGTTCACATTCACCTTCGCCGGATCCAGGCCGAGGGTGCGGATCACGGCCAGCGCCTGCGTCGCGAAGGCTTCGTTCAACTCGAACAGGTCGATGTCGCGGAGTGCGATACCTGCCTGCTTCAGTGCCTTCGGGATCGCCTCGATCGGGCCGATGCCCATGATCTCGGGTGGCACGCCGGCCACGGCATAGGTCACGAAGCGTGCCAATGGCTTCAGGCCCAGTTCCTGGGCGCGCGCCTCGGACATCACGACGCTTGCCGCAGCCCCGTCGGAGGTCTGCGAGGCGTTGCCTGCGGTGACGACACCCTTGGCTGCAAACACCGGCGGGAGCTTGGCGAGGGCCGCGAGCGACGAGTCGCGGCGCGGGCCCTCGTCGGTGTCGAAGCTGCTGCGCGCGCCGTTCGAACCGATGGAGAGCGGCACGATCTCGTCCTTGAAGCGGCCGGCGTCGATTGCGGCCAGCGCCTTCTGGTGCGAGGCGAGCGCGAAGGCGTCGGCGTCCTCGCGCGTGATGCCGTACTTCTGCGCCACCAGTTCGGCCGTCATGCCCATCCCGAGGTAGGCGTCGGGATAGCTGTCGACGAGCGTCGGGTTCGGCGCCACTTTGTGGCCGCCCATCGGGAGCAGGCTCATCGACTCGACGCCGCCGGCAATCACCACTCCCGCCTCGCCGGCGCGGATCGCGTTGGCTGCGAGCGCGATCGCGTTCAGGCCGGAGGAACAGTAGCGATTGATCGTCATCGCCCCGGCCGTGTACGGGATCGCGGCCAGCAAGGCTGCCTGGCGAGCGACGTTCAGGCCCTGCTCGGCCTCGGGCATGGCGCAGCCGAGCACCACATCATCGACAGCGGCGGCCGCGAGCTCGGGCACTCGTGCCAGCGCGCCACGAATCGCCACCGCCGCCATGTCGTCGGGCCGGGTCTCCCGAAGGCTGCCCCTGGGCGCCTTGCCCACGGCCGTGCGGACGCTGCTAACGACGACGACTTGGCTCATCCTGGACGCTGCTCCTCCGCGTTCCCAAAGTATAGAATGGCTTCGCTTCGCGAGACTACTCCGGCTACGATGCTGCCGGCGGCGATGACTCAGGAAACGAGGACTCTTGAGCGTGGGTTTGCTGAGAGCCGCGACGTAGCGCATGTTGCTGTCCGCCGCCGCCGCGGCTTGGCTTGTCGTCGCCGCCCCGGCTGGCCCCACGGGTTGTGCAGCGACCGACGGTGTCGAGATCGGCCCGCGGCTTGCGCAGTGGGTCGAAAGGCGCAAGGCCAAGTGCTCGGAGCTTCGGCCCTACGAGGCAACGTTCCTCGAGAAGCAACTTCTCGCTTTCGAGAAAGCCGAGCGCCCGGGAATCACGCAGTGGAACCTGGGAGGTCTGTACCCGCGCATCCAGTCGATCGATCATCGCTCTCAGTACGCAGCAGGCCTGAGGTTGTGGCGGCCGGACCTGGGCGACTCGCGCTTCGATCTGAGCGGCTCCGCGTTCTGGTCGCTCCAGGGCTACCAGTACTACGACACCCAGGTCGGTGTCCTTCCGCACCGCGGCCAGGTCTTTCCGCTGCTCGCGATCAAGGGCGACGACGTCTTCGAGCTCTCGAGTATCCGGGCCGAAGCGAACACGCCCTACATGCTTTACGGCTCGTTCCTGTATCGCTGGGCACCCAGGTTCGACTACTTCGGGATCGGGCCGGACTCGAAACCGGAGGACCAGTCGGACTTTCGGCTGAGCGAACAGCTCTACGAGATCGTGGCCGGTTACAGGGTCTTGCCGCGGCTGACGCTCTCCGGGCGCTTCGGCTACGACTTGCACTCGATCGGCGAGGGCCAGGACGACGAGCTGCCGGCGATCGAGGACGTGTTCCCACCCGCAACGGTTCCGGGGCTCACGGAGCAGCCCGACTTCCTGCGTTACGGCGCCGCGGCGATTTTCGATTCACGAGACGTCGCCCAGAATCCGCATCGGGGCGCGCTGCTGGCCGCGACCTGGCAGCGCTACGATCAACGCGGCGGAGGCGACGCTCAGGGCTTCAGCCGCCTGGCCGGGGACGCGCGGCTCTATCTTCCGCTCGGAAACCGCCAGCGTGTTCTCGCGCTCCGCGCCTATGCCTCACAGGACACTCCCGTGAGCGGCGCCCGCGTGCCGTTCTACCTGCTCTCCTACCTCGGCAGCTCTCACACGCTCCGGGCCTTCGCCAGCCAGCGCTTCCGCGGCGAGCGCCTGGCGCTGGCGCAGGCCGAGTATCGATGGGAGGCTTCGCCCGCCATCGAGCTCGCGGCGTTCGTGGACTCGGGCGCCGTCGCGGCGACGCGCGACGACCGGCTGGGCCGGCTCCGCACGGACGGGGGCGTCGGCTTGCGCTTCAAGAGCCACGAAGCCGTACTGCTGCGCTTCGACTTCGCCTGGGGCGGCGAGGGCTTCCGGTTTCTCTTCCGCTTCAGCTCGGCCTTCTAGCGATGAGGATCCCGACGCAGCGCGCCATGCTCACGCTCGCGGCCGTGCTGGCCTCGCTCGCCGCAAGCCCGGCCCGCGCCCAGAGGTTTCTTCCGGACGACCCCATCCTCGAGGACCGGGACGACCTGCCCAGCGAGGCGCCCGCTGAGATCGAACTGGCCACTTCCTACGACGTGCTCGAGCACAGCTGGCACCACCGCCCGGACAGGGACAAGATTCCCGCGGCCCAGAATGTGAACACCCTGGGCGAGGTGCCCGATTCGAGCTGGTTCACGAATCGCATCGGGGTCCGGCCGGTGTCGATCGAGGAAATCGCCCGCGGCCCGAACCACGGTGACGGGCCCGACACGACGCAAGCCTGGACCGTGATCCAGGGAAAGGCGGGCGGCATCACGCCCGGCTTCACGATGCGCGACAGCCGTGGCGACATCTACTTCGTGAAGTTCGATCCACCCGAGTACTTTGCCCTCTCGACGGGCGCCGACGTGATCGGCAGCAAGTTCTTCTACGCCTTCGGCTACTACGTTCCGGAGAACTGGATCGTGTACGTGGAGCAGTCGAGGCTGCGTGTTGGCGAAGGCGCCAAGGTGCGTGTGCGCGGTGGCAAGCCACAGCCCATGACGCAGGCAGATCTGGACAACATGATGGCGAACGTCGCGCGCCTGGCCGACGGACGGATCCGCTGTGTCGCAAGCCGCGCGGTGCCCGGCAAGGTGGTCGGTCCGCACAAGTACCACGGCACGCGGCCCGACGACCCCAACGACGTGATCCCCCACGAACATCGCCGCGAGCTGCGCGGCTACCGGGTCGTCTCGGCCTGGCTCAACCACGACGACTCGCGCAGCGTGAACTCGATCGACAGCTACGTGAGGGCGGGGCAGAAGGGCTACCTGGTTCACTACCTTCAGGATTTCTCCTCGATCCTTGGCAGCGGTTCGGACTGGCAGCGCCGGATTGCGCCGCAGAACCCGCGGTCTGGCAACGAGTACCTGCTCGAGGCGGCGCCGATCCTGAGGACGGCCTTCTCGCTGGGGCTCTGGGAGCGGCCCTGGCACGGCGTCAAGTACACGCTCCATCCACAGCTCGGCCGGATCGAGGCCGAGTTCTTCGACCCCGACGCGTGGAAGCCCGAGTACCCTAACCCGGCCTTCGAGCGGATGCTGCCCGAGGACGCCTTCTGGGCCGCGCGGATCGTGTCGAGGTTTTCCGACGAGGCGATCCGGGCGATCGTGAAGCAGGGCGACCTTCGCGCGCCCGAGGCCGAGGCCCAGCTCGTGAAGGTGATCCAGAAGCGGCGCGACAAGATCATGGCCCGCTATTTCCGCGGCCTGAACCCGCTGGCCGACTTCGCCGCGGCGGACGCGTTGAGCTTCACCAACTATGGCGAGGACGCGGGGCTCGGGAAGGTCGAGGCCTACGAGTACGAGTGGTTCGCGTTCGACAACAAGGCCAGCCGGCCCGTGTCGCTGGGCGCTCTGGCGCGAGCGCCGGGGCGATCACTGCCGCTGCCGGCAGCCCGGCCCGCGTACCTGATGCTCCGCATCCGCACGCGCGCGCCCGGATTTCCGGGCTGGGGCAAGCGCGTCGACGTCTTCCTGCGCACTGGCCCGGGTCCGGCGGTCGTCGGCGTCGACCGCGAGAGCTGAGTCGGCGGCCGCCTGATGGCCTACTGGACTGGCGGCGGCTTGGGCCGGCGTTGCGGTGGCTTCGGGGCGTGGGCGGTGCGGTACTCCTCGAGATCGGCGTCCGTGATCTCGAGGTAGACCGGCGGAAGCGCCTCGCCGTGGGCGAGCAGCTCGCGTTGGAGCTTCAGGAAGCAGATATCGGGCCCGTCCTGGTAGCGTACGCGGTGCGCGACGAAGGCCTCGCTCGCGATCGCGAGCGTGAAGTCGCGGAACTCGCCCGCCGTGTTCTTGAGCCGAAGCGTGTATTCGCGCGAGGCGCCCTTGGTCGCAAAGCCGCGGTACTCCACGTGGGCCATCGGGGGAGCGCTCATCGCGAGGGCCTTCGGCGCGGGCTCTGGCCAGCGGGTCGCGGCGCATGGCTCGGGCCGTGGCTGCGGGGTCGTCCGCGACCGCCGGCACGCTGGGCGCGCATCGCCGCGAGGCGGTGCCCGAGCGGCACCTCGAGCTTCTCGGCCGGCTTCTTCGCGTAGTCGAAGCCGGGTAGCGTGACGCGCGGCAGACGCCTGCCGATCGCCCGCTCGATGTCGCGCAACTCGGCCTCCTCTTGCGGCGAGACGAAGATGAAGGCATCGCCGGTGGCCTCCGCCCGCGCCGTCCGGCCGACGCGATGGACGTAGTCGTCGGGCGAGGCGGGAACGTCGAAGTTCACCACGTGTGAGAGCGCGTCGATGTCGATACCGCGCGCGGCGATGTCGGTCGCGACCAGCACCGGGAAACGGCCGGACTTGAACGCCTCGAGCGCCTGGGTCCGCTGGCTCTGGCTGCGATTGCCGTGGATGCGGCCCGCGGACACTCCGTGCTTCGCCAGGTAGTCGGCGAGCCGATTGGCGCGGTGCTTGGTCCGCGTGAAGGCGATCACGCTCTTGATCTCGCCGCGCTTCACCAGTTCCACGAGCAGCGCCGACTTGAGCTCGGCCGGCACGGGATAGGCCGCGTGCGTGATGCCGACGGCTGGCGCCGAGCGGCGCTCCAGGTTGATCATCGCCGGCGCGTGCAGCATCTCCTTGCTGAGCGTCGCGATGGGCGGAGGCATCGTGGCGGAGAAGAACAGCGTCTGCCGCTTGGCGGGCAGGTGCTTCAGGATCCGGCGGATGTCCGGCAGGAAGCCCATGTCGAGCATTCGATCGGCCTCGTCGAGGACCAGGATCTCGAGGCCACGGAACGAGGCGTAGGGCTGGCGCATGTGGTCGAGCAGGCGGCCTGGCGTGGCGACCACGATGTCGACGCCGCGGCGGAAGGCATGCTCCTGGGGACCCATGCCGACGCCGCCGAAGACGGCGGCGGCCGAGAACGGCGTGTGGACCGACAGCGCGTTAATGTGCTCCTCGATCTGTGCGGCCAGCTCGCGCGTCGGCGTCAGTACCAGCGCGCGCGTGACGCCGCGGGGCTTGCCCGCGAGGCGATGCAGGATCGGAAGCGCGAAGGCCGCGGTCTTGCCGCTGCCGGTCATCGCGCAGGCGAGCACGTCCTTGCCGGCGAGCGCGGGCGGGATCGCCTCCTGTTGGATGGGTGTCGGACGCGTGAAGCCGAGGTCGCGGACTCCGCGCAGGAGATCGGCGCCGAGGCCGAGCGGTGCGAACGGCATGAGGTCTCTGTTGCCTTTCTGCGGGTCCGGCGTCGTCATGGGAAACGAAGGAGGGCCGCGCCAAGAGACCTCTAGTGTCTCACGTCGCGGCCCCCGCGGCGAATCGCGCGCGCAAGAAAACGAGACTACGACATCTCAGCCATGGCGCGGAAGCGGCTTCTGCCGGTGTAGGTCCGAAGGCGTGGGGCCTAGAGCGCGGCGCCGCCCTTGGCCGCCGAGGCGAGCATGCCGCAAGCCGCGTGGATGTCCGGGCCTCCGGAGTAGCGGCGCACGAAGCCGATGCCGTTGTCGGCGAGGGCCGACAAGAAGTGGCCACGTTCGGTATCGCTCGCTCGCTGGAACTCGCCACTGGGGTCGTTCACGTCGATCACGGACAGGCGCACGCTCACGCCACGGAACAGCCGGCCCAGTTCCTTCGCCTCGTCGGCGCCGGTGTTGACGCCGGACATCAGCACCCAGGCAAGGTTCACGAGGCCGCCACGCCTCGCGGCGTGGCGGCGCATGGCGGCCGCCAGTTCGGCCACGTCGTAGCGCCGCGCCACCGGCAACAGGCGCGCGCGCTTCTCGGGGCTCGTGGAGGTGAGTGAGAGGATCAGCCGGTAGGGATGGCCCTCGTCCGTGTAGCGTTCGATCATCGGCAGCAGGCCCACGGTCGAGATCGTGATGCGCTCGCCGCGGATCCTGCCGCCGCTGGGATCGCGCAGGATCTCGGCGGCGCGGATCACGTTGTCGTAATTCTGGAACGGCTCGCCCTGGCCTTGGAAGACGACGCCGGTCACGGGCCGCTCGGGTGACTCGCGGCGCACGGTCAGCACCTGCTCGACGATCTCCCAGGCTTCCAGGTTGCGCTCGAAGCGAAGGCGCCCGGTCTCGCAAAAAGCACAGGCCAGCGCGCAGCCGACCTGGGACGACACACACACGCTGAAGCGCGGTCTGTCGAGGGGGATCCGCACGGTCTCGAAGCGGCGGCCGTCCGCCGCCTCGAACAGGTACTTGACGAAGGGATCGACCTGGCTACGGCGCCTGTCGACGACACGCAGGCGGGCGAGGCTACCGCGGGCGCCCAGCGCATCGGCCGCGTGGCGGCGCAGACCGGGGATTTCGCCGATCTCATCGCGGTCGTCGCCGACGAGCCGGTTCACGAGGCGGCGCGCCAGCGTCGGCGTCAGGCCGAGCTCGGGCCAGAGCGCGGCCAGCGAGCCCGGCGTCTGGCCGCGCAGGTGGGGCGCAGCCACTCTCGGCAAGCCCACTAGAAGCGGAGCGTCAGGCGCCGGCCGTCGAGTTCCAGCTCGACCTCGGTCTCGCCGATGTGGAGGATGCGCGCGCCGTCGAGCGTGTCGCCTTCGCGCAGCAGATGGTCGCTGATCAGCGCCACGGGCCGGCCATCGCGTTCGCTGATGGCCTGGAGCACGAGACGGGCCGGGGCCGGGGTCGGCGCGGGCGCTGCCACATCGACGCTGGCGGCGGGCAGCTCGGCAGGCGCCGTCGGCGTCGCGAAAGCGACGGGAGCTGGGGCCGGGGCAGTGGCGGCCGGGGGGAGGAGCGTGACGACGGGTGTGGCCGGCGGCGCCGCGCCTCGCGGAGTCGGTGCCGGCGTCGGCTCAGGCGGCGTCGCGGCCTGGGGCGCGCGCGGGGGTTCGCGCAGCGAGACGAAGGCGGCGCCGAGCCCGAACGCGATGGCGGCAGCAGCGACGCTGGCCCACAGGCCGCGACCGCGGGCCGGCGCCCACGGCGCCTCGGCCAGCACCAGGAAGCCGCGCTCGGGCACCTGCTTGTCACGCTCGCGCTTGCGCAGCGCCTCGAGGATCAGGCTCACGAAGCCTTCCCGGAGAGCCGTGGCCGCGTGTACAGGCCCAGGCTGTAGAGCGCCATCAGCGTGCGGCGGCCAATCACCCCATCGACCGTGAGCTCGGTGTCGGCCTGGAAGCGCTCCACGGCCGGGGAGAGCTTGGCGCCTGCGGCCTCATAGCCGAGCCGCTCCAGGCTCGCGCGCACGAAGGTGGCGGAGCGTGCCGTGTCGCGCCCGCCGCCCACCGCCTCGAAGTCGCGCCACAGGAACAGCGCCTGGCGCGTCCAGAGCCGGTCGATCTCGGGCAGCGGCAGCGTGCGCGTGCCGCCCTGGCCATCGGCCAGCACGCCGTCTTCGCCCTGGATGCGGACGAGCGCCAGATAGCAGGTGTCGCGCCGCGCCGGATGGAACATCTCGAGGACCACGGGCAAGTCCAGGCGGCGGACCTGCTCCAGGTGCGTGCGCAGCGCCGTGCGCTCCAGCGCGCCCTTGCCCCACAGCGACTGCACGCTGCCGAGGGCCGACTCGAGCGAGGCGTCGCGCGAGAGCGACAGCAGCAGCGAAGCCAGGTCGCTGGTGGCGACCGGCGGCAGGATCGTCGCCGGCGGCGCGCTTTTCGCCTGCGTCGCGGCCGGCGCCTCGACCGGGACGAGTGCGGTGGCGCTCGGCACGGCGGTCGCCGACGCCGGACCCCGGCTCAGCAGGCTCACGGCGAAGGCGCCAGCCAGCACGGCCGCCACGCTCCATGCAGCCGTCGCGGAGCGAATGCCCCACGGCCGGCGCGCGGCCTCGCCGCCCACCTCGCGAGCCGCCCGGAGCACCATCCCGGCGTGGATCGCGCGCGTGCCCTCTACGTAGCCGGCGAGCAGCGCGCGGTCGCAGATCAGGTTCACGAGCCGTGGCACGCCGCCCGAGTGCCGGTGCACGGCGGACAAGGCGCCTGGCGAGAAGGCCACCTTGCCCTCGCCCCCGGCGATCCGGAGTCGGTGCCGGATGTAGCCTTCTGTCTCCTCGCGGTTGAGCGGCGCCAGGTGATAACGCGCGGTGACACGTTGCGCCAGCTGTCGCAGTTCGCGACGCCCGAGCAGCTCTTGCAGCTCCGACTGGCCCATCAGCACGATCTGGATCAGCTTCTCGGTGTCGGTTTCGAGGTTGGAGATGAGGCGGATCTGCTCCAGCACCTCGGGCGAGAGGTCCTGCGCCTCGTCGATCAGCAGCACGACGTTGCGGCCAGCGGCGTGGCTTTCGAGCAGGAACTGGTGAAGCGCATCGACCAGATCCTTGAGCGAATTGCCGTGAACCGGGGCATGCAGGTCGTCGAGAATCGAGCGGAGCAGCTCCGCGGCGGTGAGCGCCGGGTAGAGCACCACGGCCGTAGCCGCTTGGTCGCCGAGGTTGCCGAGGAAGTAGCGGGCGAGCGTCGTCTTGCCGGTGCCGACCTCGCCGGTGATGACGATGAAGCCGCCACGTTCGCGGCGGCCGAACTCGAGATGTGCTACAGCCTCGGTGTGGCGTGCCGACAGATACAGGTACTTCGGGTCCGGGGTGAGGTTGAAGGGCTTCTCGAGGAAGCCGTAGTAGCTTTCGTACAAGGGTACCCGCCTAGCCTCCCGCGGCCTCGCCGATGAAGGCGGCCAGGCGCTTTCGGGCGTCGCCGCGCAACACCAGGAACTCGACACCCACGCGATGTCGTCCACCGACCTCGCCCATCTCGCGCACCACCTGACCGAGCGCCTTCAGGTCGGCCGCCCTGCCGGGGAGCGCGAAGGCGATGTCGAGCTTCGAACCCACGTCGAGCAGCTCCTCGGTCTCGATCAAGGCGCCCTTCAGGCTCACGTTGAGTGCCCAGCCCTGGGTCGCGCTGGCGCCCGCGTCGAAGCGCGACCAGACCTCGAACAGCACGGGCAGGCGCAGTTCGCGCCGGCGCGGCACGCACAGCAGCGCTTCGAGGCGGCCGTCCCAGAGATAGGGATCGACGTGGCCCGAGAGCACGAGGTTGGAGCCCGCGCCGCGCAGCCTCGCCTCGTCTTCGAGCGAGCTGGAGCGGCTGAGAGCCGCCACGGAGAGCGTGCGCGTGCGGTCGTTCGAGCGCAGGCGCCTGATCAGATCGCAGGCCGCCGCGGCGTCGGAGGCGTCAACCACCGCCAGCTGTGGCCCGAGCGCCAGGATCGTGTCGAGCGCCTGCGCGGGGGACGGGCAGGACACGCGCTCGAACCCGGCTCGCCACAGTACGGTGTCGCAGAGCTCGGGCGAGAGATCGACACTCGAAACGATCACGATCCGCGGGAGCTGCATCGCCCAAAGAGTCTACACCCGCGCCCCGGGCGCGGTTATGCTCGCTGGATGAGCGCGATCACACTGCACGTCGGAGCGCACCAGGTCTCGGCCTCGCTCCACGGCGTCGGCTCGACGTTCGTGGTCCTGGGCCACGGCGCCGGTGGGAACCGAGAGACGCCGCTCCTGGTGCGGATTGCCGCGGCCCTGGCGGGCTCGGGCCGCAGCGTCCTGCTCCACAACTTCCCCTACAGCGAGGCGCGGCGACGGGCGCCCGACCCGCCCGCGCTGCTGGAGGCGACAGTGGGCGTCGTTGCCGCCGAGGCACGGCGCCGCGGCGCCGCGTATCTCGTGCTCGGCGGCAAGTCGATGGGCGGGCGCATGGCCTCGCAGGCGGTGGCCGGGGGCCTGGCCGCGAACGCCCTCGTGTTCCTCGGTTACCCGCTCCACCCTCCGGGCAAGGAGCAACAGCTCCGCGACCGGCATCTGCTGCAGATTGCGGTGCCGATGCTGTTCCTGCAGGGCAGCCGCGACGCCTTCGCACGCTGGGATTTGATCGAGGCCGTGACGCGCCGCCTCGGCGCGCGCGCGACGCTGGCGCGAATCGAGGGCGCCGACCACAGCTACAAGCTGCTGAAGGCCTCGGGCCGAACGCCCGCGGACGTCGAAGTGCTGCTGCTCGCCGAGACCCTACGCTTCCTCGGCGCTCTCGGAATCTGATAGCCTCCGCAGAAGTGCAAATCACGGGTGCGGTCGTCGCGATCACCGGGGCCTCGGCCGGCATCGGTCGCGAGACGGCCATCGAGTTCGCGCGCGAGGGCGCTCGCCTCGCGATCGGGGCCCGCCGCGCCGACCGGCTCGAGGCGCTGGCCGAGGCGATCCGCGCCGTCGGGGCCGAGGTCCTGGTGCTGTCCCTCGACGTGGCCGAGCAGGCGCAGGTGCGCGCTTTCGTCGACTCGACGCTCGCGCGTTTTGGGCGCCTGGACGTGCTCGTCAACAACGCGGGCTATGGGGTGCGCGGGCGCGTCGAGGAAACGCCGGCCGCCGACTACGAGCGGCTGATGCGCGTGAACTACCTCGGCAGCGTCTACGGCTGCCAGGCCGCGGTGCCCGTGATGCGGCGCCAAGGCCACGGCGTCATCATCAACATTTCGTCGATCGTGGGCCACCGCGCCTTGCCCGGGGGCGCCGCCTATGCCGCGACCAAGGCGGCCCAGATCAGCCTCACGGAAGCGCTGCGCGTGGAGCTGCGCGGTACGGGCGTATCTGCGAGCTCGGTGCATCCGATCGGCACCGCGACCGAATTCGTGGAAGTGGCCGAGCGCGTCTCGCAGGGCCGCGCAGGCGGGCCGCTGGGCCCGCAGCAGACGGCACGCGACGTGGCCCGCGCCATTGTCCGCTGCGCCAAGCGGCCCCGACCCGAGGTCTATCCGTACCCGTTGGCGCGGGCCGTGGTATGGGTCAACGCGCTGTGGCCGAGTCTCGCTGACTGGATCTGGTTCCGAAGCGCGAAGCGCGCCGGTCGGGCCTAGCAAACGCGGGCAGCGAAGCGCCGGATTCATTCCGGCGCGGAGCGACTGGGGGGAGCCCGAAGGGCGCCGATGTGGGCGCCTCTTGCTGCGAGTCAATCGGGCAGCGGAGCGCCGGATTCATTCTGGCGCGGAGCGACTGGGGGTGCGCCCGAAGGGCGCCGATGGGGTGCCTCCTGCTGCGAGTCAATCGGGCAGCGAAGCGCCGGATTCATTCTGGCGCGGAGCGACTGGGGGGGAGCCCGAAGGGCGCGGGGGGGTGCGCCCTGTCAGTACCCCCCCGAGATACTCAACGAGCGCGTCGGCGATCAATTGGTGGCCGGCCTGGGACGGGTGCGGATCGCGCGCGTTGCGATGCAGCAGCGGCCGCGCTTTTTCGCCGCCACCGTGCTCGCGCATGAAGCGCCGCACAGCCGGGGCCGTGTTGAGGCTCGCGAGGCCGAGGGCGGCGACGATCTCCCGCATCTCACGGGGCGCACCGGGGTAGTAGAGCAGCAGCACCCCGAAGCCGTGCGCTTGGCTGAGCTGCTGCAGCTCCTCCATGGCCCGCCGGAACGCGGGCAGGCCCACCATGTGGGCGTAGCGGGCGGGCACTTGCGCCGCGTCCTTGGCGCGCGTGGGGCGCCAGCCAGCCTTGACGGGCCGGCCCACGAGGCCTGGCGTCTCATCCTCCCCACTCGCTTCACCGAACCTGTCGCGGACGAAGTCCACGAGGAACGAGCGGTCCACGGCCAGGATTTCTGGAGGCTCCTGGAGGAAGTTGGGAAGGCTGGCGTCGTTGCCGCACAGGCCCACGATCACGAGGTCGGGTGCGTAGCGGAGCCCCTTCTCCCGCAGCGTCGCGACCTCCATCACGCTGTTGTAGCCGGGGACGGCCAGGTTGATGATTTCGACACCTCGCCCGGGGCCTGCTCCCGCCCAGCGCGCCTCGGCGAGCGAGAGGTACTCCTCCCCGTCGCCGACACCCCAGCCGAACATGATGGAATCGCCGATCCCGAGGATGCGGAACGTGTCCGGGCGTTTTTCCACGCTGTAGTCCGCGTCCCGGAACCCCACGTGATTGGTGGAGAGCGGCGCGCCCAGAAAGCTCACGCGCAGGTCCGGGGCGAGCTCGTACACGATGTCCGGGTGGCGGCTCGGCCGGATCAGGTCGCCGAGGGTCGCGCGGGCGCCCGGTGTGACGGGCGCGCCGCGCGTGAGCGCCGCCTCGAAGGTCCTCCTGCCAGCCCGGAAGGCAAGTCCCCGAAAGGCCCACTCCAATGTGACGAGTGTGAACAGCGCGGAGCCGGCGGCGAGCAGCAGCGATCCCACCGCGGGGCGGCCGGGAGGCGTCACCCGATCACCTTACCTCAGCTTCGGCTGGGCTCGACCCCGCCCGCCAGCATCTCCCATTGGCTCATCAGCTCGCCGACCTCCCAGATCAGGGCCTTGTGGCCTTCGGCGGCTTTGTCCGCCCGAGCCCGATCGTCGTAGAAGCCGGGCGAAGCCATCTGCGCCTCGAGCTCCTTCACCGCCTTCTCCTTCTCGGCGATCCGCATCTCCATCTCCGCGACGCGCGCCCTGCGTTTCTTCTCCTCACGCTCGAGCAGCGCACGTTCGGGCCGGGCGTCCCTCGGGCGCAGCCGCGGGGCGAGCGGATCGCGCGGAGGCGCTGCGATCTCGAAAGCTCGGACCGGAGCCGTGGGCGCCGGTTTCGGCGCCGCAGGCTTCGCTGCCGGCGCCGCCTTCGCCGCGACCGCCGGCGCCTTGCCCGTGACCGTCTTCGTCTCGTCGACCCAGGCGCGCGCCGTGGGCAGCGCCACGGCCAGGCCAGCCTCACGTTGCTTCTTCCAGTCCAGGAAGTCCTCGTAGCCGCCGGGGTAGAGGAGGGCGGCGCCGCCGCCGATCTCGATCACCTTGGTCGCGAGCTTGTCCACGAAGTAGCGGTCGTGCGAGACGAAGAGCAGCGTGCCGCCGTAGTCGGCGAGCGCGTCGAGCAGCACTTCCTTCGAGTCGAGATCGAGATGGTTGGTCGGCTCGTCGAGCAAGAGCAGGTTGCTCGCCTTCAGCAGCATCTTCGCGAGCGCCAGGCGGTTGCGCTCGCCACCCGAGAGCACGCCGCACTTCTTGTACACGTCGTCGCCGGAGAACAGGAAGCCGCCCAGGATGCTGCGGATCAGCGGCGCCATCGTCAGCGAGCTGACCGACGACATCTCGTCGTGGACCGTGCGCGCGGCGTGGAGGGTCGCGGCCTGGTCCTGGGCAAAATAGTCGAGCACCACCTGGTGTCCCAGGGTCCGCGAGCCTGAGTTGGGGGTGTCGGCTCCGGCGAGGATTCGCATCAGTGTCGACTTACCCGAGCCGTTCGGGCCGACCAGCGCGATCCGGTCGCCGCGCTCGACCAACAGGTCGAGATGGTCGAGGACGACGCTGCTTCCGTAGCTGCGGTTCACACCCTTGAGCTCGATCACCACACGGCCGGCCTTGGGCGCCTCGGGAAACTTGAAGCGGATCTTCTTCCGCTGCGGCGGGATCTCGATGCGCTCGACCCGGTCCAGCAGCTTGATCCGGCTCTGCACCTGGCGCGCCTTCGTGGCCTGGTAGCGGAACTTGTTGATGAAGGCCTCGGTCTTCTCGATCTCCTCGCTCTGCCGGCGGTGCGCCTCGAGCAGCCGCTCCATCGCCGCCTGGTGCTCGACCACGTACTTCGAGTAGTTGCCGTGATAGTCGGTCAGGGTCTTGAGACCCACCTCGGTGATCCGCTTCACGGTCGAGTCGAGGAAGAAGCGGTCGTGGGACACCAGCACGACCGCGCCCGGGTAGTCGCCGAGGTACTCCTCGAGCCAGTTGCGCGCCGGCAGGTCGAGGTGGTTCGTGGGCTCGTCCATCAGCAGCAGGTTGGGCCGCGCCAGCAGCAGCTTCGCGAGTGCGATCCGCATCTGCCAGCCGCCGGAGAACTCCTCGGTCTTGCGTTTCAGGTCCGGCAGCGAGAAGCCGAGGCCCTTCAGCACGTCGGCCACGCGCGCGTCGATCTCGTAGCCGCCCAGGTGCTTGAAGCGCTCCGTCACCTCGGCGTAGCGCTCGAGCAGCCGCTCGTGGTCGCCGCCGTCCTCGGTGGCGTGGGCCAGCCGGTCCTCGATCTGGTGCTGCTCCGCCTTGAGCGCCAGGATCTCCGCGAAGGCGAGCACCACTTCGTCATAGAGACTGCGGCCGTGGAGGACGATGCCGTCCTGGGGCAGGTAGCCGATGCTCGTGTCCGAGGCCATCCGGATCGCGCCCTGATCCGGCTCCTCGAGGCCCGCCAGCATCTTGAGCAGCGTCGTCTTGCCGGCCCCGTTCGGGCCCGACAGGCCGATGCGGTCGCGCTTCTTGACGTGCCAGGAGACGTTGTCGAGCAGCACGCGCTCCCCGTAGCTCTTCGTCAAAGCCTCGATGTGAATCACTCGGATGGCCCGAGGCTCAGGAAGTCGGCGCAGGCGCGCTTCAGCGTTTCGCGGTGTTCGGGGTCCATGAAGTTGAGGCGATACTCGTTGATCACCTTGATCTCGACGCCCTCCCACTCCTTCCAGCAGTTCGCACAGATGCCGGAGAGGATCCGGGCTTTCTGGGCGCCCATGAAGGCGACCTTGGCAAGAGCGGGCGGCTCTCCGGGGTTCTTACAGCGCTCACACGTCAGGCTCATGCGGCCCTCAGCAAACTTCCAATTATAATGGGCTGTTATGGATATCGCGACTGCCCCCGTCAACTTCGACGCCTTGAACCTCTCCGCCGAGACGCTCGCGGCCCTCGACCAGAAGGGCTACAAGGCGCCGACCCCCTGCCAGCAGGAGGCGATCCCGCGCGCCCTCGCGGGCAAGGATCTGGTCGTCCAGTCGCGCACCGGCACCGGCAAGACCGCGGCCTTCGGCATCCCGATCGTGGAGAGGGCCGAGATCGGCCTGAGCAGCGTCCAGGCCGCCGTGCTGACACCGACCCGCGAGCTGGCGCTGCAGGTGGCCGAGGAGCTGGCCAGCCTGGGCCGCGGCCGCGGCGTCAAGGTGGTCTGCATCTACGGCGGCGACTCGCTGGACCGGCAGATCGAGGCGATCCGCGATGGCGCCCACGTCGTCGTCGGCACGCCGGGTCGCGTGCTCGACCACCTGCGCCGCAAGACGCTGCGCTTCGACACCGTGAAGGTGCTGGTGCTCGACGAGGCCGACCGCATGCTCGACATGGGCTTCGCCGTCGAGATGGGCCAGATCATGGAATACATGCCGGCCGAGCGCCAGACGCTGCTGTTCTCGGCCACGATCCCGCTCGGCATCCGTGGCCTCATCTATCACTACCTGACCGAGCCCGAGTGGGTGCTGCTCTCCGAGGACCAGATCTACGTCAAGGAGGTCGAGCATCTCTACTGCCTGACGCCGAAACTGCACAAGGAAGCCACCCTCTACAAGCTGCTCGAGTACGAAAACCCGGCGACGTCGATGATCTTCTGCAACACTCGTGAAGAAACGCGCCAGGTCTACACGTTCCTGATGGGCAAGGGCCTGGCTTGCGCGATGCTGTCGTCGGACCTGCCGCAGAAGAAGCGTGAGAAGGTGCTGGCCAGCTTCCGCGCCGGCGGCATCCGCCACCTGGCGACGACCGATGTCGCCTCGCGCGGCATCGACATCGAGGACCTGTCGCACGTCTTCATCTTCTCGACGCCTGAATCGCCCGAGCAGTACATCCACCGGGCCGGCCGCACCGGCCGCGTGGGCAAGAGCGGACGGGCCATCAGCCTGGTTTCGGCCCACGACCTGATGAACTTCAACCGGCTCGTGAGGCGCTACAAGATCGATGTCACCGAGCTGAACGTACCCTCCGACGACGAGGTGCAGGCGCGCAAGGTCGAGCGGATCGTGACCCGACTCGCAGCCGAAGGCCAGCTATTGCCGCTGGAGGACTTCTTCGAGTTCGGGCCGATCGCGAAGCGCATCGCCGAGCACGAGCACCGCGACCGGATTCTGGCCCTGCTCCTGAAGAAGAACTTCCAACCCCCGGTCGAGACCGACGACGCCGATTCCGAGCCGCTCGCCCCGCCGCCGCGCCGCGACAGCGGTGGCTCCCGCGGCAGCTTCCGCGGCCGCCGCCGCTAGCAGTACCCCCCGGCCTCTCTAGGCCAGCTTGCCCTTGGCGATGGCCGCCTGCACGGTGTGGATGGTCTTTTCCATGAGGCTGCGCAGGGCTTCTTCGAACTCGATCTTGGGCAGCAGCTGCGCGACGATCTCGGCGTAGGGCACGCGCTTGTGCCAGAGCACGGCGCCCTTGTCGTAGACACGGACCTCGAAGCTCGCCTGCTCGACGCCGAGGTCCTCGCACTGGATGTGGTACTCGCGCCCGTCGTGCTGGTAGGCCCTGTTGACGCCTACGATCATTGATTTGGCACCTCGCGCCGCGAGGACGTCGCAAGCGCCGCGCCCCCGTTGTTTGGCCGCACAGATCCTATACCGGCTTCGCTTCCGCAGCGCTGGCGCGGCGCAGCCAGCGCTCGAAGAACCAGTTGCCGATGCGGTAACGCCCGCCCTGCTCCGAGAGATAGCCCATCATCCTGAGCCCGAACAGCAGCGTCTGCGTGGTTTCCCGCGCTAGGCCCGCCGCGCGCGCCAGCTCGTCGAGCGTCTGCTCGCCGTGGCGTGCCACCGGCTCGAGCAGGGCGCGCTCCCGGGCGTCGAGCGTCTGGAAGTCCACCGAAAAGAAGTTCGCCACCATCTCGTCGGCAGCGACCTGGTCGAGCGTCGCGGCAAGATCCCGGCTCTCGAACAAGCGGCTCGCGATCAGCTGCAACAGGAAGGGGTGGTTCGCGGTGCGCTCCTGGACCTTTGCCATTTCCGCCTCGCTGAACTTGCCGCGAAGCAGCAGCGCGCGGGCGTCCTCGGGCGCGAGTGGCGTCAGGTACAGCGCTGGGATGAAGCCCTGCAGGAATGGCGAGGTCGCGATGTCGGGCAGCGCGTCGAGCTGCGAGAGACGCCGGGTCGCGGTGAGCACGGTGCGCACCTCGTTGCCCTTCTGAAACACCCGGCGCAGGCGTGGCAGGACCGCGGCGTCGGTGCGGGCCACCGTCAGGAATTCCTCGGCCTCGTCGATCAGCATCAACAGGCGCCAGCCGCTGCGCACGGTGCGGCGCACCAGTGTCGTAAGCATGTCCGCGACCGAGTGGCCCTCGATGTCCTCGACCGCGATATCGGTGGCGCGCCGGAAGGCTTCGCTGTCCTCGACGCTGCCCAGCAGTCCGTCGGCCAGGCCGCGTGCGTCGGCGCTGCCCTGCAGGTCCCAGTAGAGCGGCACGAACGGCGTCTGGGGGTTCTGGAGTACCCGGTGCTCGAGCTCTTTCAGCAGGCTGGTCTTGCCGAGCCGGCGCGCGCCCACCACCCAGATCGAGTCGCGTTCGCCCTCGAGCACGTCGCGCAGGACCTGGCCGCGTCCGAAGAAATTCTCGGCGCACACCCAGCTGCCGGCGATGAAGGGGTTTCGCACGCTGCCTATCCTGCCACAATCTAAGCCGGGGCCGAGCGGTCGGCGGCGGGCGCCACCGGCTGGCCCGACTCGTCGAGGCCCTCGAAGCGCACGGTGTCGCGCACGGCTTCTACGTCCTCGAGGCGCACCACCTCGCGGTCCTGCTCCAGCATCCGGTTCAGCGCGTGGATACAGAACTTCTGGATCACGTAGGGCTTGCGCTCGCTCGCCTCGAGGATGCACTCTACAGCCTCGGCTTCGAAGCGGAAGATGCCGTCGACCGGCGTCTTGATCAGGGCCTCGGCATCTTCACGCGAGAGCGAAGTGAGTTCGATCTCGTCGAAGAAGTTATACCAGGGGCTGCCCTCGCTCTTCCAGGCCCGCTTGATCCCGACCCCGCTCATGATCGCCACGAGATGCTCGGAAAAGGTCTTCATGAAGATGCTGCGCAGCCGCTGGTTGATGCGCTCGGAGTATTCGTTCAGGACGTCCACCTCGTCGATCAGCAGGGCCAGCTTCACCTTCCGCTGCGTCCGCGTCTTCAGCTCTTGGACCACGCACTGCAGGTCGTGGCTGAAGTCGCGGCCGTCGTAACCGCCGTCTTCGCGGTAGCGCAGTGCCCCTAGGGTGGCAGGGGCTAGGGCCAGCGCGTCTACGACATCGGCCATCACGGCGTGGAAGAAGTCGTCCTCCGGGACGCCCTGGAGATCGGTGAATACCGGAAAGAAGCAGTAGTCGGTGCCTTCGTCGCTCTGAAGCGCCTTCTTCAGATGGTACAGAAACGTGGTCTTCCCGATCCGGCGCTCGCCGGTGATCATGAGGCTGTTGTGATGGAGCACGTTCAGGATCCGAGCCATCAGCTTCTCGCGCCCGAAGAACATCTCGCCGTCGAGCACCGGCGCCCCGGCGATGTAGGGATTGAAGCGCTTCTTGACGGCGCGCCGCCTGCGCGCTCGCTGGAAAGCCAAGCCCATGCCGACGATGCCAAAGGCGACGCCGAGCGCCGACGGGAAGAAGGCCTTGCGCTCCCAGATCCGCAGCCGCCTTTCGATCCGGAACGTCTCGGAGCGCGTCTCGCCCTGCGTGTCGTAGCTCACCACCGTGATCTCGTTGAACCCTGGTTCGAGCGGGAACTCGCGGTCGAAGCGCGCGCTGCGCTGGGCCTCGCCCAGCTCGCCGCGTGGCGGCGGCAGCTGCTGGCCGACCAGCTTGCCCTCTTGCAGGAACTGGATCTTCACCACCCCGCGATCGTCCGTGGCGACGCCCACGACGCCGACCGAGCGGCCCTCCACCTCCAGCGCCTTGGGCTCGAAAAACGTGAGCAGCGGCGGCAGGTTCGGCAGCCAGGCCGCGAACAGGTCCTCGCCGGTCATGCGCTGGGCAAAACCGAGACGCTCTCTTGCCTTTACGTTCTCCGGGTCGAACTGCAGGACGCGGTCCAGCTTGACCCAGGCCTCGGCGAACTTGCGTTCGCGGAGGAGCATGTCGACCTCGACCATCAAGGCGTCGATCCGCAGCTTCAGGTCCTTCTGCGCGCGCATCCCTTCCACGAGCTTGCGCGCCTGTTCGAGCAGCGTGCGGGCCGCGGCGCCGGTCGGATCGGCGGCCGCCTCGGTCAGTGGTTCGAGCGCCTCTTGGTAGCGGCCCGCGTCGAATAGCGCGCGGCCCTCGCCGAAGCGCTGCTGCAGCTTCTGATGGGTCTGCGACGCGAGGATCCGCTCCTGGGCCTCCTTCTTGGCGTCCGCGGCGCGCGCGTTCTTGGGCTCGAGCGCCAGCACCTCGTCGAAGCGCACGATCGCCTCGGTGGGGCGAGCTTCGTCGAGGAGCCGGCGCCCCTCGGCGAGCGCCTGTTCGACGCGCCGGCCCCGGCTCGTGGACTCGGCCAACTCTTGCTGCTCGGCACGGACGCGGTTGCGCATCTCGAGCACGCGCTGCTGCGCCTGGGGGTCGAAGTTCGAAGCGCCGGCCTGGGCCTGGGCGAGGCGCGCCAGGGCCTCGTCGTACTTCCGGCGCTTGGCCAACTCGCCCGCCTCCGTGAGCAGACGCTCCACGGTGTCGCGGGCGAGCCGCGCCAGGCGCTGGCTCTCGCCACTCTCGGCCTCGGTGCGCAACCGCAGCAGCTCACGGTAGGCGGCGGTGCGCTTGATCTGAGCTTTGTCCTCTTCGATGTTGAACATCCGCATCGCAGTGTTGAAGTCGCCCGTGCGCAGATGGCAGATGCCGAGCTGGTAGTAGGGGAGATAGTCGACGAACTGCAGGCCGTAGGTCTGCTCGTTCACGGCCGAGTTGGGCTTGAGCCGTACCGCTTCTCGCAGGGTCGCGATAGCCTCGGTGAAGCGGCCTGCCGGGATCAGACGGTCGCGCGCCTGGAGGTAGTGGTCGTACCACTCCTTCGCGGCCAAGGCCGGGCTGGCGCTGAACGCGAGCGCGAGCGTCACGGCGAGACCGGTCCGGATCCGCATCGAGACTGAGTGTAACAGCCCGGGTCAGCTGCGAGGTCAATGACGCAAGAGCTACGGACGCGGGGTCCGCAGGCCGCCGACGTTCCCTCCTGCGAAGTAGGGGGAACGGCGGTCGTCTTTGAGGCAAGGAGCGGTTCCCTCCCCCGACTTGGGGGGGGCAGGGCGGGGGGTCGATGAATGAAAAAGCAAAGGCCCCAGCACGCGCCGGGGCCCTTGCTCGACTGAAGCGGGGAAGCGCTTCCTACTTCTCGTACATCGCGGCGATCAGCGCGCCGCGGGCCGTGGCCGTGAGCGGGTCCTTCGCCACCCGCACCTCAGAGATCTCGATCGGCAGGGTGCGGCTGCGCAGCGCCTTCTCGAACATGTCCTTGAAGCCCCTCGGCTTGGAGGCGCCGCCGGAGAGCACGATCGGGATCGCCCGGTCGGTGCGCGGCAACTTGTCCTCGGTGGAGAACTCCTTGCTGAGACCCTCGACCAGCGTCTCGATCAGCTCCTCGTAGTAGATGCGCAGCGCACGCTCGAACTTGTCCTTGGGCTGCCGCGACAAGTCGACACCTTCTTCCTTGATCGATTTCACGCGCGTCGCGTGCTCGTTGATCACGGCGCCCACGGCCGAGTCGATGTAGTCGCCGCCCTTGCCGATGCCCAGCAGGATCGACGGGATCGACAAGAACGCCAGCGTCACGTTGCACATGCCGCCGCCGCAGGAGATGCCGATGCCCGTGAAGTTGTTGTCCTCGAGCTCGGAGAAGATGACCGCCAGGCCCTCGTTGATCGCGACCGGCTTGTAGCCTAGCGACTGGAAGAAGCCGCGCAGCGTGGCCTCGTGGTAGGTGAGCGCCGCCTCGCGCCCGCGGATCGCCGCCGGCACCGAGAAGGCGAGCGTCTCGCCGGCCGTCTTGGGCTTCGGCACCATGTTGGTGAGGATCGCCTCCAGCACCGGCATGGCCCGCTTCTCGCGCGGGTTCAGCAGGCCGTCGGCCATCGGCCGCCGGCACTCGGCGTTGAACATGTTGGCGAAGCGCTCGGTGGCCGAGCCGTAGATCACCAGTTCCTCGCCTTCGCGGTAGTAGGCGATGTCGTTCTGGCCCAGGATCGTCTCGGTGAACTTGGAGTAGGGGACCGGGATGAACGCGTTGAGCTCAGCCCCCGATTCGATCTCCTTGCCCTTGCGTCGCGACACCACGACCTTGGCGGTACCCACGTCGAGGCCCATGGGGCTCGCGCCCGTCTTCACGAGTTCGTCGATGCGCTCCTCGGCTTCCTGAGCTATCTTCCAAAGGTGATCCTTCCGCTCTTCCACCATGTCCTGTCCTCCGCTAGCCGACGTTCCCGGCCGGTGTCACCGGCCCCTGATTGGTGAAGGCTCGATCCGCGCCCTGCTCCGCATTCGCCTGCGCGGCGATCCAAAGATCGTAAAGCCCCTGCCGATCCCGACGCACCTCGTCCAGCGTGACGCCACGCCGTTCCGCCTCTCCGGAAAGGCTCCGCTCGCCCCCTCGGACACCCTCCCAAGGCTCCGCGAGCACCTTCAAGAAGTCCTTATCATAGCCGAACCCGAACAGCGAGACCGCAGGGGCGACGGTCTGGTACTGGTCCGGCAGGCCGAAGGCAGCCCAGGGGAAGCCGCGCGACCAGTCCATGTGATGGCCGATCAGGTGCTTCTTGGGATTGACGCTCGCCAGGCCGTGCGCCACGCACATGCTGGCCGCGATCTGGTAGCGCTGGCGCAGGTAGTCGGTGAGGTTGCGGCCTGCGGCAAGCTGGGCCTGTGTGATTGGCAGCGCCTTGCCGCCCTCCCAGCGGCTCTCGAAGGCGACGCCGAGGAAGGCGTTGTTGAGGCTCAGGTACACGCGTGCCTGGTTCGCCCAGACGGCGTAGCCCGCATGGTTCGCCTTGCTGTCCTCGTTCACCACCCGGAACACGCGCCCGAAGCGATCTACCAGATAGTGGTAGGTCCGGTTCCGTTGCAGATAACGCAGCAGGCGCTGGCTGCTGTCGCGTAAGGGTTCGTTGAACGAGGCCTCGAGCGGCCAGATGTCGCTTTCGGAGGTGTGGAACAGCAGCCCCACGGGCTGGTCGTGGACTTCGGGCAGGAGCCCGCCGGACTCGTCGAAGACGTGGTACCGGCGCGGCTCGCCGGCGACGGCGTGGCTGGTGTCGATGCGCAGGCCGTTGCTGTACTGTTCCGAGCCGTCGCCCTTTTCGACGAGCCACACCGCGGCGGGCGTCAGCGCGGCGGGCAGCGCCGGGAGCGCTTCGACCGCGGCTTCGATAGCGGGCGGCGCCGCGGTCTTCACCTCGGGCCCAGGCCGCGAAAGATGCCAGGCCGCCGTGGTAGCCCCGGCCGCCAGGAGCAGCGCGAAACCCGCGAGCGCCGCCCGGCTGGCGAAGAGCGAGACGCGCGTGCGCCGGTCGACTCGCGGTGCGGCGCCGAACGGATCGCTCACGAGCAGAGGTCCCAGCCCCTCGAGGCTCAGCCACCGATACACCCGCCGCCGGAGGCTGCGGAGAGGAATCGCGCGCACGCAACGGTCGAGCGTCCGATACCGAGCAAGCGAGCTGCGGATGTATTTGAGCTTGGCGACGGGATCCCGGATCCCGCGGCTCACCGCCTCCAGCGCCACGACGAACTCGTCGCCTCGATCGCGCGCGCTGCCGCTGACACCGATAGCAAACCGGGCAAAGGGTTCCAAGACCTTGAATTATCGCGCCGTCAGCGTATCGAGCGCAAGGGGAGCCGCAGCTCGCTTCGGGCATGGGCTCCTCAGGTCCGGGGCCAGTTCTTGGAAGGGGACGGCGGCGATTGGACCGCGCTACAATGACGGCGCTCACGACCATGGACAGCGCCAAGGAAACCGCCCGCCGCCGCTCTCCGCGGCTCGCGCTCCGCATCGGCGGCTCGCTGTCGGGGCGTTCGCCGCGTGAGGTCACCGTCGTCGACCTGAGCCTCACCGGCTGCCTGGTGCGCTGCCAGACGCTCCTCGACCACGGCGCCATCCTCGATCTTCAGCTGGAGCTAGAGGACGGCCCGCTCGGCGCCAAGGTTCGCGTCACCGAAACCTCCCTGGACGGTGAGTGTCCTCCGGGCGCGCCGCCCCAGTATCTGACCGGGCTCCAGTTTCTGGGCCTGCCGCCGAAGGGCGCAGTGCGGCTCCGGCGGCTTCTCGACGAGGTGAGGCGAAAGCGGAGTGCGGACGCGTCCGCTCAGTGACCTCACCTCGCGCGAGCTGCGTCCGCTGCTGGACGAGGAGGCTGCCTTCTGGCGCCGCGAGCTGTACTGGGACTACGCCGACGTGGCGTCGGCGGTCGCGGGCGGGCTGGATCGCCGCACCCTGACGGGCCGCGTGGCGCAAGAAGGCTCGGAACCAGTCGCCTACTGCTACTACATGGTCGACAACCTGCGGGCGATCGTGGGCTCGCTCTTCGCCCGGGACGGCTTCCGGGGCCTCGGCCTCGAGGAGCAGCTTCTCGAAGCGGTGCTGCCCGAGGCCCAGGCCCATGCCGGGAGCGAGCGCGTCGAGTGCCAGACGCTGTTCTGCACCGCACCTCAGGCCGACAGCCGCTTCGGGCGCGCCGGCTTCAGCGCTCGGCGCCGGCACTACCTGGTGCGCGATCTAGCGCTGCCCGTGAACGCCACCAGAGCGCGCTTCCGGCTTCGCCCGTTCCGCCGCGAAGACATCCCGCTCGCTGCGCAGCTCATCCATCGCAGCCACGAGGGCAGCCTCGACGCGGCGCTCAATCTCACGTACTCGACACCCGTCTCGTGCCGCGGCTTCGTCGAGACGCTGGTGCTGCGCTCCGGTTGTGGGCGCTTCGACACGGAGGCCTCGCTGATCGCCGACGGGGGCGACGGCGCCCTGGGTGTCGTGCTCGCGAGCGACCTGTCGGCGACGAGCGGCCACCTGTGTCAGGTCTCGGTCAGCCCCGAATTCCAGGGCCGCGGCCTCGGACGCCTGCTCGTGACCGAGGCGCTCAGCGCCTTTCAGCGCCGCGGCCTCGCGACCGCGAGCCTCTCGGTCACGCTGGACAACCGGCGCGCCTACGGGCTCTACGAGCAACTGGGCTTCGAGCTGCGTCGGGAGTTCACGGCGCACGCCTGGGTCAGGCCGCCGGCTCGGATCGAGCTGCCCGCATGATTGCTCTCGCTCTCGCCCTGGCCACGGCTGCCACAGCGGGGGCTTCGACGCTGGTGCTGCCGCCCACCGGCTCGCCGAACCTCGAGACCGCCTGGATCCCCGAAGCCGTGGCCGACGGCTTGCCGCGCGTCCTTCGTGAGCTGGAAGTGCCCGCGGTAGACGACGTCGACAGGCTGCGAGCGCACGAGGCGCTCGAGATCCCGGTTGTGCAGCTGACGCGCGCCACCTCGGTGCGCATCGCCGAGGCCTTGGGCGCCGGCCGCATCGTGATCGGCTCGTGGGACGCGCCCGCTGGCGAGGTGTCGCTCTCGCTGCGGCTCATCGACGTGGAGCGCGGCACGCTCTCGGCCCCGCTGCTCGCGGCCGGGCCGCTCGAGACGCTCCCGCAGCTGCTTCGGAGCCTGGCCTGGGACATAGCGCTCGCTGGCTCGACCCCTCCGGCCGGCACACGCGACGCTTTTCTTCGTCGCGCGCCCAGAGTGCCGTTCGACGCTTATCGCCTGTACGCACGTGGCCTCGCGACCGAAGACTCGACCACGCGCCCGCGGCTCTTCAAGCAGGCGCTGGCGCTCTTCCCGGGCTACGACGAGGCGCGCCTCGCGCTGGGCCGTCTGCAAGTGGCGACCCGCGACAGCGGGGCCGCGGCGGGCACCCTCGACCGCGTGCCCGCGGGCTCGCCCCTCGCAGGCGAGGCGCGTTTCCTCCAAGGACTTGCGTTGCTCGACCTGGGCCGCTACCAGGAGGCGTCGGCCGTCTACGCGGCCCTCGCGGGCGCCGATGCGAGCGCCGCCGTGCTGAACAACTACGCCTTGGCCCTCCTGCGCCTGGGCGGCGGGCCCGGGGGCATCAAGGCGTCGGAGCTACTGCGCCAGGCCGCGGCCCTGTCGCAGTCGCTTCCGGAACTGCCCTTCAACCTCGGCTTTGCGCTGTTCGTCGAGGGCGATGCCGAGGCCGCGGCGTTCTGGCTGCGGGGTGTCGTGCGCGAAGCGCCGGGCGATGCCCACGCGCGGGTCGTCTTGAGCTGGGCGCTGCGGCGCGCCGGACTCGAGGCCGAGGCCGACGCCGAGTGGAAGCCGCTCGTGGCCCGAGCACCCGCCTACGAGTCGCTCGCGCAGGCCGACACGAGTCGCCGTTTCGAGCGCTCGGTGGCGTGGGAGCGGCCGCTCGGCCTCGACCAGGAGCAATGGGGCGACCGCCAATACGCCGCCTCGCACTTGGGTCGCGCGGAGAAGCTCACGGAAGCGGGCGATTTCGACGGCGCGCTGCGTGAGCTGGCGCAAGCGGCCTATCTCGATCCCTACGGCGAACGCGCACACCTGCTGCTGGCCCGAGCGCATCGCCGCCGCGGCGACAACGACAAGGCCGCCGCCGAGCTGCGCATGTCGCTTTGGGTGCGGGACGATGCCGTGGTCCGCGCCGAGCTGGCCGCCTTGCTGGGGGAGATGGGCAAGCACGCCGAGGCGAAGGCCGAGGCCCAGCGCGTCCTCAAGATGGACTCCGGCAACGCCACAGCCCGGGCGCTTCTCGGCAAGGCCCCGAAGCCGTGAGTGGCGGCTATAATCGAGATATGAAGGCCGCCCTGCTCGCGATGCTCCTGCTGCCCGCGACGATCCGAGCGGGCGAGGCCCGTTCGGAACCGACCCGGCCGGGCCTTTCGTGGGCCGCCGCCGACGCGCTCGCGAAGCGCTTCGACGAGATGGAAGCGCGCGTGAAGCGCCATCAGCCGCCCGCCCAGGGCACGGTCCTGGTCCGTGACGGCGAGCTCAACTCGTGGCTCAACCTGACGCTCGCACCGAAGCTCCCGCCCGGGCTCACCGACCTCACGGTTCGCTTCGAGCGAGACCGCGTGAGCGCCACCGGCAACGTGGACCTCGACCAGATTCCGATCAAGTCCGCCGCGGGCTCCGGCGCCTTCAACCCACTCAGCTTCCTCGGCGGCAGCGTGCCCGTCGAGCTTCGCGCCAGGCTGACGACCGAGGCTGGCTTCGGCACGGTCGTGCCCGAGGACGTGCGCATCGCCTCGATCCCACTGCCGAACGCCGCCGTGGCGCAGATCGTCGCGCAGGCGACACGCACCAGGGAAAACCCGCAGGGCTTCGACTTGCTCTCGCCCTTCCGCCTCCCTTACTCCGCCAAGCGCGTTCGCCTGCAACCCGGCAAGGCCTTCCTGGATTTTTAGGAAGGTGGCGATTCGATCATCGACCCCACACCCCATCCCTCCCAACGTAGCGGGAGGGAGACGCCCCTTGTCTTAGTGACGACCGCCGTTCCCCTGCTTCGCAGAGGCGAACGGCGGTGGCCTGCGGACCCCGCCTTCCCGGTCTCGGTATTAAACTCGCCCGCGGCGATGGACCTCGGCATGCCGGTGCAGTATGTGAAGGGTGTCGGGCCCCAACGCGCGGCGGCGCTCCAAGAGCTCGGGATCGTCACGCTCGAGGACCTGCTCTACCACCTGCCGTTCCGCTACGAAGACCGCCGCGCCTTCGCGCGCATCGGGGAGCTGCGGCCGGGGATCAAGGTCGCGGTATCCGGTAGCGTCGCCGTCGCGGGCTGGCGCCGCGCCCGCCGTGTCTCGCTGTACGAGATCCGGCTCGAGGACGGAAGCGGTCGGCTCAAGGTGATCTGGTTCAACCAGCCCTACCTGAAGGACGTCCTGCCGAAGGGCACGCGCGTCGTGCTGTACGGGCTCGTGGACGCGGACCCGCCCGGTAGCCGGCAGCTCACGATGACCTCGCCGGAGTTCGAGGTGCAAGACGACGAGGACGCGGCCTCGCTGCACACCGGGCGCATCGTTCCGATCTACGAGAAGCTCGGCCCGCTGGGCGGCAAGGGGCTGCGGCGCGTGTTGGTACAGCTCGCCGAAACCATCCCGGACGAGCTTCCGGACCCGCTGCCCGAGGAAGTGCGTGCGCGTCTCGACGTTCCGGGCCGTGGCGAGGCGCTACGGCGCGTGCACTGCCCGACAGCAGCCGACGACGTCGCGCTCCTCAACGCCGCCCGCAGCCCGGCGCATCGGCGGCTGATTCTGGAGGAGTTCTTCCTGTTCCAGCTCGGCCTCGCGCGCCGGCGCGAGGGTCTCCGCGGCGAACACAAGGGCATCTCGTTCGCGATCACGGACGCCGCGCGTGAGGCGGTGAAGCGGATCCTGCCGTTTCACCTGACCGGCGCGCAGAAACGCGTGCTGCGCGAGATCGCCGACGACATGCGCTCGCCGCACCCGATGAACCGCCTGGTGCAGGGCGATGTGGGCTCGGGCAAGACGATCGTAGCGCTGCTGTCGATCGTGATCGCCGCGGAGAATGGCTACCAGTCGGCCTTCATGGCGCCGACCGAGATCCTCGCGGAGCAGCACTACCTCAACTTTCGCCGGCTGCTGGCCAAGCTCCCGTACCGCGTCGAGTTGCTGAGCGCCGCGCGCAAGGGCAAGGACCGGGCCGCGGCCCACGAGCGGCTCGCCTCGGGTGAGACACAGGTCGCCGTCGGCACGCACGCCCTGATCCAGGAAGCGGTCGCCTTCCGCCGCCTCGGCCTCGCCGTGATCGACGAGCAGCACCGGTTTGGCGTGCTGCAGCGCGAGGATCTACGGCGCAAGGGCTTCGAGGTGGACGTGCTGGTGATGACCGCAACGCCGATCCCGCGCACGCTCGCGCTCACGGCCTATGGCGATCTCGACGTCTCGGTCGTGGACGAGCGGCCGCCGGGCCGCACCCAGGTCCAGACGCTGCAGAAGCCGGCCACGCAGCGTCGCGAAGTTCTCGAGCTGGTGCGACGCGAGCTGAGCGCGGGCCGGCAGGCCTACGTCGTCTATCCGCTGGTCGAGGAGTCGGAGAAGCTCGAGGACGTGAAGGCCGCGACCCAGATGGCAGCCGAGTGGGCCCGCGCGTTGACAGCTTCGCGAGTCGGCCTGCTGCACGGGCGGCTCCCGGCGGCGGAGAAGGAAGCGGTGATGGCGGCGTTTGGGCGCGGCGAGATCCGCGTTCTGGTGGCCACGACCGTGATCGAAGTCGGCGTCGATGTCCCGAACGCGACCGTGATGGTCGTCGAGCACGCCGAGCGCTTCGGTCTGGCGCAGCTTCACCAGCTCCGCGGCCGCGTCGGACGCGGAGCGGGGGCCTCCGCCTGTATCCTGATGACGCACGGCCGCCTGTCTGACGTGGCTCGCGAGCGGCTGGCCGTGATGCTCCGCACCGACGATGGCTTCGTCATCGCCGAGAAGGACCTCGAGATCCGCGGCCCGGGCGACTTCTTCGGCACGCGTCAGTGGGGGATGCCCAAGCTGCGCGTCGCGCACCTGATCCGGGACCGTGCGCTGCTCGAAACGGCACGGGCGGAGGCCTTTCGCTACGTCGCCGATTTCGGCAAGGCGCCCCCGCTGCTGCGGCAGTTCTTCGAGGGCGGCGGCTGGGAGAAGCGCTTCGGGCTGGCGAGGGTCGGGTGAGCCG
>CAYTWT010000275.1:0-8355 GCA_964442185.1 uncultured Acidobacteriota bacterium
TTGAGGACAGTCCCCTTTTTCTCAGCGGGGAAGGAGCGGAAACACCAGCGGAATCGTCAGCATCGCGAGCGTCCAGCAGAGGATGTCCATCGGGATCCCGATGCGGAGGAAGTCGCTGAAGCGATAGCCGCCCGGTCCGTAAACCATCATGTGGGTCTGGTACCCGAGCGGGGTGGCGAACCCGAGTGAGCCGGCGACGGTGATGGCGGCGACGAAGGGCATGTAGTCGATGCCGAGGCTGTGCGCGGTGCTGAGCGCGATCGGGAACAGCAGCGAGACCGCGGCGCTGTGCGAGATCAGCTCGGTCAGCAGCAAGGTCCCTCCGTAGATCAAGGCGAGACTCAGCATCGGATCCCCCGCAGCGGCCGAGGTGAGCTTTTCGGCGATGACGCGCGCCAAGCCGGACTTCTCGACGGCGATCCCGAGCGCGAAGGCTGCGGCCACCGAGAGGATGATCTTCCACTCGACGCTGCGCCGGGCCTGAACGCTGGTGCAGCAGCGGCTGAGGAGCATCGCGCCGGCCGCGAGCATTCCCGACTTGAGCATGCCGAGATTGCTGAAGCTCGCGACCAGGATCATGGCCACGAGAATCCCGAGCGCGAGGTACGCGCGATCGTAGTTGATCGGTGACGATTCCTCGATACGGCTCACCAGGTAGAAGTGGTGAGAGTTCCGCTGCTGCTCGGCGAACGACGGATGCGCTTCGAGCAGCAAGGTGTCGCCGGCTTGCAGCACGATGTCGCCGATCTTCTTGTTGACGCGCTCGCCACTGCGGGCCACCGCGATCACGACGGCCTGGTAGAGCGAGCGGAACTCGCCGTCGCGAATCGACCGCCCGATGATCGGACAGCGGTGCGAGACGACGGCTTCGATGAGGCAGCGCCGCGAGCGCGGCGAGTCGAGCTTGAAGATCTGGTTGGTGGCGGGCTTGAGCCCGCGGGTCTTCTGGAGATCGACGACCGCGCCGACCACACCGACGAAGACGAGCCGATCGTCGGCACGCAGCACGACATCCGGCGCGACGGCCGCGAGAATCTCGCCGCCACGCTCGATCTCCGCGAGGAACGTGTTCGGCAGCTGGCGGAGCCCGGCCTGCTCGATGCTCTTGCCGACCAGAGCTCCGTCGGGCTCGACCATCATCTCGACCGAGTACTCGCGAGGATCGCCGAACTGCTCGGCCACCGGCCGCCGATCCGGCAGCAGCCAGCGATTGGTGGCGACCACGAACAGCACGCCGGCGATCGAGATCGGAATGCCCACCCAGGTCAGCTCGAACATGTGCATGCTGTGGCCCTTGGCCTGCATCAGCATGCCGTTGACCAGCAGGTTGGTTGCGGTCGAGATCATCGTCACGGTGCCGCTCAACACGGCTGCGTAGCTGAGCGGGATCATCAGCTTGGAGACCGAGATGCGGTTCTGCTTGGCCCAGTCGTTGACCGCCGGGAGGAACATCGCGACCACCGGCGTGTTGTTCATGAAGGCGCTGACGAAGGTCACCGGGAACATCATCTTCATGAGCGCCCCGTTGATGGACTTCGGGCGGCTCAGAAAGCGCTCGGTGATGATCGTATTGCCACCGGTGGCCTCGAGTCCGGCCACCACGACGTAGAGCACGGCGATCGTGACGATGCCTTCGTTCGAGAGGCCGGCCAGCGCTTCTCTGGGGAGCAGCACGCCGGCAACCATGAGGATCGTCACGGCGCCGGTCAGGACGACGTCTGTCGGCGCCTCGGTCGCGAGCAGCGCCGCGAACACGAGACCGATCACCCCGAGGGTGAGCCAAGCCTGCCATCCGAGTTCGGCCCAACCGGCAGGCTCCATCACGCCTCCAATGTCACCGGGATCTGCACGATGGACTGGAGGTTAACACAGCGAGATCGGCGCCAAGGTACGGGTGGCGAACGTGCTCGAGCGTCCTGGGCTCCGGCAGCGGGCGCGTGACGGTGCGGCTCGTCGACGCCAGGAATCAGAAGGGGACAGCCGGGTTCTTACCGCAATCCCGTTCGGCGTTGACGCAGTTGTCCAGGAGCCAGTTCAGGGTCGCAGGTTTCCATGCGCTCCAGAAGTCCATGTGTGCGGTGAAGTACGGCCCGCTCGACATCGTGACCGTGCCTATCGGGGCGGTGCCCACCAGGTATCGGATAAAGGCCTCCAGGCGGGGAATCGCCACGGGGTGCGTGACTGGGCAGCTACTGCCCTTCGGGTAGGCCATGTGCGACTTGTGGTCCGGGCTGTCCAAGTGGACACCGTCCCAGCAGTTCGGGAACTTGTAGCTGACGACCATGACGCCGGAGCTGCATTGCGCGGGTGGCGCGGGCAGGTCGGTGCCCGATCCGGGGCCGCACTTGAAGATGATGCGTCCGCTCGCTATCCCTTCGTTCTCTGCCGGTGACTCCGCATGGTGGTTGCCAACGATGATCTTGAGGCCGTCGGGAATCGTCTGGACCACAGCCCCTTCTTGGGCGCCCGCGCGACGATAGTAGAGGAGCGCGTTCTTGCTCGTGGCCGTCGGAAGGACCCGAGTCCCGTTCTTGAATAAAGCCGGCGCCCAATAGCCCGAAAAATCACCCGGGATGGCACAGTTCGTCCCCCCAGCCCGCAGCGACTCCACGGTGGAGAACGCATTGGTGGTTTGCGCTCCGATGAAATCGTGCAGGTGAGCCGCTCCAGGCTGGCCCGGAAAGACGATCGGGTCGTCGGACGCCGATTGCGAGTAGTTACAGGAAACGATCCAACCTGGGGCGGCCGCCTGGGCTCTGAGCGGCGTCAGCATCAGGACGCCGAACACTACAGCCGGACCCGCAACGACGCTTCTGATTCTCACCATTCCGCCTCCTCTCAAATGCGACTTGAAAGCTCGTTCTTCTCTGGACCGCAGCGCAGGCTCGCTAGCGGTATCCTTGGTGCCGGCCCATCTCCTCGAGCTCCTCGACGACCCGACGAGACGCGGCCAGGTCCTGCTTCGCTTTCTCCAACTGACGGATCCGGTCCGCGCGCGTGCTCCCGTAAAGGCCGGAGAGGCCGCTGAGCGAAGCCTGGAGCCGCTCGACCTCCGTCGAGTTCCGTGCCACGTCCTGGCGGGCGTTCTGAAGCATCTGTCGCCAGGCCTGGACGCGGTCTTCGCGCTCTTCTTCCTCGGACAGTGTCTCGGGCTCCTCGGCCACCTCGACCTTGGGCCCGGCCGCTGATCTCGGCGTGGCGACCGCGGGCGTGAGTTGCGGGCGCTCGACCGGGCGGCCCAGCGCGAGCTCGTACTCGGTGATCGCACGAGAGGGCTTACCGATCTCCTTGCGGCGTTCCTTCTCCTTCGCCGCCGCGGCGGCGAGGCTCTGGGCCTGCGCTCCCGCCGGGAGCAGGAGCAGCGCCGCGACGACGAGGCTCGTTGCACGACGCCAACCCTGCCAAGGGATGGCGGCTTGGCCCCGACTGTGCGAGCGGGTGTCGGCAATTGCAGCGCGCGGGTTCTCGTCGAGGGCGACCATGACTCGACAAGCATCCTCGTCCCGGCAGGGCAGCGCAGTGATCGATGTCACTCGCTGTCGAGGCTAGTGCGCTAGCTCACACTTGGGAGTCGCCAAGGGAAGTCGCGCGGCTGGACTACTTGAAGCGGCCGGTGGTGATCCCCTTACCCTCTTCGACGGTGATGTACTGGTTGACCGGCAGGTCGCGAAACACCTGCTGCTGCCCGCTCGGCCAGAGAACCTCAAGGACGTCCACCTTCGGCTGCGGCCCGAGACCGAAGAGGATCCGCGGATCCTGCGCCGAACAGTAGCTGAGGCCGCCCTTGGCCTGGTCGTAGCTGTGCAGCGGGCCGGCCCTCACCTTCAGCTTCGCACCGGTGCCATCGCGAACGCTCTTGACGCCCACCAGTCGGATCCCCAGCCAGTTCCCGCTACGGGCGCCCGCGTTCTTGAACAACTGCCCCTGCTCGCCGTTGTTGTTGACGAGGGCGTCCGGGAAGCCGTCGTTGTCGTAGTCGCCGACGGCCAGGCCGCGGCCCACGCGCGGCGCGCGAAAGCCCTCAGGCTGCGTCGCGGTCACGTCGGCGAAGCGCCCGGCGCCGAGGTTGCGGTAGAGCTTCTTGACCTCGGCATGCGTCACCGCGGCGTGGTAGATCGCGATGTTGTCGAGGATGTGGCCGTTCACCACGAGCAGGTCGCGGTTTCCGTCGTTGTCGGCGTCGAGGAAATGCGCCCCGAAGCTGCTGTTCAGGATGTTCGTCGTGCCCAGCCCCGAGGTGATGGTGGCGTCGGTGAACAATCCGCCCCCTTCGTTCCTGTAGAAGCGATTGAGCTCGGAGTCGAGGTGGCTCACGTACAGGTCGATGTCGCCGTCGCCGTCGGCGTCCGCAGCGGCGGCGCTCATGCCCGCTTCGGTCTTGCCGTCTTCGCTGAAGCCGGCTCCCGAGCTGTAGCTCGCGTCCTCGAAAGTGCCGTCCTGCTTGTTGAAGTAGATGAAGTTCCGCTGCGTGTCGTTGGCGATGAAGACGTCGGTCCAGCCGTCGTCGTCCAGGTCCGCCAGGGCGACGGCCAGGCTCTTGCCGTGGGGGTTCACCAGCTTCGCTTGCGCGGTGACGTCCGCGAACGTGCCGTCGCCGTTGCCGCGATAGAGCTTCGGTGAGGTTCCGGGGAAGCTGTCGGGATGACAGTAGGCTCGCAGCTTGGGCGTCGGATCGCCGCAGACGACGTTGTGCTCCATGTCGTATTGGACGTAGTTGGTGACGAGCAGGTCGAGCTTGCCGTCGCGGTCGTAGTCGAAGAAGCCCGCCGCCGTCGCCCACGCGCCCTGGTTCGCGACCCCGGCCTTGTCGGTCACGTCCTCGAAGCGTCCTTTGCCTGTGTTGTGATACAGCAGGGAGCGGCGATAGCCCGACACGTACAGATCGGGGTAGCCGTCGTTGTCGTAGTCGCCGGCCGCAACGCCGAACATGAACAGGCCCGGGCCCACGCCGAGCCCGGCCTTCTGTGTGACGTCGCTGAAGCTGCCGTCGCCGTTGTTGCGGTAAAGAGCGGGCTGGGGTGGCACGGACGGCTTGAAGTGCGGTGTGGCTCCGCCGTTCACGAAGAACGCGTCGAGAAAGCCGTCCTGGTCGTAATCGATCCAGCCGACACCGGCTCCCATGGTCTCGAGGTAGAGCTTCTCGCTCGAGGCGGCGCGTTCGTGGCGGAAGCGGATGCCGGCGGCCTGTGACACGTCTTCGAAGCGAACGCCGAAGGCAGTGGCCAAGGCGGCCGGCGCAGAAGCCGGGCCCTGGTCCGAGGCGTGGTCCCCCGCACGCGGCGCTGCCCACATGGCAGAAGCGGCCCCGAACCCCACGCCGGCGACGAAGGCGGCCCGCCGCGCCGTGCGGGCCAGGCGAGACAGCCGCGCTCGTGCGGACACTCGTTGCCGCACCCGCTACCGCTCGCGCTTCGCGAGCGCCAGCGCCTGCGCGTAGCTCTCGTCGTCGGGCTCCAGGGCGACGGCTCTTTCGAGCGCCTCGATGGCACTCTGTCGCTTGTCGAGCGCCAGATAGACCTGGCCCAGGCTGTAGAGCGCCTCCGCGTCCATGGGATTGACGAGTGTCGTCTGGACCAGCGCGTTGCGTGCGCCTTCCAGGTCGTTCTGCTTCGCGAGAATGCGTCCCAGCACGTACAGCGCGTCAGACCGGTAGGGGTTGTACTCGAGCGCCCGGTCGACCGCCTCCCGGGCCACGTCGTAGCGACCGGCCGAGTACAGGATCTTCGCGAGCAACGTGCAGGCGGAGTCACTCTTGGGGTCGTGCCTCAGAGCCTCCTGCAAGAGCGCCAGGGCCTCGTTGGGGCGGCCTCCGCGGGCGTGCTCCCCGGCCTCGCGAACCAGGTGATCGGACTGGGCGCGATTCTCCCGCGCGGCGTGGCCTGCCTTCGCGAGATCGGCGAAGCGCTGGCGGACGCGGGCGGCCTCGTCGGCCCGGCCCGCGCACAGGTAGGCCCGGGCCAGGACCGAGACCGACTCGCTGTGCTCCGGCTCGGCGGCGATGATCTTCTCGAGATGCTCCGCCCCGGCTGCGCACTGAGCGTCGCGCACCAGGATGCTGGCGAGCAGGAAGCGTCCCCTCGTGTTCGTGGGCTCGAGAGCCACGACTCGTTCCGCATCGGACAGCGCCCGCGCGACGTCGTTGCGTTCGGCGTAGATCGAGGCGCGGAAGTGGCGAGCCAGCGCGTTCTCGGGCTCTTTCGCGATGACCTGGTTGAGCTCCTCGAGGGCGACGTCGTTCTCGGCGCGTGCCATGTGGACGCTGGCCAGGAAGACACGGGCGGCCGTGTTTTGCGGATCGAGCCGAAGGGCAGCGAGAAGGGGCGCCTGGGCTTCGTCGTGCTTCTGGAGTTCGATGTGGATCCGGCCCAGGGCCATGAGCGGGGCGGGGCTTTCGGGGTGCCCCTCCGTTGCGCCCTGCAGCATGCGTTTGGCTTCGTCGAAATTGCCGAGCTGGCGGTAGCACTCGGCCAGGCTGAGCTGGGCCAGCTCGTAGTTCGGGCGCAGCTCCAACGCCTTCCGGAACGCGGCGATCGCGTCGGGCATCTCGAGGGCAGTGCGATGTGCCTCTCCTAGTTCGATCCACAGCCCAGCCTCGCGGGGCGCGAGCTCGGCGGCCTCACGGTAACGCAAGATCGCTTCGCCGGTGCGGCCCTCGGCCAGAAGCAACCGCCCCTGGGCTGCCAGGGCCTGTGCCGACGGCGCCTCGGCCTGCGACGACACCGGCCGGGCGCTCCATACCAGGGCCAGCGCCACGAGCGCCAAGAGCAGCCCTGCCCTTCGAGAGCGTCGCGGTGTGATTCGCGTCCTCGCTCCGCCTCTTTCGTCGGCGAGCGCCCAGGCGGGAGTGAATCCCGGCTCGGTGGCTAAGGAGAGGCTTCGCTGTGGACGACGCACCGGAAGATTATACGGGCCGCCGTCGCCGCCCTGAGCAGGTACACTACGACGATGCCAGCCAAGCTCCTCGCGTTCGCTCTCATGCTGCTCAGTCCGCCCTCTCTCCGGGCCGCCCAGGACTTGACGCTCGACGACCTCGTGACGCCCTCCACGGTCTTCGTCAAGGACGCTCAGCCGGTCACTTTCGCCCTGCTGGGCTTCATCGAGTTCAAGACCCTCGAAGAACTCTTCTCGTACATCGATCGCGAGGCGGGCCGCTGGTCGTTTCCAGACGACGCTGCCCGCCAGGCGTTTGGCGACGGCCTGTTGCGGCGTGGCGTGGAAAGCCGGCTGATCTCGATGAGCTACGAGAAACCTCTGGAACTGCTGCTGACGCACACCCGTGAGGAGCTCGATCAAGCGGTCGTCGGCGGGCTCGCAAGAACGGCGCCGATCTTCACGGGACGCAACTGGCGCCTGCACGCGAGCGTCTACCGGCAGGCGTTCCTGGACATCCAGCAGCGCTGGAAGACATCGCTCAACTGCTGGAGCGCCGCGACGACGATTTCGGCGCGGGTCCTGTCGAACTGGTACCCGATCGAGGAGGGTATCGAACTGCATGGCGCCGTCTACGACTCCACGGAGCATTTCTGGCAGGCGGTGAAATTCCATCCGACCGTCCGCAACGGCGACCTGGTGGCGCTGCTCGGCGAAATGAACGCCCGCGACTGGCGGCCCTGGGTCGAGCGGCTGGCGGGCGATCAGAAAACCTACTTCGCCAATGCCTACGCGATCGAGTTTCTCCGCGTCAGCCTGACGCCGGAGAAACTGCGCTCCTTCCGTGACGAACTCGGCAGGCTCCCCGCGGACGAAGGCGCCCGCGAAGCGCAGCAGCGCCGCGGCCAGAAATTCCGCTTCACGGCGCTGCAAGAAAAGATCCTCTGGGGCGACGTCGCCGACATGCTTCACCTGATCTGGTTCTTCGACCGAACCGCGCTGCCGGCGCTGGGCCGGTTGCACTTCGACTCCATCTACCTCGGCGAACGCAAGCTGGGCTTCATCAGTCCCGAGTTCCGCGCCCTGATGCTGGAGGTCTGGCGAACCAAGTATCTGACGATGGGACGCTTCGGCGAGGTGATAAGGTCGATTCCGCGCAGCGTGAGGCTCGATCATTTCTTGAACGACGGCGACTCTCCGGACATTCCGATTCCGGTGTACGTCGGGTACCTCGACGAGATTCGCGAACTGGCGTGGGCTGCGAAGCCACGCTGAGATCCCGGAGTCAGCCCCGACCCCGGCTGTGCCGATGGAAAGCCGGCTTGACTCCAGTCGCGCTGCACCACTAGGATACGCGATCTTCAGCTATGGGTCGATCCTTGGGCAGCGGCCATACTTCCCTGCGCCTTCGGCGTGGCGCGGCAAAGTGCGTGACCGCCGCGCTCCTGATGGCGCTGGCCGCTCTTCCGGTCGTCGCCCAGACCG
>CAYTWT010000276.1:0-24580 GCA_964442185.1 uncultured Acidobacteriota bacterium
GCGGCGACCGCGGAGGCGGGACAGGAGGAAGAGGGGGCCGGCGACGACGACGGCGAGGAAGCGAATCTGTCGCTCTCGGCCATGGAGCAGGCGCTCCTGCCGTCGGTGCTCGAGACCTTCGACGGCATCGCCAAGGCTTACGCGCGCCAGCGCAAGATGCAGGAGAAGCGGCTGTCGACGGCGCTCGCCGGCGAAAAGCTGACCTCGGCCACCGACAAGCGTCACGCCAAGCAGATGGCCGAGATCACCGATCTGGTGAAGGCCGTGCGACTCAACAACCCGCGCCTCGATGGCCTGGTCGGCGAGATCTACATCATCAGCCGCAAGCTGGTCGGAATCGAGGGCCAGATCCTGCGCCTGGCCGAGCGGGCGAAGGTTCCGCGCGAGGCCTTCCTCAAGCAACACTCGGGGCGCGAGCTCGAGCCACGCTGGGTCGGGCGCGTCGGGCGCCTGGCCGATCCCAAGTGGAAGCGTTTCGTCCAGAAGGACGGCAAGCAAGCCCAGGCGCTCAGGGACCAGATCGCCGACATCGCGCTCCAGGTCGGGCTCGAGATCGGCGAGTTCAAGCGCATCGTCGCCAGCGTCCAGAAGGGCGAGCGCGAGGCGAGCCAGGCCAAGAAGGAGATGGTCGAGGCCAACCTGCGCCTCGTCATCTCGATCGCCAAGAAGTACACCAACCGCGGGCTGCAGTTCCTCGACCTGATCCAGGAGGGCAACATCGGCCTGATGAAGGCGGTGGACAAGTTCGAGTACCGGCGCGGCTACAAGTTCTCGACCTACGCGACGTGGTGGATCCGCCAGGCCATCACGCGGGCGATCGCCGACCAGGCCCGCACCATCCGCATCCCGGTCCACATGATCGAGACCATCAACAAGCTGATCCGGACGTCGCGCGCGCTCGTCCAGGAGCTGGGCCGCGAACCCACCTCGGAAGAAATCGCGAAGCGCATGGACATCCCGGTCAGCAAGGTGCGCAAGGTGCTGAAGATCGCGCAGGAGCCGATCTCCCTCGAGACTCCGATCGGGGAGGAGGAGGACTCGCATCTGGGAGACTTCATCGAGGACCGGAACGTCATCTCGCCGGCCGAGAACGTCATCAACCTGAACCTGAAGGAGCAGACCGAGGCGCTCCTGAAGACGCTGACGCCGCGCGAGGAGCGGGTGATCAAGATGCGCTTCGGCCTGGGCGACGGCTCCGAGCACACGCTCGAAGAGGTCGGCCAGAACTTCGCGGTCACCCGCGAGCGCATCCGCCAGATCGAGGCGAAGGCGCTGCGCAAGCTGCGGCATCCGAGCCGCAGCCGTAAGTTGAAAGCCTTCCTCGAGGGCAGCCGGATCTAAGGGCGGCCTGCAGCCGGCGCAGCTTGCGCCGTGACCGTGCTCGACCCATGGCCGTGACGCGAAAGCGCCACGGCCGTTTCGTTGGCGTCGCGTCTACTCTGCGAGAGTGACTCCGACGCTTGGATGTGGATCGCTGTGGAGGGGCGGCATGTCGTCCCAGGTGCGCCCGTTCAGTCGCCGGCCCGCCTGCTTCTTGTTGCGGCCGCCCCACTGTTTGAAGAAGAACGGAACGCGAGCTACTTCGCACTGCCCGTGGATGTCGAGCACCCAGCTCTGCTCCATCGGCCGGGCGCGTGCGCCGGATTCTCCGCCCACGATGACCCAGTCGATTCCACGTAAATCCAACTGCGGCAGCGGACCCAACAAGGGTTCGAGCGACAAGAACTTCACCCGGGCCGCCGTCTGACGAAGGTGGTTCAAGCGGAACATGTAGTCTTCGCGCTCCACGCTGATGCCCATCCACACGTTGTCCGGCCATTGGAGCAGCGCGGCGAGTTCTTCGAGGCGCTCGGCCCGCTTCGTGAGCACCTGGAACGTGTGCCAACTCGCGCGCCGCATCACGTCGAATACGCGCTCGATGAACGCCAGTGGAATCGCGTCGTGGAAGAGATCCGACATCGAGTTGACGAACACGACTTGCGGCGTGCGCCATTGCAGCGGACGCTCCAGCATGTGGGGCTGGAGTGTCAGCCGAAACCCGTTCCGGTAGTTGGCTTGCCCCATGCCGTGAAGCCGTCGTGCCATGACCTCGGCGTAGCAGTACTTGCAGCCAGGGCTGACCTTGTCGCAGCCAGTGACCGGGTTCCATGTCGCTTCGGTCCACTCGATGGACGACTTTGCCACTCCTAGGCTCCCCGCGTTTCATGCTTCCTGAAGATGGAGTCCACGATGTCGTGCGCGACTCCCTTCTGGCTGGCGGCGTACTTCCTGAGCACAGGGTACGCGCGGTCTGCGCAAAGGGAGGACCAGATGTCTCGCGACCGGCCGCTGTGCTGCGCCTTCTCGGGCGAGCCGTGAAAACAGTCGGCTGGCGTATTAGCGCAATTGCTGTTTCTCGAAAATACCAAGCCGGACTATTATCGGCCTCGGAAGGAGCCACTACGCCCCGCATGCCCACAGGCCGCACGATCAAGACCCAACAGGGGTACTCCGCCTTCGTTCCAGATCCCCTGCCCCCGAAGATCGAATTCGGGGAGCGCCTGGTTCGAGCGCTGTCGGACGCCGATCGCGCCATCGGCCGCCTGGCGGGCGAGGGAGGCCGTCTCCCCAATCCACACCTCCTGATCCGCTCGTTCGTACGCCGCGAGGCCGTGCTCTCCAGCCGCATCGAAGGCACCCAGGCGACACTCGGCGAGCTGCTCGCGGCGGAAGCCGGAGCCGCCGTCGACCGCAGCCCCGACGACCTTCGAGAGGTGGCGAACTACGTGGTCGCCCTCGAGTACGGGGTCGCCCGGCTGAGGAAGCTGCCGCTATCGCTCCGCTTGGTCCGCGAGCTTCACCAGCGGCTGATGCGCGGGGTCCGAGGCGATCGCGCCTATCCCGGTGAGTTCCGCCGCACCCAGAACTGGATCAGCGCGCCCGGCTCGACCCTGGCCAACGCCACTTACGTTCCCCCGCCGTTGGAAGAGATGAAGGCCGCGCTTGGCGCCTGGGAGAGCTTCCTCCATGACCGCTCCTTGCCGCCGCTCGTCCAGATCGCGCTGATTCATTCGCAGTTCGAAGCCATCCATCCCTTCGTGGACGGCAACGGCCGGGTCGGGCGACTCCTGATCACCCTGTTTCTCGTCGAGCGCGGGATCCTGCCGACCCCGCTCCTGTACCTCAGCGCCTTCTTTGAAGCGACACGGCGCGACTACTACGACAGGCTTCTCGGCGTGACCCAGCGCGGTGATTGGGCGGGCTGGATCGAGTACTTCCTGAATGGAGTCGCCCGGCAGGGCGAGGATGCCCTTTCCCGAGCGCAGAGGATCAACCAGCTTCTCGCAGGCTGGCGGGAGAAAGCGGCGGGGCGCTCGGCGACCGCGCTTCGCTTGGTGGACCTCTTGGCCGAGAACCCGTTCTGGACCATGAAGCGCGCCGCGGAGCGTCTCCGCGTGGCCTTCACCACGGCTCAGCGGGCGGTCGTGGCGTTGGAGCGGGCCGGAGTCCTCAAGCGCACCTCTGCGGCTCGGCGCGACCGCGTCTACTGTGCTCGAGCCATTCTCGACATCCTCGAGGAGCCGGCCCGCCTGGCTGCCCCGTGAGCTCCTTCCTGGGTCTCACGTGGCCCGATCACGTGACCCCGGCCGAGAAGCGCTCCCTGGTCGCCGGCGGCCTGGGCTGGATGCTCGACGCCATGGACGTGATGCTCTACTCCATGGTGCTGGCCCACCTGATGCGGGACCTGGCCATGGACAAGGCCACGGCCGGGCTGCTCAACTCCCTGACGCTCGTGGCCTCGGCTCTGGGCGGCCTGCTGTTCGGGTTGCTCGCGGACCGCGTGGGGCGCACGCGCTCGCTGATGCTCTCGATCCTGATCTACTCGTTCGCGAGCGGCGCCTGCGGCCTGTCCGACACGGTCGTGCAACTGGCAGTGTGCCGCTTCATCCTGGGCCTGGGCATGGGCGGCGAATGGACGACCGGCGCCGCCTTGATCGCCGAGACGTGGCGTGCCGAACACCGCGGCAAGGCGCTGGGCCTGATGCAGTCCACGTGGGCCATTGGCGAGATGATCGCGGCCGGCGTCGTCGGTTTCGTGCTGCCGCGCTTCGGCTGGCGCGCCGTGTTCTTCGTCGGCATCCTGCCCGCCCTGATCGTGTTCTGGATTCGGCGCGACGTTCCCGAATCAGGGATATGGCTCGCGCGCGGGCGTGCGCAGCCCGGTTCGCTGCGCCTGCTCTTCCGCAGCGACATCCGCTGGCACGGCCTGCTGGCAACCGCCATGAACGCCTGCGGGATGTTCGGCTACTGGGGGCTCTTCACCTGGATCCCCGCGTATCTCTCGCTCCCCGTCGCACAGGGGGGCCGCGGCCTCGATCTGCTGCAGACGACCACGTGGCTCATCGTGATGGGCGTCGGGAAGTGGTTCGGCTACGTGCTGTTCGGCTTCTGCGCCGATTCCTTTGGGCGTCGCAAGAGCTATGTCGTGTACCTGTTCGTGGCGGCCGCCCTCGTGCCCCTCTACGGCCTGGCGCGAAGCCCCTTCTGGCTGCTGGTGCTCGGGCCGTTCGTAGCGTTCTTCGGGACGGGGTTCTTCTCGGGCTTCAGCGCCCTGGCCGCGGAGCTGTTCCCGACGGCGATTCGCGCCACAGCCATGGGTCTGAGCTACAACATCGGACGCGGCTTCTCGGCCGCCGCGCCGTTCATCGTGGGCGCGCTCGCGAACCGCTTCGGCCTTGGCTCGGCCTTCTTTCTCCAGGCTGCGGCCTTCTTCGTGGCGGGGCTGCTGGCGCTCGCCCTGCCCGAAACGAAGGGCAAGGCCCTCGAGTGAGCGACACCAGGGCGGCGCAAAGCGCCGACGCGCGGCTCGTCAGCGCTCTTCGTCCTTGCGCGCCGCTGGCTGGCGGACCATCCTTGGGACAAGCATGATCCGACCCACCGTGTTTCCCCCCGCCGATCCGCCGAAGGCCGTGGCCGAGCTGATCGAGCGTATCGACGCGGACGGCGGCCACGCGCTCGCCGTCTACCGGGAACCGGTGGGGGATCACTGGCAGGCGTTCGTCCTGCTGCCGATCGACAAGGTGGCGCCGACGCCGTACCAGCGCGATCTCTCGCCGACACACGCCAAGCGGCTGCAGGAGGTCGTGAAGAAGATCGACCGCTTCGTCGATCCGATCGTCGTGGTGTCGCCGTCGCCCGGCACGTACTGGACGCCCAACGGCCATCACCGGCTCGCGGCGCTCATGAAGCTGAAGGCGAAGTGGGTGCCGGCGATCCTCATCCCCGAGGCCGAGGTCGCCTTCCAGATCCTGGCCCTCAACACCGAGAAGGCGCACAACCTCAAGGAGAAGGCGCTGGAGGTCGTCCGCATGTACCGGGGACTGTGCGAAGCAGAGCCGCGAAAAGGCGAGTCCGACTACGCCTTCCAGTTCGAGGCGCCGCACCTCATCACCCTCGGGATGCTCTACGAGGAGAACAAGCGCTTCGCGGGCGGCGCCTTCGCGCCGATCCTGAAGCGCGTCGACGAGTTTCTCGACGGGTCGTTTGCGAGGATGCGCAACGAGCGCGAGGAGCGTGCGGCGGCGGTGAAGGGGGCCGACGCGGCGCTGGTCGGGGCCGTCGCGGCCCTCAAGAAGCGCGGCATCAATCATCCTTTCGTGAAGAACTACGTCCTCGCCCGCACCACGCCCCTCACGCGCCAGCGCAAGACGCTGCCCTCGTTCGCCCAGACCTTCTCGAAGCTGCGCGCCAATATAGAGGCCTTCGATGTCGCGAAGGTGCGTTACGAGGACGTCCAACGCGCGGGCTTGATGGTCGTGCCGGCGGGAGACTAGGGAATCCGGGGGATGGGAGTGACCGAAGAGCTCGCGAGTGCGTTCCCGACGCCAGACGGCATCCCCGAAGCGTGGCGTTACCGATCCGACGACACGGGCCTGACGCTTCTCATCGACGGCCGCCTCCAACGCTGGGACGGGCCAAGCGCGAGGATCCGGTCCGCGGTCGCAACGCGCGACACGGCAGGCCGGCTCACCCAGGTCGACCTTGGTCCGGCCGCCCTGGCGTCCGGCGCCCTTGGCCTGTCGGCCGTGGACGCTGCCGTGCGCGCGTGGGCCGGCGGTCGCGGCGATTGGCCGCGCGCCTCGGTCGAGCATCGCATCGCCTGCGTCCAGGACTTCGCGCGGCGTGCGCTTCCCCTGCGTGAGAGTGTGGCTCGTGCGCTGATGTGGGAGGTCGGCAAGCCCTATCCCGATTGCCTGGTCGAGTTCGATCGCACCCTCCAGTACATCGAGCATACGGTCGAAACACTCCGCCAGCTCGAGCGCGACAACGGCCCTGCCGTCGTGGCGAGCGGATTCGCCGCGCGGATCAGGCGCGCGCCGCTCGGCGTCGCGCTGTGCATGGGTCCGTACAACTACGCCGTCAACGAAGTGTTCACGACCGTGATCCCGGCGCTCGTCATGGGCAACCCGGTGGTCATGAAGACGCCACGCTACGGCGTTCTCGCGAACGCCTTGCTGGCGCCCGCGCTCCGCGAGAGCTTCCCGCCCGGCGTCGTCAACATGGTCACCGGCAACGGCGCGACGGTGATCGGGCCGATGCTAACGAGCGGCAAGGTCGACGTGCTCGCGCTGATCGGGTCGGCGCGCACCGCCGCCGTCCTGCTTCGCCAGCACCCGAAGCCGTATCGGCTCCGGACCATCCTGGGCATGGGCGCCAAGAACCCGGCCATCGTGCTGGCCGACGCCGATCTCGATCAGGCGTCCACCGAGATTGTCTCGGGGGCTCTCTCCTTCAACGGCCAGCGCTGCACGGCCCTGAAGCACGTGCTCGTCGAACGTCAGGCGGCGGGTGCGCTCGTCGAGCGGCTCGCGGCACGGATTGCCGCCCTTGGCTTCGGCATGCCCTGGGAGGAGGGCGTCACGATCACTCCGATGCCGGATCCCGAGCATCCGGGCTATCTCGCGGGTCTGGTCCAGGATGCCGTGGCAAAGGGCGCGCGCGTCGCCAATGCCGGCGGTGGCGAGTGGGCGCTCACGCTGTTCCAGCCAGCGCTCGTGGCGGATGTCCCCGAGAGCGCGCAGCTGTTCCGTGCCGAGCAGTTCGGGCCGGTGGTGCCCGTCAGCGTGATCGAGAGCGCCGATCAGGCCCTCGAGATCGTCGCCCGTGCTGACGTCGGCCAGCAGGCGTCGGTCTTCGGCCGAGACACGCTCACCCTTGGCCGCCTCGTCGATCACCTCGCAAACCTCGTCTGCCGCGTCAACCTCAACACCCAGTGCCGGCGCGGGCCGGATCTCTATCCGTTCGCTGGACGCAAGGACTCGGCCGTCGGCACGCTCTCGATTTACGACGCGCTGCGCAGCTTCTCGATCCGCAGCATGGTCGCGGTCAGCCAGAAGCAGCAGGCTGTGCTCGACGCGCTGGGCCGCAGCTCGCGTTTTCTCGAGCCCCCGCGGGCCTGACGCCATGCGCGCGCTGCTCCTCACGGAGTGCCTGCAGAACGACTTCGTGGCGCCGCTCGCGCCGGGCGCGCCGCTGCCCAACGCGCTCCACATCGGCCGCGCCGAGAGCCGTCGGATCCTCGGCGATCCCACGGGGCCGTGGCAGAGCGAAGGCCCGCTGGCGCGCTTCGTAGCGGCCTGGACGGCAGGGGCGGGAAGCGATCAGGTCTCGGTCCACATCCGCGACTGGCACGACCCGCAGGACCGGGCGACACGCCACCACCTCGATCACTTCGGGGAGCACTGCCTGCGCGACAGTGACGGGGCTCGCTTCGTCGCGCCGCTTCAGCCGTTGCTCGCGCGCGGCGCGCACGTGGTCGATTCCGCCATCGTCTCGGACTTCGTTGGCACCGATCTGGAGGCGACGCTGCGACCGCTGGTCGGGCCGGGGGTTCGGGCCGGCATCATCGGTGTCTGGACCGACTTCAAGGTTCAGTACCTCGCCTACGACCTGATCACACGCCTGGGCCTCGAGGACGTGGCCGTGTGCGGCGCGCTCACGGCCTCGCGGAGCCGGATCCAGCACCGGCAAGCTCTCGAGCACCTTGCGGCCAGCCTCGGCGTCCATGTGATCGACAGCCTGCCAGAGTTTCTCGGCTGGCTGGGGATCGAAGCCGCCCCCGTCCGCTACGAGCGCCGGCGGGCCGCAGTGTCGGTGGGGTGGCCCGAGGCCGTCTCGCTCGACGACGAAGAGCGGCAGATTGTCGAGCATCTGTTCCGCGATTGCCGGGAGGTCAGGCTCACGCCCCTCTCCGGCGGCTTTTCAGGCTCGCGGGTGTTCGGGACAGCCTCCCTCGACGCCTCTGGCCGGCGCGAAGTGCCTTTCGTCGTCAAGATCGACACGCATGCGAAGATCGCGAAGGAGCGCGTGGCGGTCGAGAGCGTCGAGAACCTGCTCGGGGCCGCCTCGCCCCGCCTCGCCGAGTACGTCGACCTCGAGACGCGCGGCGGGATCAAGTACCACTTCGCCACGATGCACGGCGGCGACGTACGGACGCTGCAGAAGGCCTTTCGAGCCACGCCTGATCCAGCGGCAGTCACGGCGCTCTTCGAGAGCGTGATCGACCGGGTGCTGTCACGGCTCTATCAAGGCCCGACGCTCGACCGGCTGGCGCTCTTCGACTACTACGGCTATCGACGCGACTACGCGGACGGCGCGCTACGAGTGGCTGCACAGCTTGCGACCGAGAGCGGCGACCGCCTGAGGATCGAAGGGCTCGGCGAGTCGCTGCCGCACCCGCGGCGCTTCTATGATCGCCTGTTTGCCGGTTCCCGCGACGAGCCCGTGGAAGTGGCGTGTTCATGGATTCACGGGGACTTGAACCTGGCCAACGTCCTGATCGACGCCACGGGCAACACCTGGCTGATCGACTACTTCTGGACGCGCGTCGGTCACGCGCTGCAGGACATCGCCAAGCTGGAGAACGATCTCAAGTTCATTCTCGTGCCGCTAGCGGACGACGCGGCGCTCACCCGGGCCGTCGCGTGGGAGCGCGCCTTACAGAGCCAGCAGGACCTGGTTGCGGACTCGCCGCCGCTTCCCGCTCTCCTCGACTCGGATCCCGCGATCGCCAAGGCGCACGCCGCTATCGTCGCGCTGCGCCGGCTGGGCGCCGGGCTGTTGCGCGAAGCCGGCCTACCCGCGCCCGCGCCGCCTCGCGAGTATCAGATCGCGCAACTGCGTTACAGCGCCCACACCTTGTCGTTCGACGAGTGCGACCTGCGCCAGCGCCGCTTCGCGCTCGCCAGCAGTTGCCTCCTGGCCGAGCGCCTGCTCGCCGGGGTCTGACGACGGGGAGCCCGAAGGGCGCGGGGGGTGCATGGTTCAGTACCCCCCGTTTTGTCTATGGGCCTGGAAGGACTCGAACCTTCGACTCTCCGGTTATGAGCCGGCTGTTCTGACCATCTGAACTACAGGCCCGCACAAGCGTACCATCTGCGGGCCAGGGGTCACTACCGAGTCTCGGTCTCGACGCTCGCAAATACGCCACCCGAGACCCACTCGCGGAACCAGCCCGAGAGCGAGTCGGCGCTGAGCGAGCGCCGACCCCTCCGGAGCGCGGCCGCGAGCGCTTCGCCCAAGCGCGCGCCTGCCGCGAGGTCCGCCAGCAGGTCGTGGGCCTCGCGGCTGAGCGACAATCGCCATACGGCGTAGTCCTTGCGATAGATGGCGATCCACTCGTTCTTCTGACGGGGCTTCGGGTGGTCGTGGTTGTCGTCACGGAGGGTCTGCAGGTAGGCGTTCACCGGGTAGCGGAAGGCCATCAGCCGGAAGGCCTCGATGGTCTGAAGCCGCGCCCCCTCCCACGCCACGGCCGGCACCGCCGCGATCTGTGCCTCGCTGAGCGGCTTCGTTTCAGGAGCATCGAACACCTGTGCCATCGCACACTCGAGCCGAGCCAGGTCGTGGCAAAAGTCACGGCGCTTGGCCTCGGTGGAGGTCTTGATGAACTCGGGCAGGTGGTCGCCGAGCCGGTTCAGGCTGTAGCTCCGCGACGGGTGCGCCTGGACGTAGTCGCTGATCAAGCGGAAGAAGCCACGGTCGCCCAGGAAATGCTTGAGCGCCTCGTAGTCCTTCTCGAGCGCGTCGTGCATCCGGAGCAGGTACATCGAATGGTAGATGCCGACGCGATCGACCGATGTCAGCCGATCCGTCGGCAGGATCACCTCATCCACCTGTTCCGCGCGGATCTCGGCAGCGGCGACGGCTCCCGCGACGGCCGCCTCGACCGAGCCCGGGTGCACGACCACGGCCTGCATCCAGCGCTGGAGTCGATCGAGGGGAAGGCTCGTGGCGCTCATCGCGAACTAGCCACCGGCTCGACGGCGCTCGCGGCCACGAGCGCGTCGCGGTAAGGCTTCGCTTTCAGGGCCTCGGCGTGCACGACGGCGAACTCGGGAATGTCCTCGTCCCACTCGTACAGCGTCGCGACCAGCCCGGTGCGGGACACGGCACGGCGGTATAGCTCCCACACCGGATCGATCGCGTGATCGCTGTGCGTGTCGAGGATGTGGGTGCCCTTGTTGGTGTGGCCGGCCAGGTGGTACTGCACGACCCGCTCGGCGGGGATCGCGTCGACGTAGAGATTCGCGTCGAAGCGATGATTGAACGAGCTGACGTAGACGTTGTTCACGTCGAGGAGCAGACCGCAGTCCGCCGCCTCGGAGAGCCGCGCCAGGAACTCCCACTCAGGCATCGACGAGGCCGCGAACTCGAGGTAAGACGACGGGTTTTCGAGAACCAGAGGACGCTCGAGAAAGTCGGAGACCTGGCGCACGCGCTCGGTGGTGTGGCGCAGCGCCGCCTCCGTGTACGGCATCGGCAGCAGGTCGTGCGTGTTGCGGCCCAGGACCCCGGTCCAGCACAAGTGATCGGAGACCCAGTGGGCGCGGGTGCGGCGGGCGAGGTCCTTGAGCTTGCCCAGGTGCTCGAAGTTCAATGGGTCGGTGTTCCCGATGCCCAGCGACACGCCATGCAGCGCGACCGGGTAACGCTCGGCCACCTGGTCGAGAATCCACATCGGGCGGCCGCCCGTGTCCATGAAGTTCTCGGACAGGATCTCGAACCAATCGACCGCCGGCTTCTGGCCGAGGATTTCCCCGAAGTGGACGGTGCGCAGCCCCACTCCGATGCCCAGATCCTTGAAGCCCCAGCGGTTGCTCATCACCTTCACGGTCTTTGAGAAGCAGTCAGAGAAAGCGAGAGGCCACGACAAGCGCCGTGGCCTCTCGGAAACGACGCTTACTTCTTCGGCGCTTCCTTCTTCACAGGAACGGCGCAGCCACCCTTGCCCTTGCAAGAGTTCTTGCCGCCGCAGCCAGCGTCACCGGACTTGCAACCGCCCTGACCTTTGCACTCGTTCTTGCCCTTGCAGTCGTGCTTCGCCGCCGTGGCGCAGCCACCCTTGCCCTTGCAAGAGTTCTTGCCCGCACAACCGCCGTCACCGGTCTTGCAACCGCCGGCGCCCTTACACGAGTTCATGCCCGCACAGGCATGCTTGTCCGCGGCACCGGCAGCCTTCTTCTCTTCACCCGCGAACGCCTTGGAGCCAGCCACCATGCCGGCCACCACGGCGCCCATGATCTTCGTAAATTCCCTGCGATCCATTCTCTTTCTCTCCTTCACATTGAGGAACCACTCCAGCGGCCTCGGCCCCTCAGGAGCCGTCCACCGCTGGGCCCGACTGGAACGGCGAACTCCATTTCGCTACCGGGGATACGAGAATCCACGGGCTCGTGGATGTTGCCTCGACAATCGTCAACGTCCTGTCGATGGCTGCTATTCCAGCAAGTCGGGTGCCACGGCGCTTTTTTGCGGGAACCAGCATTTTAGCCCCGTCCGGGCTCTCGCGGCGTGCGATTGCGTGCCCCGCCTCGGGCAGATCCCTGCCCCATTTCGGGCAGGCGGGTCGCGGCGCGCGATGCTAGAATCCCGCCAATGCACGCCGACCTAGAGAAGTTGATCCAGCTCCAGCGCACCGAGACGGAGCTCCGCCAGGTCGAGAACGAGCTCACTGCAATCCCACAACGCAAGGCTGAACTGGAGGAGCGCCTCCGCCAGGCGAGCACCCGGCTCGACGCCGCCAAGGAAAGCCTGGTGCTTTCGCAAAAGGCCCGTCGGCAGTTCGAGTCGGAGCTGCAGGACCTCGAGTCCAAGCGAGCGAAGTACAAGGGCCAGCTCATGGACGTGAAGACCAACAAGGAATACACGGCCATGCTCCACGAGATCGAGGCTGTCGAGCGCGAGGTCCGCGCTCGCGAGGACCAGGTCCTGCTGGAGATGGAAAAAGCCGAGCAACTCTCGACCGAAATCAAGCGTGAAGAAGAGGCCTTCAGAGCCGTGGAGGCGGCCCTTCGCGGTGAGGGCCGCAGCCTCGACGAAAGGGCCACGGCCTTGAAAGAGCAGACGACCGGGCTCATCGGGGATCGCGATGCCGTGGCCGCAACCGTCTCAGCTGCGGCGCTGGAGCTGTTCCATCGCATCGCGAAGCTGCGCGGCTCGGCCGTCGCCGAGGTGAAGGACGCCACCTGCCAACTCTGCCACCTGAAGCTCCGGCTTCAGATGTTCGTGGAGCTGAAGCACAACGACGCGATCATCCAGTGTCCCTCGTGCAGCCGCATCCTCTACTTCGAGCCCGCCCCGACGCCCGTCGTGCCGTGAGCGCGGGGCCCGAGTCACTCGAGATTCACATCGACGGCGCCAGTCGGGGCAATCCCGGAGAGGCGTCGTTCGGCGTTCATGTGACTGGGCTCGATGGGACCGAAGTCGCAGGCCTCTACGGCTATCTCGGGCGTGCTTCCAACAACGTGGCCGAATACCAGGCGCTGCTGCACGCGCTACGCTATGCCCTGGGCCGCGGCTGCCGTCGGGTCCGGGTCTTCTCGGATTCCGAGTTGGTCGTGAAGCAGATCTCGGGAGCCTACAAGGTCAAACACCCCGACATGATCCCGTTGCATCGTGAGGCCTCGGGCCTGTTGCGGCGCTTCGAGTCCGCAAGCCTCAGCCATGTTCGGCGCGAGCAGAACCGTGATGCCGATCGCCTCGCCAACCGGGCCCTCGACGAGAAAAGCTCGAAACTGGAATAGTCTGGTTACTTTCGCCAGCCGACGTAGTTCAGCATACGCCCGGCAGCTTGGCCCTCGCGGCGGAACGAGTGGTAGAGATCGGGGCGGCAGTACGTGCACTCGTCGACGTGGTGGATGCGATCGGCCGCGAGACAGGCCCGGCGCAGCTGTCGGACGCTCGCGAGCCGGATGTCGAGGTGCGGCTTGCCGCGAGGCCCCGGCCGGAAGACGGCCTCTGCGTCTTCGCCGAACGCATCGCGCAGCTCCTCGCTCACCTCGTAGCAACACACCCCGATCCCGGGGCCCAGGGCGGCGATCAGGTCGAGAGCGCGCGAGCCCTGGGCGATGAGCGCTTCGACCGCGCGTTCTGCGATGCCCGCCGCAGTGCCCCGCCAGCCGGCGTGAACGGCGGCCGCGCTGCGGCGGGCCGGGTCCACGATCAGAATCGGAAGGCAATCCGCGGTCTCGATGCCGACGATGAGCCCCGGCCGATCCGAGACTGCGGCATCCGCCTCCGGCAGCCCCGCCCACGGCGCGCTCAGAACCGTGCAACCATGAACCTGCCTTAGCAGCAACAGCTCCCCGACTTCGGCGAGCGCCGCGCTCACGCGCGCGCGCCGAGCCTCGCGCGACTCCCAGCCCGGCGGGCCGAGCCGCCTTTCGAAGCCGTGGCTGAGGCCAGGCAGCGCGCCCAAGGCGGGCACGCTGGCGGCGCGCAGCGGATTCATGGCTTCATGATCCACGCTACACTCGCTGCGTGCAAAGGGACGGCGTGATCGCGAGTGCTCTGCACGTCCTCGCCATCGAGGAGGTGGGCAGCGCGCCTGCGGGCACCTTCACAGCCGCCGAGCAAGCCTACGCGCGCTTGAAGTCGGACCCGGAACGGCGCCTCGCCGCCCGCCTGGCTGCCAAGCGCGCGTCCGGCGAGCTGCTCGGTGTGCCAATCGAAGAGATCGAGATCCTGCCCGGGCGCGGCGGTCCGCCGCGACTCTCGCTCTCGCCTTCGGCCGAGGCCCGGCTCCAGGCGCTCGGGGCAACGCGGGCTCTCGTCAGCCTCACGCACGGGCGAGAACACGCCGCGGCCGCAGTTCTGCTGCTCGGCCCCGGGCCATGAGCCGGCTCCAGACGGCACGGCGCGTGGCGCTCCTCGCGCTTGTCGCCGGGGTCGCGGCCCTCGCCTACCTGAGCTACTCGCCTGTCGTCGACAGCGCGCCGCATCCCTTCAACCAGGATCGCAACGCGGTGTGGCTCGAGCACCGATGGCTCGAGCGGGAGCAGCCAGGCGAGAAGATGGAGATGCTGTTCGCCAGCCTCCAAGCCCACGGCATCCGCTACGTGTTCCCGCACCTGATCCCCTTCAACTCCGCCGGCCGGCTTCCGCTCCACAGCCGGGAGCAAATGCGGGCTTTTCTCCAGACAGCCCGGCGCGTCGCGCCGGAACTCAGGCTGCTGCCCTGGATCGGCGGCCTGCGCGTGGGCTACAAGCGCCAGCGGGCTGGCAGCATCGACCTCGCGGATCTTGGCCAGCGCCAGCGCATCGTCGCCGAATGCCGCGGCCTGATCGACGAGGGCTTCGACGGCATCCACGTCAACGTGGAGCCCGTGGCCGACGGCAACGTAGACTTCCTGGCACTGCTGCGCGTGTTGCGCACGGCCGTGGGCGCCGACCGCGTGCTCTCGGTCTCGGCGATCCGGCCCGGCCCCTTTGCGCTCCCGTTCGCGCCGAACTTCCTCTGGACGCCGGAGTACTACGGCCGCGTCGGCGGGATCGCGGACCAGATCGTGGTGATGGCCTACGACACCGGCCTACCCACGACGCCGTTCTACCGCCGCTACGTCTCCTGGGCATCACGCCGGACTACGCGCGCGCTAGTCGGGGCGAGTCCGAGCGTGCGCGTGCTGATCGGCGTGCCGACCTATGACCCGACCGGTCTGATGCACCGGCGCGGCGTCGAGACCCCGGAGAACGCGATCCCCGCAATCGTCGCGGGCCTGCGGGGTGTCGGCGGCGGCGGAACCTTCGAAGGCATCGCCCTGTACGCCGAATGGACCACCGACGCCGCTGAATGGGCCTCCTACGAACGGCTCTGGCGAGGACGCTAGCCTTCAGGCGGTTTCGACACCTATGAGACGCACGAAACTGGGCGAGGGTTCGGAAATCCTCGAGGCCGAGGCTATTTCCAGGCGATCTGGTTCTTGTAGACGTCGCCCTTGTCCGAGGTCACCGTCACGTCCATCGCCCAACTCGAGGTCGTGTCACGCCAGGCGTCGGTGAAGTTGCCGATCAGCGCCCGCTGTTTGGGTCCCACCTCGTTCGAACTGGCCGGCATGGGTCCGCTCGAGAGCCGTCCGTTCACACTCGTGGCGACGAACATCTGCTTGATCTGAATAGGTCTGGCGCCCTCGTTGATCAGGAAGACGTTGACCGTGTAGCGATCCCCAGGCTTGACCTGCTGGGGCGTCACCTCGAAGTAGACGCGGCCCACCACCTCGGGGGCGCGCTTCAAGTCGACGCCGGAGCTGTCGAAGCCCTCGAGATCGCCGCTGATTCGTTTGTTGCTTTGCACGGCCGTCCGCTCCAGGACAAAGCGTCGCGCCGCGGGTGGGACGGCCGGTTCGGGAGGTGCTGGCTTGGGGAGCTCGGCCGCCATGCTGACGACGGGTGGAGGAGGCGTCGGCTTGGGCCGTGGCGCCGGGCGAGCGGGTCTGGCCGGCGCCACGCCCGTCTCGGCGCTGGGCGGTGGCACGACCGCAACCACTTCCGGCTCAGGTGTTGGCGTCGGCTCCGCGGCGGGCTCCAGCGGCTCGACCTCTCCGATCGCTCCGACCTCCCGGTAAGCAGTCAAGTCGACGGGGCCGGATGCCCGCTTGCCCACGAGCACGCGCACGGCCACGCTCTGCGGGGCGCCCTCGGCGACGTCAAAGTCGGGCACTTCGACACGCAGCTCCGACGGCGTGGCGCCGATGACCCGCCCCGTCCGATCCCCGAACAGGACGATGTTGCCCTGCGGCGTAGGCGAGAAGCCCCGACCGCGAAGCGTGATCGTGTCCCCGGCGCGGGCCCGGGCGGGATCCAGACCCGCGAGGCTTGGCCCGCTCGGGCCAAGGAAAACGTACCCGAGCATCCCGCCGCCCGCCAGGAACAACAAGGCGGCGAGCAGGATGATCAGCGTCGAAGCACCCGACCGCTGTTCGCTCATGGTCTCGATGATGGGCGATTCTAGGCCCGGCCCCGAAGCGGGGTCAAGGGCGCCTCACGAGCAGCGTCGCCACGTAGTCTCTCGGGGCGATCGTCTCCCCCAGGCGCGGATGGGGCCTCAGTTCCACCAGCCGGATCTCGTAATCCTGGAAAAAGCCGAGCGCCTCGGTCTCTGGTTGCGTCTTGAGCACGAGCGACGCCGTGGTGGAAGGTAGTCGCCGCGCCTCGAGCGAGACCACGGCCTCGCCCGCCTGGATGCAAAACACGCCGATGGGGCAGCGCGAGTCGGCCGTGACGGCGTCGAACGTGACCACGAGCAACTCGCCCTCGACCGTGGCGGCCTGCCCGGCCGGGAGGTCGAACTCCTGCCCCAAGGACACCCCGCCGGACGGCGGCGTCGAGGAATCGCACGCGGCGGAAAGGGTCACGACCAGCGTGAGAAGAAGTGTGGTTCGATTCATGGTCCTGCTACGCACCGGCCTGCTTCAGGTAGAGGGGCGAGGTGCCGAGGTGCTTCCACTTTTCCGGCAGCTTGTAGGAAGGGTTGGGAGTCTCGACACAAACGCCGCAACGGATGCAGCCCTGGATCTCGGGGCAGTGGGGCGACAGCTTCTCCTGGGCGCTCTTGTCCAGCTCGCGCAGGTAGTAGGCTTTGCTGACGCCGTTGTCGATGATGTCCCACGGCAGGATCTCTTCGCGGCCGCGGCCCCGGAAGAGGTAGAAGGAGGGGTCGAGCCCTGCGGCCTTCATGCCTCGCTTCAGGTCGACACCGTTCACCACCGCATGCTCGAGCGCGGCAGCGACACGCCGGTCCGCCAAGGCGAGGATCGACTGGTAGACCCCGGTCCGCGCGCTCTTGATGATCGCGTCTACGTTGGGCATCTTTCCGAAGGCCTTGCGTAGAAACTGCAGCTTCTGGTCCGTCTCCTTCGGGTCCTCCATCGGCAGCCACTGGTAGGGCGTGCCGGGCTTCGGGACGAACGGATTGACGGACGGGTGGATCCGGCCGATCCGGCCGCGCTTCCTTCCGACCGCGAGCATCCGTTCGCGGATCTGCTCCGTCAGGCCAACGATCGCCTCCACGTCCGCGTGGTCTTCCCAGGGCAGCCCGACCATGTAGTACAGCTTCAGGTTCTGGATGCCGTTCTCGAAGATCCAGGTGGCTTTCTCGAGAATCTCCTGGTTCGTAAATTGCTTGTTGAGGATCCGGCGCATGCGGTCGGAGCCGCACTCGGGGGCGAGCGTCAGGCCCTGCACGCCGGTGTCCGCCAGCTTGAGCACGAAACCGGGTGTCAGGTCGTCGAGGCGCAGCGAGGCGACCGAGACCTCGTAGTCCATCGCGGCCAGGTCGTCCACGATGCCGTCGATTTCGGGATGATCGCAGATCGCCGTCGACACCAGACCGACCTTGTTCGTATGCGGGCGCACCTCGCGGGCGCGGTCCACGATCTGCTGGCGCGAGAAGCCGCGGACCGGCAGGTAGTTGTAGCCGGCCCAGCAGAACCGGCACATGCACGGACAGCCCCGAGAGATCTCGACCATGAACTTCATCGACATCTCGGTGTGCGGCGTCAGGATGACGGACTGGGGCAACGCCATCTGGCCCGGCCAGGCGCGCTGGCGGACCGCGGCGCCGGGGCCAGCGTAGGCCGCGACCGTGCCGTCCTCGTGATACCGCACCGCGTGGCGCGACGGCACGTAGAAGCCGTCCTTTTCGTGCAGCGACTCGATCCCCTTGCGTGGCGACTCGGCGCCGACGAACGCCGCCATCAGCTTCGGGACGAGCGTCTCGCCCTCGCCCACGGCGACGAGATCGGCGAAGGCCGCGAGCGGCTCCGGGTTCAGGAACATCGCCGAGCCGCCCAGCAGCACGACCGGGTCGCGACCGTTCCTCTCCGAGGCCCGCAGCGGGATGCCGGAAAGGCGCAGCACCTGGAGCACGTGGAGGTAGTCGTTCTCGAACGAGACCGAGAAGGCGAGCACGTGGAAGTCGCGCAGCTCGGTTCCTGACTCGAAGCTCGTGAACACGCGCCCGCTGCGCTCCAGGTCCTGCTTGTCGACGTCGTCGGGCAGGAAGGCCCGCTCGCAAACGACGTCGTCGTAGCTGTTCAGGAGCTGGTAGACGCCCTGGAAGCCGAGATTCGACATGCCCACGAAGTACAGGTTCGGGTACACGAGCGCGATGCGGAGGGATCCGGAACGCTTCACGTCGGCGAGATACACCTCCGCCTCGCGCAGGCTGCGTTGACGTTCGTGGAGTCGGCGGCTCATGAAAGGCTCCCCGCGGACGCGAGGAACCTCCCATTCTACGCCGCTCGCTAGAAATCGACTAATAGGCTGACACCGACACCGTCGCCGGAGGGTGAGGGCAGTGGTGCTAGCGACAGGCGCGGCGCGTCTTTCGGGGCGCCATCCCGGCGAACGCACGTCAGCCCCGAGAGCACGCCGAGGGTTGCGCCGCCCACCACGTCACTCAGGTAGTGCCGATTCTTCTCCATCCGCCCGACGGCCATCAGGCCGGCCCAGAGAAACCCAGGCACGCCCGCCTTGGCGCCGTAGTGGCGCGTCCCCACCGTCGCCCAGGCGAACGCGTTGGAAGTGTGCCCCGAGGGGAACGAGAGGTAATCCGAGCCGTCTGGCCGCAACCGATGGCTCGGCAACTTGATGGCAGTCGTGTAGGCCGCGTTGATGATCGTGGTCTGGGCGATGTCATAAGTGAAATCGCGGAAGCGCTGGTTGTTCGAGAGCCGCCCGACACCGTACAAGGCGGCGGCCGCCGGAGCGATCACATAGGCCTTGCCGACGAAGCTGGCGGTGTCGCCGAGCCATTTCGCGCGCCGCTCTTCCTCGAAGTAGCGCTTCAGATCGTCGTCAAACGGCGTGCTGAGGCCGGTGGCCGCGGCGCCGATCAGGAATGGCTTCAGGTTCTCCCGGCCGAACATCCCGACTGCATTGCGCCCGAGGTTCGAGAGGAAGCGGGCCCCGGTGCGGCGACCGTCGTCGTGCTTCGGCTTGGGTGTCGCGTCCTGACCTGTTGCCAGCGGCGCCAGACACAAAGCCGCCAGAAACAGAAGAGCGCGTCCATGGTTCGTCACGAAGCCAGTTCTCGCCGACTACTCGCTCCCGCTTCCCTGCTTCCGGAGGAAGGCCGGCACGTCGAGGTCCAGCCGACCCGAGCTGCCCGCGGCCGCCTTGGGGTTGGGCGTCTTCCGGTAGAAGCCACCCGCCGCTTCGGTTGCCGCAAGCTGCGAAGGGGCGGCCGCGCCCGGGCCTACGTAGTTGCCGAGATCCACTGGCGTCGAGGCCACCTTGCGCGAGGGCCGGTTGAAGCCCGTGGCGATCACCGTCACCTTTACCGCATCGCCCATTGACTCGTCGGTCACGATGCCGTAGATCACGTTGGCCTCCGAGTCCGCCACCTTGGTGATGAACGCGGTGGCGTCGGCCGCCTCGGCGAGCGACAGGTCCGCGCCACCCGTGATGTTGACGATCACGCCCCGAGCGCCTTCGATCGAGCTGTCTTCGAGCAGCGGGTTCGAGACCGCGCGCTGGGCGGCGTCCACGGCGCGGTTCTCGCCCTCGCCGATGCCGGTGCCCATCACGGCCTGACCCATGCCCTTCATCACCGCGCGCACGTCGGCGAAGTCGAGGTTGATCTGTCCGGGCACCGTGATGATGTCGCTGATCCCCTGAACGGCCTGGCGCAGCACGTCGTCGGCGATGCGGAAGGCCTCGTTCACGGGCGTGTTGCGCGCCACGGTCTGGAGCAGGCGGTCGTTCGGGATCGCGATCACCGAATCGACGCAGTCCTTGAGCTGGGCGAGGCCCTCGAGGGCCTGGGCCATGCGGTGCTTGCCTTCGAGCCCGAAGGGTAGCGTGACTACGGCCACGGTCAACACGTTGCCGCTCTCGCCGCCGAGTTGGCCGGCGATCGACGCGATCACGGGCGCCGCCCCCGTGCCCGTCCCGCCGCCCAGGCCGGTCGTGATGAAGACCATGTCCGCGCCTTCGAGCGCGTCGCAGATCTTCTCGGTGTCCTCGACCGCGGCCTGCCGGCCCATGTCGGGGTTGGCGCCGGCGCCGAGTCCCTTGGTCAGCTTGCCGCCGATCTGGATCTTGAGCGCAGCCCGGTTGCCGCGCAGCGCCTGCAGGTCGGTGTTGATGGCGATGAACTCGACGCCCTGGAGGCCGGCGGCGATCATGCGGCTGATGGCGTTGCCGCCGCCGCCGCCGACGCCCACGACCTTGATCCTGGCGCCCCGGCTATCGTCGTCGGCGAAGGTGATCCGACCGGGTCCGTCGCTATTGATTGTCATCGGTCCCCCTAGATGCCTTCGGAGCAGCCGGTCATGAAGCCGCATCTTAGACAAATTCGTTTGCAATGGCTCGTAATGGCGACAGCACCGCACATTTCGCAACGCGCCTCACTGTCGGGAAGGGGCCGGCCCATCTTGCCCGCCGCCTCGCGGGGCGGGTTTAGGCTGAGTGGAACCGGCGGGATCGCCATGCCTTCGCGCTTTCCTTGCATGAAGCCTCCTAGAACAGATCCGAGAACCAGCCCATCAGGCGTCCCGTGACCTTGCCGAAGGTCCCGGTCGCCGCAGGCCGTGACACCGCGATCCCGCGCCCCTGCTGGCTCCGGTAGCCGGCAAGAACCAGGCCCACGGCCGTGGAGTACACCGGGCTCGCCACCACGTCGACGAGGCCTCCGATCCCCGTCGGCGTACCGCGGCGTACCGGCATGTCGAAGATCTGCTCGGCGAGCTCGGGCATGCCCTCGAGGATCGCCCCGCCGCCCGTGAGCACGACGCCGCTGTTGAGCGAGCGGTCGAAGCCCGCGCGCCGAATTTCGGTCAGCACCATCTGGCAGATCTCTTCGGCGCGCGCCTGGATCACGTCGCCGAGCACCTGGCGGGCCATGATCCGCGGCTTGCGGCCGCCGACGCTCGGCACCTCGATCGAGTCCTCCTCGGGCACCATCGAAGTGAGCGCGCAGCCGTGCTTCTTCTTGATCTTCTCGGCCTCGCCTACGGGCGTGCGCAGGGCCACCGCCACGTCATTCGTGAAGTGCTCGCCGCCCACCTGGAGCACGGCCGTGTGCCACAAGGCGCCCTTCTCGAAGATCGCGATGTCGGTGGTGCCTCCGCCCATGTCCACGATCGCGACGCCCAGCTCCTTCTCGTCGGGCGTGACGCAGGCCTCGGCGGCGGCCAGCTGGGTCAGCACCGTGTCGGTCACCTCGAGCCCCGCGCGATTCACGCAGGTGACCGTGTTCTGGGCCGAAGTCGAGGCGCACGTCACGACGTGGACGTTGACCTCCAGACGGGTCCCGGTCATCCCGCTCGGATCGCCGATCCCGTCCTGGTCGTCCACCACGAACTCCTGCGGCAGCACGTGCAGGATCTCGCGGTCCATCGGGATCGAGACGGCCTTTGCCGCCTCGATCGCGCGCGCCACATCCTCGCGCTCGATCAGCCGGTTCTTGCCCGAGATCGCGATCACGCCGCGCGAATTGAAGCCGCGGATGTGCGTTCCGGCGATGCCCACATATGCGGAGCCGATCTCGACTCCGGCCATCAGCTCCGCTTCCTCGACGACCCGCTTGATCGACTCGACGGTGGCCTCGAGGTTGATGACGACGCCCTTACGCAGGCCCTTCGACTCCGTCTGGCCGATGCCGATGACGTCGAGGCGTCCTTCGTCGGTGATCTCGGCCACGATCGCGCACACCTTGTGGGTACCGATGTCGAGGCCGACGATGTAGCGATCTTTCTTCTTCCCCAAAGGCTACCTCCCTGTGGCCAGCAAAGCGCTACCCGCGACGGGGAGCTCGCCCGCTGGCTGCTTGGCATAGATCCGGTCGCGGAACCGGAGGTCGAAGTAGTCGGACCGCGGGGCGCGCTCGGCGAGCTCGCCTCTGAGGCTCAGAAACGCCAGGAATTGCTTACGGTAGGGCGGCGCGCCCACTTTGAGGATCTCGCCGCGGCCCTTCAGGACCACGCGCAGGTCGCCGTTCTCCTCGACCTGCACCTCGGACACCTCGCCCGCCAGATCGCCCAGATCGTCGAGCAGAGCGCCGGCGCGCTGAGCGCGATCGCGGCGTGCATCGCCGCTGCTGCGGGCCAGGTTGCGCACGATCGGCAGGTCGAAGGCCGCCGTGCGCGGACCGTAGACTTCGATGAGCGTGCCTTCGGCGTCCATCAGGTAGAGACCATCGGCCTCGGCCAGGGCCAGCGGCACGCGCTCGCGGATCTGGACTTCGATGGTGTCGGGCAGCGTGCGGCGCACCGTGGCGTCGGCCACCCAGGGCGAGGCACGCAGCCTCGACTTGAGCGCCTCGAGGTCGAGGCCCAGGATGTTCTCGCCCACGGCGGGTCCCATCAGCTCCCGGATCTCTCCCTCGGAGAGGAAGTGGCTGCCGCGCACGTCGACGTGGCCCACCTTGAGACGCTCGCTGGCCATGAGCTTCGAGTAGGCGGCCCACAGCCCCAGCACCGACACCACCAAGGTCGCGCCGATCTGCAAGCCGAAGAGCGTGCGGTCGGTGGTGCCCCGGCGGGCGCGCCTTACCACTCGCGTGCGGTGCTTTGGACGAAGGAACGGCCCTTCGCCATCGCCGGCCAGCACGCTGAGCGGCTGGTCCGCTGGGGGCACCGGCAGCGCGCGCCGCAGACCCGGGGTCTCGCTCACGCCCGTGGCCTCCAGACCTTCACTTCCAGCTCCAACTCGACGCCGGCTTCGCGCAGGGCTCGCTCGCGCACGAGGTCGACGAGCTCGAGCACGTCACTCGCGGTCGCCCCGGCGTCGTTGAGCACGAAGTTGGCGTGCTTCTCCGAGACCGAAGCGCCGCCGCGCCGCGTGCCCTTGAGGCCCAGCTCGTGGATGATCCGGCCCGCCTGAGCCCCGGGCGGGTTCTTGAAGACGCAGCCCGCATTGCGTCCCGCCGGCTGGCTCTTCACGCGCTGCATTTGCAGCTCGCGGATCTCCTTGGCCATCTGCTCGGGATCACCGGGCTTGAGCGCGACGCTGACGCTGGCGACGGCGGAGCCCTCCGGGATCGACGAGCCGCGGTAGTGGAACTGCCAGCCCTCGGGTGGCTGGGTTGCCCCTCCGCTCTCGTCGTACACCACGATTTCCTCCAGCACGTCGCTGATCGAGAAGCCGTAGGCCCCGGCGTTCATCACGGCCGCGCCGCCCACGGAGCCGGGAATCCCGGCCGCGCTCTGCATCCCGCTCCAGCCCGCGCGGGAGCAACGCACCACCGTGCGAATCAGGTTCGCGCCGCCCTCGGCTATCACGACGCCGTCCTTGCCTACGTGGACGTGCGACAGGTCCTGGGTGTTGATCACCAGCTCGTCGAGGCCCTCGTCCACGACGACCAGGTTCGAGCCGCCGCCCAGAACGCGGTGCGGAGCCGCAAGCTCGCGGCGCATGGCAAGCGCCTGACGCAGCTGCTCGCTCGAGCGCGGGAAGGCCATCACGGCCGCGGGTCCACCAACGCCCATGGAGGTGTGCTTCGAGAACGGCTCGTTCTCGCGGAACGGCACGGCGGTCTCCTGGAGGGCCTTCATCAAGCGCGCGTCCATCGGCAACGTTCAGCCATCAACGATCAGCCGAAAGCCTCCTGAGTAAATCCTCCCCAGCCGTCCACACGCTCCCGGCGCCCAGCGTCAGCACGACGTCCTGCTCGCGCGCTTCGGAGGCAAGGCGCTCCGTCGCGGTCTTCAGGTCGCCCGCGTAGGCGACCCCGCGATGGCCCCTTTCCGCAATCGCGCGCGCCAGCGCCTCCGATGTGATGCCGGCGATCTGCTCCTCGCTCGCCGCATAGATGTCGCAGAGCAGCAGCACGTCGGCCTGCTGGAAGGCGCGGCAGAACTCGTCCCACAGCGCCTGCGTCCGCGTGTAGCGGTGCGGCTGGAAGAGCACCACGGTGCGCTGCGCCCCGGCACGCGTACGCAGCGTCTCGAGGGTGGCCTTGATCTCGGTCGGGTGGTGGCCGTAGTCGTCGATCACCGTGACCCCGCCGGCCTCGCCGCGCACCTGGAAGCGCCGGTCGACGCCCGTGAACGCTTCCAGGCCGGCCTTGACGGCGTCGAAGCGGATGCGCAGATCGAGCCCGACCGCCAGTGCTGCGAGCGAGTTGACGACGTTGTGGGCGCCCGGCACGGCGAGCGTGACCGGGCCGAGCGCCTCGCCACCCTCGACCGCGGTGTACGTCGAGCTGCGCGGGCCGACCCTCACCTCGCGCGCCGAGACCTGCGCCTGCGCCGAGAGGCCATACGTGATGACGCGCCGCTCGATCCGCGGCAGCACGTCCTGCACCGGCGCATCGTCGAGG
>CAYTWT010000277.1:0-17760 GCA_964442185.1 uncultured Acidobacteriota bacterium
GTCTACGCCGAGTCGCTCGTGCCGCTGCTGCACTTCGGCTGGAGCGACCTGCGCGTGCTGCGCGAGGGCCGCTTCAAGTACATCCAGGCCCCCCGCGCCGAACTCTACGACCTCGCGGCGGACCCGGGCGAGAAGAACAACCTGGCCACCGCCCAGGCCTCGCGCGCCGAGGCGCTGCGCGCCGGCCTCGTTCCGATCCTCGACGCTGAGCGCGCTGCCGCGGCCAACTCCGCAAGCGGGGCCCCCGCCGTCGCACCCGAGCTGCTCGAGAAGCTCGGCGCCCTGGGCTACGTCGGCGGTTCGGCTCCCGCCGAAACCACGACGCCCGGCGCCGACCCCAAGGACAAGATGCAGGACTTTCGGCTCGCGACCGAATTGATGCGCGAAGGCCTGCTCCGTCTGCACGACCGCGACTACGCCGCAAGCGCTTCTCGCTTTCAGGCTGTGCTCGCTCGGAAGGTCGAGAGCTTCGAAGTTCATTTCTACCTGGCTCGCTCGCTCGCGGGTCTCGGCCGCGGCAAGGAGGCCGTGGCGCACTTCGAGGAGGCGGCGCGACGCGCGCCGGCGTTTGCCCCCGCCTGGGAAGGGCTGGCAGACGGCCGTGTCGCGCTGGGCGACCTGCGGGGCGCGGTCGAGGCCATCCGGTCGGGCCAGGAGTTGAGCCCGCGGGAGGCGCGTCTGCACAGTCGCGAGGCCCTACTCTGGCGGCGGCTCGGCGAGCGAGAGAAGGCGCGACGAGCCTACGAGTCGGCCCTGCCCCTGGCCCCGGACGACGCCCTGCTGCGGGTGCATTTCGGCGAGCTGCTCCGCGACATGGGAGAGGTGGAGGAGGCGATCCGCCGCCTACGGGAAGCGCTGGAGCTCGACCCCAAGCCCGCCTCCTACTGGAACTCCCTGGGAATGGTCCTCGGTGCTCACGGGCGGCTGGCCGAGGCCGAGACGGCCTTTCGCCAGGCCTGGAAGCGCGACGGCGCCAACCCGCAGTACGCGTACAACACGGGCCTGGCTCTGGTGCGCCTGAGCCGCCTGGAAGAAGCACGAAGCTTTTTCGAGGCGACGCTCAAGCTCGAACCAGGCTTCGGGGCAGCTCGCCTCCGCCTGGCCGAAATCAGCCCCTGACGCCAGGGCAGGTGGGCGATGGGACACTGGAGGTCAAAACCATGAATGCAGGACTGCTAGGCATGGAGGAGCAGGCCCCGGACTGTCAGCCCTTCACGTACTTCTGGAACCAGCCGAGAAAGCGCTCGAGCAGGTCCTTGTGATAGCTCGGCCGATCGATGCCGTGGTGCGCGTCGGGGTAGACCACGAGCAAGGTCTCGCGGCCCAACCGCTTCATCGCCTGATACATCTGCTCGGAGTTCTGGATCGGGACGTTCCAGTCCTTCTCCCCTCCTATCCAAAGCGTCGGCGTGGTGATGTTCTGGACCTTGTTGAAAGGCGAAACCCTCTCCCAGACCTCGCGGCTCTCCCAGGGCAGGCCGAGCTCCGTCTCGTACCAGTCCTGGTAGCGGTCGTGGCCGTAGTTGGCGACCCACAGCGCGTTGCCGGCCCCGGAGACGGCGCCCGCGAAACGATGCGTGGAGGTGATCACGTAGTTCGTGAGCATGCCTCCGTACGACCAGCCGCCGATGCCGAGCCGTGCGGGATCGGCGTAGCCCAGCTTCACGACGTGGTCGGTGGCTGTGAGCACGTCCTCGGCGTCGTGGGTGCCCCACGTCTGCCAGTTGGCAAGCGTGAAGTCGAGTCCCCTGCCTCCGGAGCCTCGAACGTTCGGCATCACCACCACGTAGCCGTTGGCGGCGAAGAGCTGCACGCGGAACTCGAAGCCGAAGTCGTACTGGTCCTCCTGTCCGCCGTGAAGCCAGAGCAGGGTCGGATAGCGGAGCTTCGGGTCGAAGGACTGCGGCTTGTAGACGAAGGTCTGGAGCTGGGTTGTTCCGTCTGCGCTCGTGAAGCGCAGCTCCTCCGCGTCCGCCAACGCGATCGTCTTCAGCAGCTCATCGTTGACGTGCGTCAGGCGGCGTAGTCCCGACGCGCCGGAGGGCGCGGCCTCGAGGACGAACAGCTCGGCCGGCAACCGGGGCTCGCTGACGAGGGCGATGACGGCGCCGTCGGGCGCCACCGCCGCCCCCTCCACCCGGCGCCGTCCGGCGATCGGCCGGCTCAGGCTGCCGTCGTCGATTCTCACGGAGGCCAGATGGACCTGGCCCCAATCCTCGAGCAGGACGTAGACGCTGCCTCCGTCGGGCGCGAAATGCGGTTGGTAGACCTTCCGGTCGAGGAACTCCGTCGTGAGATACACGGGCTCGTTCTCACCGACACGGATGAGCGCCAGCTTCGTCTGCAGATAGCCCTGGGGCATCTCGGGCCGGGTTGTCGCGAGGTAAGCGAGTCGCTTGCCGGCGGGGTGCCAGACAGGCCCGGCGTCAGACCCGGGGTTGGAGGTGACCCGGACCGGTTCCTGCTTCTTGGCGGGCAGGTCGGGCTTCACCAGCCAGATGTCGGTGTTGTAGTTGGCGTCTGGCTCTTCGGTGCGGTTGCTGGTGAAGGCGATCACGCTCCCGTCCGGAGACCAGGCCGGCTGGGAGTCCTCGTAGTCCCCGGCGGTGATCTGCACGATGGCCCCCGTCTCGACGTCGAAGACGTAGAGATGGGCGCGCAGACGATTCAGATACCCCACATAGTCTTCCTTGAACTGCAACCGGTCGACCACCCAGGGCCCGGGGGACTTCTCCTCTCTCGCATCGCGGACGAGGAGCACGAGTCGTTTCCCGTCGGGCGACCACTCGTAGGCTTCAACCCCCTGCTTGACGCTCGTGAGCGGAACGCCCTCCCCGCCGCGCCGATCCAGCCTGAAGACCTGCGGCCCCTTGGAGCCCGGTTCCCGTTCGCGTTCCGACAGGAACGCCAGGTACTTGCCGTCGGGGCTCCACCTGGGCCGCGAGGCGGAGCTGCCCCTGGCCGTCATGGGGACCGCCTCGCCACCGGACGTCGAGACCATCCACAGGCCCGTTTCGGACCGGTCCTTCTCGAGGTCTTTGGCCCCGACCGTGAAAGCGACCCAGGCGCCGTCTGGGCTGACGCGCGGGTCGTTCACGCTCTTCAGGGCGAAGTAGTCATCGACCCGGAGAGGACGGAGCGCGCCGACCTCCTGCGCCAGGGCCCGCGTCCCCGAGTCCGCGCCTACCAGCAGCAACGCGAGCAGAGTGAGCTCGATGGGCGAGTGTGTTCTCATGGCAACTGACCTCTCTGGTTAGCGTGACGGGTCACGCCAGCACCAGCCGCAACGTCTCGAGGCTGATCCTCCCGCCGCTCAGGCCTATCCCTCCATCAGTGGGACAGCAAAGGCCCAACCTCTTCCTCAACGAGTTGGTTCAACCTGTTCCCTTGGACCTCCAAGCGTTCCGAGAGGTCCTCGAAGAGCGCGTACATCGAAGCGGTGGGCCTGGCATCCGCTGCGCCGACGGCAAGCGAGAGCGTGCTGAACTTCTCCATCAACCCCGGGGGGCCCCACATCATGGGGTGGGACTTGGACCCCATCCAGATCATGAGCGTGCCCTCGATCTCCCTCAGTTGCTCGAGGACGCTCTCCGCCTTGACCCTGGACTCCTCTGGCAGCGCGGCCCGACGCCCTTCGACCTGGGCTCGGACTTCTCTGATGCTCATCACGACGTCGGTCACTTCCGGTACCCGATCCCGGATGCCGACCATGAGATCGAACTGGGCCTTGAGATCGGCATCGCTGGCTTTCGATCTCGGATCCTTCCGAATCTCGAAGGGCTGCTCCTGAGCCTGTCCATCCACCGAGAGTCGGACGACGTACCGTCCGGGAGGCGCAACCGGTGGTGAGGGCGGTGAGTAGTCGACGCTCTGGAAATCGTTCAATGCTCCAGCGGCCGGAGGCAACTGGGTACCCGGGTATCGCATGTCCCATAGGAAACGGTTCATTCCTCCCATGGCGGGGGGGCTGTGGCTTTCCTTCGAACGGCTGGAGAACTGCCGGATGATCTCGCCGCCCGCATCCGTGATGGTGAGCATCACGTCACCTGCGGGCTTCTGGGCCAGGTAATACTCGATCATCACTCCCCTCGGCGGGTTCCTCCCCGCGCCCGAGGCTCCCGTCCGTGTCCATCCTCTCCCTCCCCAAAGCTGGCGGAGCGCGGGGACGACTTCGAACAGATGCACCGGGGCCGAGGCGACTCCGGGCGTGATGCCGCGCAGGGACGAGATGTTGTCCATGATCCAGAAGCCCCGTCCATGGGTGGCCACCACCAGGTCGTCGTCTTTCACGACCATGTTCATGACCATCACCGGCGGCAGGTTGCGCTGTAGGGACTGCCAGGAGTCCCCGGCGTCGAAGGAGACGTACGCGCCGGTTTCCGTTCCCGCGTAGAGGAGACCTGGCCGGACCGGATCCTCCCGGATGACCCACGAGTAGTCGTTTTCCCGAATCCCTTTCGTGATCCGCTGCCAGGTGTTGCCGTAGTCGGTGGTCTTGTAGAGATACGGCGTGCGATCGCTCACCCGGTGCCGTTCTCCGGAGATATAGACCGTCCCCGGCCGGTGGGGAGAAACGTCTATTGCCGTAATCGTGGTCCATTCCGGCAGATCCGGCGGAGAGACGTTGCGCCAATTGCCGCCACCATCTCGCGATAGCTGAACGGTACTGTCGTCGGTGCCCACCCAGAGCTCACCCTCTTGGAGGGTAGACTCGGCAATGGTCCGGATGAGGCTCACGTAGAAGAGCGAGGACGCATTGGAGCTGATGGGCCCTCCGGAGAGCTCGCCCATCACGTCTTGACGGTTTCGCGTGAGGTCGGAGCTGATCCGCTTCCAGGACTGACCTTCGTCAGCGGATCGGAAGACGTACTGGCTCGCCGTGTAGAGAACGCCGGGATCGTGCGGCGAGAGCAGCACGGGGAACGAGTAGTAGAAACGGTACCTCACGTCTTTGAGGGCCGTTCCGAACTCCACCTCCGGCCAGACGCTGATGTTCGGAGCCTGGCCGGTTTCCCGGTCGAAACGCACCGTCCTGGTCCTGTCATTCGCATAGACGACGCTGCCGTCGGGCTTCACCGCCGTCTGCCCGCCCTCGCCGGCCGGAATGAGAAGGTAGTGCATCCATCCGATGGACTCATCGTCGGTGCGGCTTGGAATCGCGATATGGCTGTTGTCGTTCTGAGCGCCGTAGACCCAGTAGGGGTCCTGGTCGTCCACGGCCAGACTGAGCAGGTCTGCGGTGGGTTGGTTATAGAGGCTCGACCAAGACTCACCCCCGTTCAACGTCACCGCGGCTCCCCCGTCCCCTCCGTCGATCATTCGGCGAGGCTCGTTGGGATCGATCCACAACGCATGATGGTCCCAGTTCTCCGAAGCTTGAGCTTCGAACGTCCGGCCTGCGTCCGTGGACTTGAACAAACCGCTGATAGGCTGGATGTAGACGACGTCGGGATCCCGGGGGTCGGCGGTGATGTGGTTGTAGGAGTTCGGGATCTCCATCTTGCCGATGTCTTGATGCGTCATCTGCCAGGTGGAGCCGCCGTCATCGGAACGATAGATCCCGCCTTCGCCCTCGTCGGCCTCGATGAACGCATACACACGGCGGGGGCGCGCCGGTGAGATCGACATGCAGATCTTCCCGATCAGCCCCTTGGGCATGCCGGGATTGCGGGTGATGTCGGTCCAGCTGTCCCCGCCATCCCCGGTCTTGAAGAGGCCCGTGCTGGGGCCGCCACTCTCCTCGTCCCACGGGTACGTCACATGGTGGTTCAGGGCGGCGAGGATCACCTTCGGGTTCGTGGGATCGATGGACAGATCCACCGCACCGGCTGTCTCGCCCCTAAACAGGATCCGTTCCCAGGTCTTGCCTCCATCCATGGTTCGATAGACGCCTCGCTCCGGGTTGGGGCCGAACATGTCCCCCATGGCCGCCACGTACACGACATCGGGATTGGTCGGATGAATACGGATCCTGGAGATGTGCCGGGTCTCTCGAAGGCCCACGCTAACCCACGTGTCTCCTCCGTCGGTGGATTTGTAGACCCCGTCGCCGGGCGAGATGAACTGCCGCTGAAGCCCCTCACCCGTCCCCGCGAAGATCACCTTGGGATCCGAGAGCGACACGTCCAGCGCGCCCACGGCAGGGAACCCGAAGAAGCCGTCCGACACGTTCCGCCAATGCCCTCCGGCATCGGTCGTCTTCCACACGCCGCCGTGAGCTGCCCCGAAATAGAAGACGAGGGGGTTCCCGGAATCTCCCGCCACCGCAGGGACGCGCCCTCCCCGGTACGGCCCCACGAAGCGCCACTCGAGGGCCGAAAGAAGGCTGGCGTCGACGCCGGCGGCCATCGCAGGCGCCGGGGCAAGCGCCAGACTCAGCAGCATCAGGCCTGCAAGAGGCCTCAGTGCTCTCGCTTGGTGCTTCATCGGAAACCGGGGCACCATAGCACGATTCAAGAGCGAGAGAGGCTCCGAACCGCCTCGAGGGTTCACACGGTGAACCGCTTCAGTATTGACGCTTTGGCAGGCAATCCGCTAGCGTTGGGTCGCGGAGACGCGAACGCACTTGGGATCCGGAGTCATCTCTCGGTTCATATGCTGGACCTGCCCAAATAGACCCTTGCGAAGCCTCTCAGCGCATCCCACGATGACCGCAAGAGCGGCCTCGCACCGCACGCGGAGAAGACATTGAGCACACTGACCGGGATCAACCTGGCGATGCAGACGCCGATGCATGCCGAAGGCAGCATCGACTATCGGCGCTGGGAAGAACTCATCGACATCTATGTCGACGCCGGGGTCCATGGGCTGGTGCTCGGCGCCGGCACCGGGCAGCATCCCTACCTGACGCGACAGGAATGCGATCAGCTCTACGAGCTCGGGGCCCGGCGTATCGACGGACGCTGCAGGTTGATCTGCCAGACGTCGGCGCTGGTGCTCGACGAGGTGATCGACCGCAGCAGACATGCTCAGGGCCTCGGCGCCGATGCGCTGCTGATTCTGCCGCCCTACCTCGAAGGCCCCGAAGACGACGACGGGTTGTTCGCGTTCTACGAGGCCATCGATGCCGCCGTCGAAACCGACATCATCGGCTACAACATCCCCCAGGCCACCGGCATCGGTATCTCCCTCGAGCTGTTCAAACGGCTGAATCAGCTCGAGCATTTCAAGTACATCAAGGACAGCGCCGGCGACCTGACCACCCACCAGGAATACCTCGCCACCGGGTACATGGTGCTGAACGGTTGCGACCCGAATACCGTCTTCAGCTTCATCGCAGGGGCGCAAGGGTGCATCTGGGGCGGCGCCAACTACATGCCGCGCGAGAGCGTGCGCCTGTTCGAGCTCGTGGCCGCCAGCGATATCGCCGGCGCAATGGAGCTGTGGTCGCGCATGATCCCGTCGCTGCTGTGCCTCTGGAGAGGCAACTACGTTGCCAAGGTCAAGGCAGCGTCCCGGCAGCGTGGCTTCGACGGCGGCCCCGTCCGCGCGCCGCTTCGAGATCTGTCAGTCCACGAGGCACGAGAGCTGGCGGCCTGTCTCGAGCCGCTGGGCTGAGGCGCATCCTCCCTGCGTCACGGCGCGGCCCGGGTTCCGGAGCGTGACCTTCTTTGCCAGCATGAACTTCTTCTACTCTGACCGCTCTCACAGGGTGGCCCGTTCTAGAAGTTTTGCTGCGTCGCCCTTTGCCCTTCCTGGGCCATAGACCACGGCAGCTTGCTGCCATAGCGCTTCTTCTGTCGGATGAGGTCGTTGACCATGCCGGGGTTACCCAACTGCCGGGCCTCGGCCAAGGCCCGGTCAACGCTTTCCACGGCCTGATCGAAAGCGCCGTTGGCAGCGTAGGCTGCTGCCAGCACAACGAAAGCCCGGGGCTCGCTATTCCGCGAGGCTGCGTCCTGGGCCAGGCGGAGCGCCTCGGGCGGGTTACGCAGGCTTTCGTCGGTGCTGATGGCCAGAAGCCACGCCAGCTCCAGGGCAGCGTCCGACGATGCCGGGGACAGCTCAAGTACCCGGCGGTAGCGTCGAACTGCCTGCGGCAAATCGCCTGCGAGTTCCAGCCACTGCGCATGTTGTCGGATGAGTCCTATGTAGAGAGGATCGATCTGTTCGGCCTTGTCCATGTACTGCCGCGCAAGCAGGCTCTCCCCTGTCAACGTGTAGACCCCCGCCAATTCCGAGTAGAGCCGGGGGGAGAATGGCTCCAGTTCGACTGCTCTCTCAAGCTGCTCGAGACCATCTCGCCGTCGCCCCTGCATGACCAGCAGCGTGCCGAGACGCCAGCGCGCCGTGGAAAACCTGGGGTCCTTTTCGATGGCGTCCAAGAGAAGCTCACTCGCCTCGCGGTGACGGCCCTGCTTGAAATACGTCTCCGCCAGCATGGTCAGCAGGAGCGCGTTGTCCGGGTAGGCAGACAATGCGCGGAGACCGTAGGCTTCTGCCGCACTCAGATGCTCCAGGTCTGTGCAGGCACGAATCATCGAGGTATAGGCAATTGGAGCGTGCTGTCCCGAGACCAGTGCCCGTTCCAGAGACTGCTCGGCCTCAGAAGCCATGCCACGGTGCAGGAAAGTACGTGCCAGGTCGATATGTGCCGGCATATCATTGGGAAGACTCTTCAACACTGCCCGGAGGTGCTCGGCGGCGGCGGCGTGATTCGTGCGGTTCATGTAGAAGGACGCCATGCTGCGATGCAGCCAGGCGTCGTCTGGAGCCGCAGCGATTGCCCGTTCGTAGATCCCCGCGGTCTCGTCCAGGGCATCCGGGCTCATGGACTTCATCAGCTCCCTGCGCCGGTCGACTACCCGCTTCAAGGCCTCGTCGTGGTTGAGCTGATCGGTGAAGGGCGGGACGCTGATGATCTCCTGCACACGGCCGAGAACGCGCTCGCGATCCCAGTCCGTGAGTGCCAGCCGGGTGGCACAATCCTCGAATGACGGAGCAACGGGCTTCTCAGGGCCGAGACGACGAATGGAATCCGGCAGCAGTTCGATCATCCCGGCAAGAACGAGTGCAGCCAGCTCGTGATTGCCCTGGAAATTCATGTGAACATGCTCCCAGAACAACTCGTCGCCGGGCAGGCCGGCGAATGTGTGCTTGGACTTCGTGAATGCTCGCTCCGCATCGACGAGGAGCGCCCCCCGGCGGCGCGGGAGAGCGGGGGACGGTGAGCCGACCGTCGCATCTGAATGGGGATCCATCCATTCTGCGGCCACTTGCCGGACGGCCTCGTTGATCCCCGTATCTGCGCGGAACCGCAACGCATCCAGCTCTCGCGCCAGAAGGTAGTGCTCCCTTGCGTCATCGACCCTGTTCAACGCGAGATAGCAACTCCCCAGCCGGAAATGCAGGTCTGCGTACTCGCCGTCGATCTCGGCTGCGTTCCGGTATTGCCGAACGGCATTGTCGTATTCTCCCGCCGCCTGGGAATCGATACCGCGTTGATAGTACGTGTCCCATTCGGTCAGTTGAGCTTCGTTCAGGTCGGGCCCGTGCATGGAAGCGAACGGTGCGCTGTCCTTGAGATTCACCGGCACGGTGGAGAGGATGACCTTCGCGCCGGCCTCCGTCGCAATTCCGACTATGTCTCTCAGGTTCTGCTCGAAATGATCGTAGACAGCCGGCATCCTCGGATCATCTCGCGACACACGTTGGGCCAGAAACGCTTCCATGCCCCGCCACTGCGTGGGCTCCCGCGTTCCCCGCAAAGCATTGACCACGTTATGGACCAGTTGCCCGGACCTCGTGGACCTTATCCACAGCCCCAGGCGGATCATGGTGCGGCTCGACGAGAAGCTGCCAAACGTGTGAGTCGGCCCGAAGGGGCCGATCACCTCGTTGTTGCCCATGAGAACAATGAAAAGGTCCGGATTGGCCTTCTTGGCACAATCGCGGGCAATCTCCAGCACTACATGGGAATTGATCGCTGCTGTAGCCGTGTTGACGATCTCGAACCGTGCGCCCACGAACTCCTTCTCCAGCATGGCCTCCAGCATGCGCGCGAAACCGTACGCCGATTCGGGCTCGCCTCGCGCAGCCGATTCGCCAAGTACGAACACCCGATACACGCCTGGCGGCTTCTTGACGGGCAAATGCTGGGGCATCGGCGCACGGCTGATCGTGCGAGGGAAGAAACGCCAGCCGAAACGCGGATTGCTGTCATAGAAATCGCCGTTTCGGACGAGGAATTCCGTGGTGTAGCCGTAGCCGTAGGTGCGGAGGCCACCTTCCAGCACCAGGAAGAAGACGGTCGGAACGATGATCGCAGCAACAGCGGAATAGAGCGATCTGCGCCGCCGACTGAGGCGCACGGGGCCTCTTCCACCAGAGGGAAGCTCGACCCTTTTCGCACGCTTTCTTGAAGCTCTTTGGAATGCCAATACTCGCGCCCTGTCAGATGTGAGCCTATCAAGACGAGCGGTTCTGACATCCGCATTCCCGGAGCATCACCGCCACCCGTGCTTGTTGCCCATGCTCATGGGCGCGACTCGGGAACGCAGAGGCTCAACGGCCAGCTGTCGTGCCACCATCGATCGCCAGGGCGGCGCCAGTCACGAAACGTGCCTCGCATGAAGCCAGATAGAGGACCGCCTGGCTGATCTCGGGTGGCGTGCCGATGCGCTTCATCGGCGCATAGTCCATCATTCTATGCTCGGCGGCGGCCGGGTCGTCTTTCTTGTCGATGTGGTCCCGGCGAATCATGTCGGTATCGACATAACCCGGGCAGACGCAATTGACCCGTACGTCCGGCGCGACTTCCAATGCCATGGCGCGGGTCATGTTGACGACCCCGCCCTTCGAAGCACAGTAGACCGTGATTCCCGGAACGCCCATCAAGCCGGCATCCGAGGCGATGTTGACGATATTGCCCTTGGATGTGCGCAATGCCGGCAGCGCCGCACGGCAACAGAAGAACGTCCCTTTCAGATTGACGTCGATGTGAGCGTCCCACATCGCCTCGTCGGAGTCCTCGATCGGTCTGCCGGCGCCGATGCCGGCGCTGTTGACCAGGATGTCGAGGCCACCGAAGGCGTCGGTCGCAGTCTTTACGACCGACTCGCAACCGGGAACGGTTCCAACATCGCCGGGGGCTGCGACCAGGCGTCCACGACCGTTGAGTCTTCCGATGGCGGCGCCCACGGATTGCTCCGTTCGGCCGTTGATGGCGACACGCGCGCCAGCGTCGACGAAGGCTTCTGCAACGGCAAAGCCGATGCCCCGACTGCTGCCCGTCACCAGGACCCGCTTGTCCGTGAAGTTCATGACGTCCCCTCTGCTTCTACTGAATGATCCGCTTGAACACTTCGAGGCTGATGTTCCGTCCACAAACGACCGCGACCACCTTCTTGCCCTTGAACCGCTCCTTGTGTTTGAGCAGTCCCCCCACGCCAAGAGCTCCAGAACCCTCGACGACGAGCCGATGCTGCTCGAACAGCAGGCGGATGGCGCCTTCGATCTCCGCCTCGGTGAGCAGCAGAATCTCATCCACGTGTCGCTGACACAGCGGCAAGGTGATGCTGTCCAGATCGACCCCGCCCGCGCAGGTGTCCGCGAGCGTCGGGAACATGTCGATCTGCACGATCTTGCCGGCTCGCATGGATTGATGCATCACCGGGGAGTTTTCCGGCGAGACGCCGAAGGCTTCCACCTCGGGGTTGTGGAATTTCAGCCAACCTGCGGATCCCGTGAGCAGTCCCCCCGCCCCGACCGCGAAGAGGGCTGCGTCCAGATCGGGCAGTTGCCTCGAAATCTCGTACCCGCACGTCCCCTGGCCGCCGACCACGATCGGATCGTTGTATGGCGACACGTAGATCTTGTCTTGTTCCTCCGCGACCCGCCGGGCCTCCTCCTCCGCGTCCCAGGCGCGTTTGCCATGAATGACCAGGTCCAGGCCGTGGGACCTCAACAACTCCAGACGTGATGGCTCGAGATCCTCGGCCACGTAGATCGTGGCGCGGCGGTTTCGGATCCTCACGGCCTCGGCGACCGCAAGGGCGTAGTTCCCGGTAGAGGCCGAGACCACGCCTTTGTCGAGCTCTGCTTCCGTGAGCGAAAGGATCTTGTTGAGCGCACCGCGAAACTTGAATGAAGCGGTCCTCTGCATCGAGTCCAGCTTGAGCCACACCTCGCCCTCTATCTCGTTGCTGAGGTGCATGGAGTACTCGAGAGGTGTCGGTGAAAGGTAGTCCTTGCACCGCTCGACGGCTTCCCGGACCAGCTGGGGAACATCCAGTTGTTGAGCTTCACTTGTCATTGCTTGTTGCCCTTCTCGCCGCTGTTCGTCATCGAGGGTCCGGTCCGCTCGCCTTCCACGAAGGCCTTGAGACTATTCAGCAGATTGTCTTCAATTTCGATCTCGCCGGCCTCTAGTACCTTGGATCTGATCCTGTCTCCGCGCTCCCCGGGCACCATGACTTCCTCTACCCCGTCGAGCTTCTTGGCCCGTCTTATCGCCTTGGCCATCTTGGTGGTCTCTTCTATGAATCTGTGCCTTCCGATCATGGCTTCGGGGTCTATGGCAATCACGACGTTGCCGTCGTTGTCGCTCTTGTTCAGAAAGTCCCCACCCACCAGGGCGCCTCCAATGATCTGAACCATCAGGGCGAGCCCGGCGCCTTTGACTCCTTTGTCGAACGGCCGTATCGCTCCCTCCATGATTCCTGCAGGATCTGTCGTTTCGTTCCCCTCTTTGTCGTAGCCGAGCCCTTCGGCGACCTGGACTCCTCGTGTCTTCGCTTCCAGCAGGCCAAAGAAGGAAATGCCTGATGAAGACATGTCCAATACGATGGGTTGGTCATCAGTCGGAACGCCCCAGGCTATTGGATTGGTACAAAACAAGGGCTCATAAGAACCGTGAGGGGGCACCAGTCCGAACGGGTAGCTCGACATGGTAATGCCGACCAGGCCGGCGTCTGCGATCTTTCTCGACCAGTAGCCGATGGCGCCAGACGATCCGTCACCGTTGTGGACGCCTACTATTGCAATACCCATCTCCCGAGCTTTTCGTATGACCAGGTCGACGGCTCGTTCCATGGCGATGGCTTCCATGGAAAGGTTTGCGTTGATTATTGCAGTCGCCGGGGTGTCTTTTTCTATGGTTGGTGTCTGTGCTCGTTCGTGGCGCGGTATTCCGTTGCCGATCAGCTTGACGATGCCCTGGTCGTTTCCTCTCGTTTGAGCGTACATGAGCATTTCCAGGATGATCGCGGCTTCTTCCTCTGGGTAGCCGTACTTGGAAAGCGCTCGCTTCGACAGGCCTGTCAGCTCCTGGAGTGAGATCTTCACGGTGTCTCCATCGTTTCCGGCGATCGCGCCTGGGTCGACACGTACGGGCACGGCCAATCCGCGTTCGCAGGCCGGCCCCCACTCCTCGATAGACGGGGACACGATCCGCCGCTCGCTGACGGCCGACGCATCGTGTCCCCGATACCGCGCCTCTAGATTAGAACTGGAGCTTCGCGCCCAGCTGCAGACGCCGCGGCAGGATGATGTTGCTGGGTTTGCCGAGCACGTCGGAATTCACCCCGGTGCTTTGAACCCCCTGGCCGGCGTTGTCGTTGAAGATGTTGTACCCGTCCGCGAAGAGCGACACCGATGTGTACTGGCCCAGCTTGCCGGTCCACTGGAGCCGTAGATCCATCGTGCTCCGGGTGTCCCAACGGCGGGAGCCGTCCTTCGGCTCGAGCAGGATGTTCTCCCTTCCCAGTCCCTCGACTTGGACTCTTGTCGTGCGTGCCCAAACACCTGCCTGCTGGTAGATGTAGTTGGCTCCCACCAGGAAGCCCTTCGGCAGTTCGGCGAACACCTGCGTCTTGAAGGTCACCGGGACGTCCCCGATCAGTCGACCGTCAAGGTTGACGAAGTCGTTGGGACTCTTGCCGAAGGGTCTCCAGGCGACACCGCCGTCCTGGCGGCCCCAGTCGTTTTGTGTCTTCCCCGAGGCCAGGCTACCGGTGGACCTCATGAGTTGCAGGGAGCTGCTGAGCTGCCAATGGCTGGACATCCGCTTGGTCAGCGTCGCGGCGAAGGCGTCGACCCTGGTGTCCATGAAGTCGGGGTTGCCCAACACGAAAACCCGGCCTTCCGGATCGCTGAGCAGGCGGGAGAGCGTGAGGGGGATGCCGGTGGTTTCATCGACGTATTCGAACTGCTCGTACTTGCCAGCAACCTCCCGCCACGAGGGAAAGTTGTTGCCCCGCTTGTGGGTGTAGACCAGGGCCAACCCGAAGTTCCGGGACAGCTCGCGCTCCAGGCCAAGCACGTATTGGTCGGTGTACGTTGCCGAGATGTTGGGGTCCATCCTGTTGTTTGCGGCGCCCCCGACGTTGTCCCCCCTCCCGTCACCCTGCAGCGTCATGCCGTCAAAGCCTGCGGGGTCGTAGTAGCCTGTGAAGGTGGCCACATCAGTGGTCGCTATGTTGCCGACGCCTCCGGCGAAGTCCATGGTGACGATCCCGCGGCTGTACCGGCCGAAGCCTGCCCTGAAAAGGGTCCTGCCATCTTTGGTGAGCTTGTAGGTGAGGCCCAGCCTCGGGGAGAAGCTGTCGAAGCCGAAGAGCTTGTCGACCTTGGGGCTAGCCACCCCACCGGTCTTGTTTCCGAAGGCATCCAATGTCGGAAACTCGGGGACGCTGGCCCAGTCGTGGTCGTAGCGCGCGCCCAGCTTGAGGGTAAGGCGGTCGTTCACCCGCCAGGTGTCATCGAAGAAGACCGACCTGTTGTTGGCGATGCCGCCGTAGGCGAAGGGCGTGTAGTCGTAGCCGAAGACGTACTGGTAGCCGTTGTCGTCTTGGTAGAGGGTGAAGTAATCGTTGTAGCCGACTATGGCGTCCTCCCGCCCCGCCCGCTCGTACTGGACTCCGAACTTGAAGTCGTGGCTGCCGCCGAGGAAGTCGTCAGCATAGTGGGAGAGGCTGACGTTGATGGATCTCGAGGTCTCACTGAAGTCGTACCAGTAGAGGGGGCCTCCCGTGAACAGGCAGGGGCCCTTCGAGCAGTCGCCCCCGTGGGCGTAGTTGTAGTACACGGGCTGGTCCTTGCGTTGGTCCGGGTCCTGCGGGCCCCAGTGGTCTCTCCCGAAGAAGCCCCCGGCCCGCACCTCGAGCATGGTTCGGCTGGAGAGAGAGCCGGTGTAAGAGATGCTCGGCACCGGCGTCCTCCCGTACTCACGAGCCAAGAAACTCGGAGAAGAGTTGGCGTCGTTGGCCGAACCCCAGGAGTAGTTGTCCTGGGCGTACTTGGCCACTATCTGGTGTGAGGGGTTGATCTGCCAGTTGATCTTCCCGAGGATCGTCCAGTTCTTATTTGTGTTGACGAACTCCGCGGGTACGCCAGCCCCCGTGGCACTGGAACGCCTGTTCTGGTAGGAGCTGAAAAACCAGAGTTTGTTCTTCACGATGGGCCCGCCGAGCTGGGCGGTGAAATCATGGAAATGGTCAACGTGGTAGGGATGGCCGTTGTCGTACTCCTCGTCGGTGTTGCGCCCGGTCAGCCCGTCCGTCCGGGAATAGAAGCCGACGTCGCCATGGAAGCTGTTGGTCCCCTGCTTGGTGACCACGTTGAAGACGCCGCCGGGGGCGTGACCGTACTCGGCAGGGGCGCCCAGGGCGATGATCTCGACCTCGTCGATGATGTCGGTGTTGGGCGAGAGCCAGACGCGGCCCTGTGATCTCGAGTTGACGGACACTCCGTCGAGCTGGAACGAGTTCCCATCGGTCTCCGAGCCCATCGCCATCAGGAAGTGCCCCACAAAAGTCCCCCCCTCCCCAGCTGAGGTGACACCGGGGGCCGCCAACATCAGGTCGTAGACGCTGCTCCGCCGCAGCGGAAGGTTCGCCACCATCTGGTTGTCGAAGTTGTTGCTCATTCCAGTATCCGTCGCGTCCACGACCGAGGCGGCGCTGACCGTGACCGCCTCGATCATGGCGCCCAGGCCCAGGGAGACGTTCTCTTCGGTCGTGGCGCCTACGCTCACCCTGACGGCGGTGCGGTTCGCCGGGGCGAAGCCGTCCATCGCGAAGGACAGGTTATAGGCGCCGGGGTACAGACGGTTGAAGCGATAGAAGCCGCTGGCGCTGGTGGTCGCTGTGAAGGTGCCAATTGCGCCTTCGCCCACGAGTGTTACGGTGACGCTGGGCAGCACCGCGCCGGTGTCGTCCGTGACCGTTCCGACGATGTCGCCGGTGGTCCGCTGGGCGAAGGCGGGAGCGGAGGCGATCAGCACTCCCACTAGGCCGAAAACAAACGAGTGTCTACGCATAGTGTTTTCCTCCAGAGTTTGGTGGCGCGCCGAGCGCCACGATCGACGGGCTCCGAAAGGCTGATGACGTCACGCTTCGAGGACCATAGCATGAGAAAAAGTGGTCGGATCAAAGAAATCCTCACGCGGTTCACAGGATGAACCGGTACTGCCGAAGGACGATTGGCCTGCTCCCTTAGGGAGAAAGGTAATCCCCGGGAGTCATCGGCGTTGCCCGGCCAGACCAAAGGTGGCGCGGATTCGCTCTACTGGTTCGTCTGATGGACCACTCCAATTGACGAGAGCCGCGGGCGCGGCTACGCTTCAGTTCGCGTTGCGAATCGTTAGGTTCATCAAATGAACCACGCCCCCTATCCCGGAACCCGCGCCGTCCGGCGCGCCGTGAGCGTGCTCAAGGCCTTCACGGTCTCTCGGCCCCAGCTGGGGCTGTCCGAGGTGGCGCGGGTCACAGGCCTCAACAAAACCACGGTCTTTCGGCTGTTGAGCGCCCTCGAGGAGGAGGAGCTCGTTCAGCGCGTCCCACAGGGCGAGGCCTATCGACTCGGCCCTGAGTTCGCCGCCCTGGGCCTTCGCAGCCTCGGGGCCACGGGGCTGCTCTTCGTCTTCGCCGCCCAGGGTGAGTTGGCCGGCCTGGCCGATGCCACGCAGGAGACAGCCAGCCTCCACGTCCTGGTCGGACGAGAGGTCGTGATTCTGGACGAGGCGTTCGGGCGACAGGTGCTCGCGGCCAAGAAAGAGGTGGGAACCCGCTGGCCGGCCCACACGACCTCGACCGGCAAGGCCCTGCTCGCGTTCGGGACCGAGGAGCAGACCCGGGAGTTCCTGCGGCGCCCCCTCTCCAGGCTCACGCCGAAGACCATCTGCGACCCCGAGGCGTTTGCGAGGGAGCTGCGGCGGGTCCGCGCCAGGGGCTACGCCACCATACAGGAGGAGGCGCAGATCGGCTATGCGGCCGCAGGCGTCCCGGTGATCGGTGCCAACGGGAGGGCGGTGGCGGCACTGACCGTCTGGGGACCGAGCGCTCGGCTGACGACCCAGCGCATGAGCGACATCGCCCAGCGCCTGTCGGCAGCGGCCTCACGCATCTCGGGACGCCTGGGCGCCGGCCTGACCGGGCACGCGTGACCGACCCGGCATCCGAGACCAGTTCGCGCGGCATTCGAAGCCGTCGCAACGGATAGACAGATGAGTCGAGTCCAATACATCGACTTCTGGGGAATGTATCGATGATCAGCTGCCAGGACTACGTCGTCGCCGACCCGGACGCGCTGGAAACCCCGGCCCTGCTGCTCTTCCAGGGCATGGTGGACCACAACATTCGAGGCGTCTGCGAGATGGTGGGCGGCGGCCAGAACCTCATGGCCCACGTCAAGACGCACAAGTCGCAGGCGATCGCGCGCAAACAGCTCGAGGCTGGGATCGACGGGTTCAAGTGCGCCACGCTGAAGGAGCTGGCGATGGTGCTCGAGGCGGGAGCACGCAAGGCGATCCTCGCGTACCCG
>CAYTWT010000278.1:0-4997 GCA_964442185.1 uncultured Acidobacteriota bacterium
GTCGTCTCCGGCACCGACTTCTCGGTCACGGTCCGCAAGGGTGAGGTCGAGAAGCTGACGGATGCCGGCAGCAAGGCGCTCGGCGTGCGCGTCTTCGTCGGGAAGCGCACGGCCACGTCCTATTCCTCCGACTTCTCGCCCGCGGCCCTCGCGAGGCTCGTGGCCGAGACCGTCGCGATGGCGCGCGTGACGGGTGAAGACGCTGCTGCGGGACTGCCGGACCAGACCGAGCCGTTCGATGCGGCCGAGCTCGGCCTCCACGATCCTTCCCCCGCGGCGTTGCCCACGGCAGAGCGGATCGAGCGCGCGCGGCGCGCCGAGGCCGCTGCGCTGGGCGTCTCGCCCGAGATCACGAATTCCGAAGGCGCCTCGTTTGGCTCCGGCGAGGACGAGATCGCCCTTGCCAACTCGCGCGGTTTCGGCGGTAGCTACAGCACCTCCTCGGTGTCTATGTCCGTGGCGCCGGTCGGCGAGCGCGATGGCCAGAAGGAGCGCGACTTCTGGTACAGCTCCGGCCGCGGCCTCGGCGACCTGCTGGGGCCTGAGGAAGTGGGCCGCATCGCCGCCGAGCGCACCCTGCGCCGTCTCGGCGCGCGCAAGGTCAAGACGGCCGAGGTGCCCGTCGTCTTCGATCCCGAAACCGCGGCCGATCTGCTCGGCCACGTGTTCGGCGCGCTCTCGGGCTACGCCGTCTTCCGGGGCGCCACGTTCCTCAAGGACTGCCTCGGCGAGGCCGTGGCTTCGCCGCTGCTCACGATCGTCGACGAGGGCCGCAAGCCGCGCGGGCTCGGCTCGCGGCCCTTCGACGGTGAGGGCCTGCTCACGCGCCGCAACGTGCCGCTCGAGAACGGCGTGCTCCGCTCCTTCCTGTGCGACGCGTACTCCGCGCGCAAGATCGGCGCGCGGCCCACCGGCAGCGCGCGCCGTGGTGTGGGCGGCGGGCCCTCGGTCGGCGCCGGGAACCTGTGCTTCACCGCGGGCGAGACGCCGCCCGCGGACATCATCGGCGGCGTGGACCACGGCCTGTACGTCACCGACCTGATCGGCTTCGGTGTCAACCTCGTGACGGGCGACTACTCGCAAGGGGCATCGGGCCTGTGGATCGAGAACGGCCGGCTCAGTTTCCCGGTCCACGAAGTCACGATCGCCGGCAATCTGAAGCAGATGCTGCTCGACGTCGACGCTGTCGGCACGGACCTCGAATGGCGCGGCTCGTCGGCGTCTCCGACGCTGCGCGTCAAGCGCATGATGCTGAGCGGCAGCTAGTAGCTCTCTCCGCGGCGGGCCATCAGCCACAACAGGGCTGCGGCAGCCGCGAGCGACGACCACATCGCGGCGAACGCCACGACGCGGATCAGAAACGCGAGCGTGTGGTCCCACTCGAGCAGGCCGAGCGCCTCGAGCATGTACGCCCAATCGTGGTCCGCTTCCCCGCCGCCCACGCTCACGAGCGGCAGATCCAGCTCCTGGGCGTCGGCGACGTAGGTCGCGATGGCGTAGAGGTTGGTCGAGAGCCAGCCGCCGCAGACCGCCACGGCGAAGTAGTCGGGCTGGCGACAGAACATCCACACGGATGCGACCGGCGCCGCGAGCTGCAGCAGCGTCCCGCCCGCGACGGTGAGAAAGTCGAAGGGCTGCCAACTGAACAGCAGATGGCCGCCCTCGTGGATCCCCAGGTTGAGCGCAGCGAACCAGCTGCCGTAGTCGGTGTCGGCCAGATGGCGCACGCCGACCCAGGCCAGGTACAGGACGAGCGGGATCCGGGGCAGTGCTGCGCGCTCGCGGCACCACTCGAAAACCGCGGCGCGAGCGTCGGCGAAGGCTTCCGCGAGGTCCACTAGTGCTGAGCGCCGTCCTGCCTTCGGGGGACGGCTTCGGCTGGCGCCGCCCGGAGGCAGCGGGCCTGGAGCCAAAGGCCCATGGCCACCACCACCGCTGCATGAAGGGCGAGGAGGCTGTTCGACATCCAGGGGCCGAAGTTCATGAAGTAGGCCTGGGCAGGGAAGTCCAGGAAGCTACCCGCGCCCGTGGGGAAAGATGCGCCCGCCTTCCCCAACCCGGCCACCGCGTAGTTCACAGGGAACCAGCTCTTGGACAGGATCACTGCGAAGGCCGCCATGGTTGGCAGCAGGGCACGGTTCCGGAGCAGCTCGTCCGTGACCAGGACCGTGGGGAGGATGAGCAGGGGGAGGAAGTTCACGAGCTGCCGCGATTCGCTGTTGACCCCCAGTAGCAGGGCGAGGGCCGCGGCGGCGGAGAGGCCCGCTCCCAGGCGGCGCAAGCGGCGCGCCACCGCCGGCCAGCGCATGACTAACAGGAGAAGCAGGGGGCCGTAGTAGGCGACGTGGGCCACGAGAAACTGGGCGGGCCGCGCGGCCGCCCCGATGCTGACGTACTTGACCACGTAATCGGAGGCGGTGAGCCGCGGGGGTCCAGGAGCGGCGAGCACGCGCGTGGCCAGGAGGTAGGTGGTCCAAAGGAGGGCGAGGGCCATGAGCCGGGCCGGAGAGAGCAGGCCCTTGACCGCTTCTCTGGCCTCCCTGCCCAAGAGGGCCACGGGCCCCAGCAGGGAGCGCAGGCCGTAGTAGAGATAGACCGCCACCGTGGCAAGGCTCAGCGGGAGGAGGGCCTGCACGGTCTCGGCGCCTCCGCTGGGGGGCGGGGCGCGCACTTCGTAGAGCGAATAGGCAAAGACGACCACGACGGAAAGGGTCACGAGCAGGAGGAGCGCGCTGTTGAGCCTTGGGGTGGGAGAAGGTCGCTCCGGCCACCGGAAGTGCGGGGGGAAGAGCAGAAGCAGGGACCCGATCAGGATCGTGGTGGGCCACACGAAGAGACCGGCCAGGCAAACGACGAGAAGGCCGGGGAGGGAGTCTCGCTGGTAGGCATGGAGAGTAGCCAAGCCGAGGAGGAGCGCGGTAGTGTCGATGTTGACCGGGTAGTAGAAGGTCAGCTTCATCACCGCGAAGTTCACGAACAAGCCGAGGAAGCCGAGCCACTGGCCGGAAGCGGAGACGTTGTGGTCCCGGGCCAGCCGCAGCCAGAGCCACACCGCGAGGGCGAGGGCAACGAGGTCATACACCTGGAAGAAGCCGATTATGTAGCGGCCCTTCAAGGGCAGGCCGAGGACTCGCAAGGTGTAGTGCGCGGCCACGAAGGGAAGCACGCGCTGGATCGTGTAGGAGTCGATCTCCTGTCGCGCGACGTACTCGGGAAGATGCTCGGTGATCGGCTTGTAGACGGTGAAGGCCTCGAAGCCGAATCCTCGGTTCAGGGGGATCCGCTCTCCCAGGAGCGAACTGAGCGTCGCCGCAGCACCCAGCAGCAGCCACATCGCGAGGAGCCTGCCGGCACTGCTCGATTTCATGTGATGGGGCGTGAGGGTACCGGCCGTCCCCGGGTCTGTCAAGAATTCGTCGCGAGATCCTGGCCGGCTGAGCACAGCCAGCTTCGATGCTGGCGCTCGCCTCGCGAAGTGGGGTAGTGTCTCGGTCAACGTAGGCAGGGCGATCTCGAGGAGGTCGGAACTCACGCTCGTAGGCATGGGAGTTTGGCTGCACCGGACCGTGTCCCTCGGCATTGGCGCTCGCACGGGACTCAGGGTTCCGCCCTTGCGCGACGTGCTCGGCCCCTTCGCCGTAGCCGGGCTGGCGCTCGCCTTGCGGCTCTACTTCATCGCGTACGAAAGCCGGATCGAGCCGATCTTCGACGCTGCGCTCTATTGGCAACAGGGTCTGACGATGCGCGCCTGGTTCTCGGAACCGTGGGCGGCCTGGGCGAAGCCATTGGAGTACGCAGCCCTGAGCCAGCAGGGGCTCCTGCCGGTGCTGATCGGATTCCTGGGCCGGTTGCTGCCCTTGCGGCCCGGAATGGTGGGCGGCCTCTTTGCCCTGCTCGACGCCCTGGGATGCGTCATGGTCGTGCTGACGGCCCGGCGCCTCGGGGCGCCACCCTGGGCCTCTGTGGTCGGCGGCGTTGTGCAGGCGACCTACATCCCCAGCGTGATCGGCTGCGGGGCCATTCTTCAACAGCCCCTCCTTCGTTTCGCCCTCGTTACTGCCGTGTGGGCGTACACCCTGGCCTTCACGTCGGATCGGCGGCCGACTCTGTGGATCGGCGTCGGCACGGTCGCCTGCGTGGTTGCCGGATTCACGACCGTGATGACGCGGCCTTTGTTGTGGATCATCCCGGCCGTAGTGGCGCTCTCCTGCTGGGGGACGGCGCACCTCCGCCGGCTCGCTAAGGTCCAGGTCGGGGCAATGCTCGCAGTGATCCTCTGTCTGGGGCTGGTGGTCGTTGGCGTGCGAATGCCCAAGCGCACCGTCGGAGACCGCGTGCGGCTCGTCTTCACAGGCCTTCCGGCCAAGGGAGAGGTGAGCTACACCGTCTCCATTCTCTCTTTTCCCCACCATTGGCCTCCGGACGAGTGGTCGGCGTTTCGCGCGGGCATGAACCCGTCCTTGATTGACATGCACCGACCTGGGGCCCTCCTGTTCGCGCTCGCCCGAGGCATCTACGAGAACTGGCTCTATCCGGACTATCTGTACTTTCAGGAGTTCCTGCTCGACCGACGGGAGCAGGCCGTGCAGCATCGCCTGCTCGTCCTCTGCGGCCTAGCGGGACTCGGATGCTTGGTTGGCCAAAGAGGCCCGAGACGACAGGTGGCCCTGATCGCGCTCACGACGATCGCCTACTCGAGCCTGGCCTACGGCTCCGTCAGCGTCGAGCCGCGACGGTTGTCGACGCTGATGCCCCTCATGGCCCTGGGTGCAGGAGTGTTTGCTGCGGCCGCCGGCTTGGTGGTGACCCGACTGCTCGCATCACCTCTCTTTCTGATCTGTGGGGCGTTCCTGCTGCTGGACGCCGCCCTGCCCTGGCCGCAGGTGATCGCCCTTGCCCCCAGGAGCCCGGACCTGGCCCACGGCGTCTGGGTGGTCTGCGCGTCCGGCGCCGCGGCTGTTGTCGCCGCCAAGCTGCTCGCCGCCTGGAGGCGCGCC
>CAYTWT010000279.1:0-1771 GCA_964442185.1 uncultured Acidobacteriota bacterium
CCTCACGTCGCCGCCTCTCCGTGATGTCGCGTAGGACACCGCACGTCTTGGTCATGCGCCCGGTGGCGTCGCGCCGGGCGACACGGGTCGAGTGGTGGATCCACTTCTCCCCGTGGGCCGGATGCAGGTAGCGATACTCGAAGGAGATGCGCTCCAGCCTCCCGTCGTCCAACTCCTGGCGCAGCTCCAGCACCCGCTGGCGGTCGTCGGGATGTATATGCTCCATCCAGAACTCCCCGGCCTGGAGGCCCGCCTCCTTTTCCGGGGGAACACCGCAGAGGTCGCGAAACCGGTCGTCGACGAAGAGTGTGCCTTGGCCGAAGTCCGCGTCGTAGAAGGCGAGGCCGGCGAGGTCGGCGCCCGCCTCCAGGCGAGCCTGGCTCTGCCGCAGGCTCAGCTCGTGGCGGCTGCGAGCGAGCGCGTTGGTGAAGACCTGCGCGACCAGTTGCAGCCGCTTCACCAGCGCGTCCGGCCAGTCGCGCTGCTCCCGCAGGGTATTGAAGCCCAGGGCGCCCACGGGCGGCTCGCCCCCCACGGAGAGCGGGAGGCACACGGCCGACTTGATGCCGAACAAAAGGCAGGTCTCCCGGTCGACGGCAGCCTCCGCCGGCAGCTCCTCCGGCGAAGAGATGGCAAACATGCGTCCCGCCAGCACTTGCTGTACCGACCAGGGGTAATGCTCCTCGCGCATCGGCTCGGAAGGTCGCAGGCCTTCCTGGGCACAGTAGGTGTGGGTGGGCATGATGACGGCGGGGGTCGCACCCGACCACTGCCAGAGCACCGCAAGATCGATACCGAGAATCTCGCAGACACGGCGCAGCGCGTCTTCGATCTCGCGGTCGACCTCGCCAGCAGGCAGGTGGATGAAGCGGGAGGAGAGCTCGGCGATCAGCGTCTCGAACTCGAGGGGACTCTCGGACATTCCGCCGGAGTATAAGGCCCTCGGCCGGGGGGGGGTCCCATGCGAATGCTCTAGAGACGAAATACCGACTCGCAGACGTCATTTCGTCCTTCCAGCGCGCTTCCCGCGCCAGGATCGGAGCCCCACCGTCGCGGTTCTCTCCGTAAGTCCAATCCAGTCTGTCGTATACTGTGAGGCCCCCTTAGCGGCGCCGCTACGGCACCGATTCTGCAACGCTCACGGGGCATCAGGGCAGCAAGGCTCTCCGAATCGTCCACTCGGGGGGCGAGCTCAGGTCAACGAAGGGGATTCAATGAGGGTTGATTTCGTGAAGCAGGTTTCGTACAGCGTGGTCTGGGCCTGTTTCCTGGCCGTCCTGGCGCCCGCGGTCGCACCGGCGCAGGAGGCGCCGCCCCGACCGTTCCTCCGCAAGGTGATCCAGCTCGACGACGCCCAGCTCGCGGCCGTCGAGAAGGGTGAGGTGGTCACGAAGGTCCTGGCCACTACCGACAAGCCCGAGATCGCCGTCTTCGGGGTCGTGAAGACAGCCGGGAACGTCGACCAGCTCCTGGCCCTGGCGCGGGACGTGAAGAAGTTCCGCCAGGTGCCCCAGATCCCGGAGATGGGCTACTTCTCGAGCCCCGCGAAGCTCGAGGACATGAAGGGCCTCAACCACCCCCCGGACGACATCACGGCGCTCAAGCGGTGCAAACCGGGGAGCTGCGACGTGAAGCTCGGGACGAAAGGGCTGGAGATGGTCTCGAAGCTCGACTGGTCCACGGCCGGCGCCGAGACGCGGGCGGTCGCGCTCTTCAACCAGGGCATCGTGGACTACGTCACGGCCTATCAGCAAGGGGGCACGGACGCGAT
>CAYTWT010000280.1:0-3876 GCA_964442185.1 uncultured Acidobacteriota bacterium
CGGAACCGTGGACGCGGGGCACCGCAGCGTAAACAGTGCCGATGCCAAGGTTGTCCGGCGCATCTTTCGTGAGTACGCGTCAGGCATGTCACCGCGGGCAATCGCGGGAGGACTGAACCGGGACGGCGTTTCCGGCCCACGTGGTCGTGGCTGGGGGGCTTCGACTATCAACGGCAACGCGGCAAGAGGGACCGGCATTCTCAATAACCAGCTCTACATCGGCAAACTCGTTTGGACCAAGCTGCGGTTCGTGAGGGATCCCGACACCGGCAAGCGCCGCTCCAAGGTGAACGGTTCCGTGGTCGTTATCGAGAAGGACGTCCCGCATCTTCGGAGTACTGAGCAAGACCTATGGAACGCCGTGAAACAGCGTCAGTCGGAGGTGATGCTTGGTCCGCAACGCGTGACGACCAAGCCCTGGGACCGTCGCCGGCCCCGCTATTTTGTAGACACGTCGGATCTAAACTCCACCCAGGCCGCTACGTCTCCCTCCGGCGAGCACCGCCTTGTCGAGTGCAGGCACTTCACCGAGTCTCCCGCTGATGTTGATCGGTTGAGGCAGGGGAGATGTGTCCACGATGTCGGATATGGACACAAGCGGTGCGAAGCGCCGGCATAGGCGTTGGTCGGAGGCACTGAAGCGCGAGATCGTGGCGGCGACGTTAGTTCCTGGCGCCTCGGTTTCAGTGGTGGCCCGGCAGTACGATGTCAACGCGAACCAGGTCTTCAGCTGGCGCCGACGTTATCGTGATGAACCTGCTGCATTTTCGTCCTCGCCCTCGGCGCCTAGGCTCGTGCCGGTGACGATCACGCGGGAACCGGAGGACGGGGGAGCAGCGGCACCAACGCCGGCTGCTTCGGAGACGATCGAGATCGACGTTGCGGGCAACTACCGGGTTCGGGTCGGTTCGAGCTTCGATCCTCGTGCGCTCAGGCGCGTTCTCGACGTTCTGAAGCGGCGATGATCCCGGTCCCCTCTGGTATGCGCGTGTGGCTGGCGGTCGGGCGCACCGACATGCGGCGTGGCATGAATGGCCTTGCCCTGCAGGTGCAGGAGACGCTGGGGCGCGATCCCTTCGCCGGCGATCTGTTCGTCTTTCGCGGGGCCAGGGGGGACCTGATCAAGATCCTGTGGCACGACGGGCTCGGCCTGTCGCTCTATGCCAAGAGGTTGGAGCGCGGACGTTTTGTTTGGCCGTCAGTGAGTGCAGGTAGCGTTTCGATTTCGGCCGCGCAGCTCACCTACATGCTCGACGGGATCGACTGGCGTAACCCGGTTCACACATTCCGGCCGGAACGCGCGGGATAGGCCGTCCTGCCGTGCATTTTTTGCGGGCGGCAGACGACGGTTTGTGATTCCCTCGTCGCATGGATTCGCAGCCCGAGACACTCGAGACACTGAAGGCCGAAGTGGCGCTGGCTCGGGCCAAGATGGCCGATGACGCGGCGACGATCGCGCATCAGAAGCTGGAGATCGCCAAGCTCAGACGCCAGATCTATGGACCGCGCTCGGAGCGCACGGCGCGCATCCTCGACCAGATGGAGCTGGAGCTGGCGGAGCTGGAAGCGGCCGCCACCGAGGATGAGATCGCCGCCGAGCGGGCCGCAGCAAAGACGACAACGGTCGCCGCGTTCGCGCGTAATCGCCCGGCTCGCCAGCCCTTCCCCGCCCACCTGCCGCGCGAGCGCGTCATCGTGCCTGGACCGACGGCTTGTGACTGCTGCGGCGGCACACGGCTGAGGAAGCTCGGCGAGACCGTCACCGAGACGCTGGAGGTGATCCCGCGCCAGTGGAAGGTGATCCAGAATGTGCGCGAGAAGATGACGTGCCGGGATTGCGAGAAGATCAGCGAGCCGCCGGCGCCGTTCCACGTCACGCCGAGAGGGTGGGCCGGACCGCATCTCCTCGCCATGCTGCTGTTTGAGAAGTTCGGGCAGCACCAACCGCTTAACCGTCAGGCCGAACGCTACGCCAGGGAAGGCGTGCCGCTAAGCCTGTCGACACTCGCCGATCAGGTCGGGGCCGGCTGCGCCGTGCTGGAGCCGCTGCTCAGGCGCATCGAAGCTCATGTCTTTGCAGCCGAACGGTTGCATGGCGACGACAGTGTGCTGCAGAAGCGTACAGGAGGGATGATCAACATGATCTGACGAACTGTACGCGCAAGCTGCGATGACGATGAGGGCAGGTCCCTCGGGATCGGCTTTCAGGAGCTGGTCCCAAACCACTCCAAGCGGCTTCGCTTAAGAGGCGCGGTCGTGAGCGTTGGAGCCAAGTTCGGGGAATACCCCGAACCGGTACGCATCCGAGAGACGAACGAAAGTGAACCCACCGATGAAGCGTCGTGACGTGGAAGGCGTCGTCAAAACCAGGGGTGTGTCGTCCCTCTGGGACCAGCTCGCCAGATGCCTGATGACCGGGCGAGCGACGACCGGCGTTGAGGGGGCGTGAAGCGGATGCTGGCGTTATCGTGGAACTGCAGGAACCAGTCGCTCCGATGCCAAGGGAGAAGCACAAGCGGAGAAAACCGTGAGGCGAGCGTACCGAAGCGGAGCACTGGGGCGGACCGATCCGTAGGAGCGATGAAGGCCCGTAATGGGGCCGGAGCGAAGGGATCGGATCAGGTGGGCTGGCCATCGTCGCAACTGGCAACAGGAGGACGCCGATGAACCAGCCGAGCAAGCCGTTCAACATCGACAAGAGGAAGGTGTACGAAGCGTATCTGCAGGTCCGATCCAATGGTGGTGCGGCCGGCGTCGACGGAGTGACGACCGAGCAGTTCGAAACAGACTTGAAGGGAAATCTCTACAAGATCTGGAATCGAATGAGTTCGGGTGCTTACTTCCCGCCGCCAGTACGCGCTGTTTCCATTCCGAAGAAGAGTGGAGGCCAGCGGATTCTCGGGGTTCCTACCGTGGCAGATCGCGTGGCGCAGACTGTCATCAAACAACTGATCGAACCGGCTCTCGACTCAATCTTTCTGGCAGATTCCTATGGCTACAGGCCCGGCAAGTCGGCCCTCGACGCTGTGGGCGTAACGCGTGAGCGATGCTGGAAATACAATTGGGTTCTTGAGTTCGACATCAGGGGGCTGTTCGACAATATCGACCACGAGCTCTTGCTACGAGCCGTCCGGAAGCATGTGACGTGCGCATGGGCGCTGCTCTACATCGAGCGCTGGCTAACGGCTCCGATGCAGCAGGAAGATGGCACCATCGTCGAGCGAATCCGCGGCACCCCGCAAGGTGGCGTGGTCAGCCCGATCCTGGCCAACCTCTTCATGCACTATGCGTTCGACACCTGGATGACGCGGAGGACTCCCGACCTGCCCTGGTGTCGGTATGCGGATGACGGGCTGGTACACTGTCGTAGCGAGAAAGAGGCGCAGAGCATTCGCGAAGCGCTTGCAGCTCGCTTGGCGGAGTGCGGCCTGGAACTGCATTCAACGAAGACGAAAATCGTCTACTGCAAGGATCATCGACGCAAGAGCAAGCACGAGACGGTCAGCTTTGACTTTCTCGGCTATTGCTTCCGGCCTCGATCGGTCAAGGGGCCTTCGCAGAAGATGTTCTGCGGGTTCACCCCGGCGGTCAGCAAGTCTGCGCTGAACGCGATGCGGGCGACGATCAAAGGCTTGAAGATTCGCAAGCGAACAGAGGTGACGCTGGACGATATCGCCCGCGAACTCAACCCCATGGTACGGGGGTGGATCGCATACTACGGACGATACACGCGATCAGCGCTTTATTCTCTGGCTCGCTACCTCAACCAGACGCTGGCCGCCTGGTTGAAGCGAAAATACAAGCGCTTCCACCGGCGCCTTGGTCGCGCGCGCGACTTCCTTGCGAAGATCGCGCGTGAGAACCGAAGGCTCTTCG
>CAYTWT010000281.1:0-2273 GCA_964442185.1 uncultured Acidobacteriota bacterium
CAGCAGCCAACGCGTGCGGGTGAGAAAGGGCTGGAGACCACGGGCGTGAAGCTCCTTGGCTTCTTTCGCCCGTACTTCGTCGATCGCCTTGCTGAGGTGCGAGGCGATGTGGAAGCGGTCCAGGACATGGATGGCCTGGGCTGCCTTCTTGGCGACGACGCGCAGGTAGGGCTTCCACATATCGGAGCAGATGAAGCGCAGAGCCTGGCTGCGCTCGGGTCCGAACCAGCGGAAGAAACCGAGCAGGGTCTTCAGCGTACGCTTCTTACCGATCCACAGCAGCCGCTTGGCGCCCGCGTCGATCTGGTAGACGACGGTGAGGTACTGGTACCGACGGCTCCAGTACAACTCGTCGATCCCGAGCGATTCGATGCCGTCGAGCGACCTGTGATGCAGGCCCCACTGGACCGCCATCTCCACGGAGCGGAAGACGTTCTCCCAGGTGGTCCGGAAAGCGGCGGCCACGTCGCTCCAGCTCATCCGCTTGGCCCAGTGGGCCAGAAACCAGGCGTAGGTCCTGGTCAGATGGTTCTTGCCCTCGGCCCAAGGGACGCGCTCCACTCGGACGCCGCAGCTCGGGCAATCCACCCGTCGCATCGCGTACACGAAGGCGACCGGGATGCCCCAAAGCGGGACGAACTCAAAACGCCGCGTCGCGAGCGTGTCGTAACCAGGGCCGGCCTCATTGCATCCAGAGCAGATGGGCCAACCCTTCGCCCGTGGTCGGATCTCCGCTTCGATGATCAACCGCCCCCTCTCTTCCAGCATCCCGACGCGCGCGTAGACGAAACCATGCAGCCGCTGAACCCGATTCAAGATAGTCTTGAGCCGCACCCCGCTCTCCTCTTAGTCGATGGTTGTCTTGCTGACTCCATCTTCTTCGAGGTCGAACGGGGTGTCTTTCCTACACTTCCTTATACTGTTTCAACCCACAGATTCTGCCGAAGAGCCCAATTTCACGAACGGCGTCCTGATCCCGCAGCAGAACCTCTCGAACCCGCGCCTCAACTTCGGCGCGGACTCGGCGGCCCTCGACGCACGCGCCATCCAGCTCGCGGCCAAGATAACTTTCTGAGTCACGCCGGGGTGTCCTCCCCGTGAGACCGGGAGGACACCCCGGCGATTTCGTTGGCCATGCCGGTCCGTTCGTCGTCCGTTGACTCTCCCCCAGGGCGGAGCCCAGGAAGCTCCAGGCTCCGTTCTTCGTCCGTTCTTCGTCCGTCCCCCGTCCGTCGTCCGTCCCCGAGTCCACTTCTCCCTCTCCCTCGTAAACGCTGTGGCCGTGACCGGCGTCTCAAGCGGCGGAGGCCTCCATGTCCCTGCTGCGCACGTTCCTCCACGACGCCCGCCTGGGCGTTCGTGGCTTCACCCGGACGCCCGGCTTCTATCTGACCGCCGTCCTCGTCCTGGCCCTCGGCATCGGGACGAGCGCCGCGCTGTTCAGCGTGGTGGACGCGGTTCTCCTGCGCCCGCTGCCGTATGCCGATTCCGAGCGACGGGTGATGGTCTGGAGTCGTTGGGTGGGCTTCGACAAGACCTGGGTGGGGGAGGCGGAGCTGCTGGACTATCGGCGGCACGTGCGGAGCTTCACCCAGGTCGCGGCGTGGAGCGCTGGCCAGGCCAACCTCACGGGTGACGGCGAGCCGGTGCGCGTCGGCCTGGCCGAGGTCACGCCCAACGTCTTCGGAACCCTGGGGGGCTCCCTCTTGCTCGGCCGCGCGTTCTCCGACGAGGAAGCGGCGCCCCCGAATGGCCTGCCGGTGGCCATCCTGGGGCACGGGCTATGGCAGCGCCGCTACGGAGGCGATCCCGCCATCGTCGGTCGCAAGGTGCTGGTGGACGGAGTGCCCCGCGAGGTCGTGGGGGTGGCCCCGGAGGCCTTCCAGCTCCCGACCGACTTCGGCGAGGACGCGGCGGAGCCCACCGAGCTTTGGCTGCCCCTCGTGGTCAACACGGCCGAGCCAGAGCGGGGCAGCCACGGGTGGTACGCGGCCGCGGAGCTGCGGCCGGGGACCACGGTGGCGCAGGCTAACGCCGAGCTTGCGGCCCTGGCCGAAGGCTGGGAGAAGGACGGCCTCTATCCCGTTCCCATGCGGTTTCGTCCCTTCGCCCTGGGGGTTGGTGACGAGATCACGGCCAGCGTCCGCCCGGCTCTGCTGCTGCTGACGGCCGCGACCCTCGTGCTCCTGCTGATCACCTGCTCGAACGTGGCCGGTCTCCTGCTGGCCCGGGCAGAGGCTCGCCAGCGCGAGATGGCGGTGCGCGCCAGTCTG
>CAYTWT010000282.1:0-13705 GCA_964442185.1 uncultured Acidobacteriota bacterium
CGCAGGCTTCGACTGCACGAGCCGCCACGCGACGAAGCCGCCGCCTCCCAGCATGAGCAGAGCCACGGCCCCGACTACCGCGTAGCGACCGCCGCCTCCCGACGAAGCCGCACGAGGCCGCGGGGCCTCGGCTGCGGAAGCCTTGGGAGCGGGTGCGCTCGGTCGTGGGGGCCGAGGGGCGGGCTCGGAGGTTGCGGACGCCACGGAGCGCGGCGCGGGAACCGGAGTCGGCGGGGGCGCCATCACCGGAGGCGCCGGTTCCGCTTCGGGCACTAGGCCCGTGGTGAGTGGCAGCAGCGGGCGAGCGAGCGGGACGTCGGACATCGTCTCCTGCGTCTCGTCCTCGAACGGCAACGGGTCGGGCGCGGCCGGCTCGGGCACGGCCGGCATTTCAACCGCGAACTTCACGGGATCGTCTTCGAGGGCGGGGATCGCCTGGGTCTGCTCCTCGTCCTGGATGTAGAAAGCATCGGCTGTGTCGATCCGTGTCGCGTCGTTTTCTGGTTCTGCCACGGCCGCCTCGGATGGAGCCGCGATCACCATGGTCGCGTCCGCCTCCGACTCGGCCGGCGCTCTTGCTGCCTCGTCGAGCGCCACTACGATCGCGGCGTCGGCGCCGGGTTCTTCCACCGGCTCGCTTTCGGGAGCCGCCACAATCGGCTCTTCGACCAGCTCGAAGGCCTCGGGCTCGGCCGGAAACACAGACGCTGCCATCACCAGCGTCGATTCGGTCTCTGCTTCGGCATCGGCAGGCAGCGGGACGGGCGCGGCCGCGCGCGAGGGCAGCCGGCATTGAATCATGACGGCCTCTTCCTCGCCCGGTGTCCCGAGCCAGAGGATGTCGCCATTCCTCAGCGGCACCTGCCCGCTCACGCGATCGTCGTTCACGTACAGGCCGCTCGGTGCGTGCGTGTCGTAGACGGTGACGCCCGCCGCGTCCATCCAGATGCGCGCGTGAATCGGGCTGATCCCCGGCAGCGGCAAATGGAAACGGCAGGAGGCGTCGGCGCCGATCAGGATATTGTCGACCACCTCCTCGAGGACGAGTTCTTTCCCGGCAAGAGGTCCCGAGAGAATCGTAAGGCGAGGCTGGTCCAACGCGGAAGCGGCCATTGCTTTTCCTTAGAGCAGCTTGATTCTAGGCGCGCCGTTTCGGGGGGTCAAGCAGACGCGCGTCGGGCGGCGTTTGCATCGCGAGCTCCGCGAGTGTGGCGAACGTCGCTGCATTGGCCGGGATCTGCCAGTTGAATTCCACCAGGGCATGCACGGCGCTGGCCAGCAGGCTTCCCAGAAGACCCGCGCTGATGACACCCGTCGGAGCGTTGCGCTTGGCTGTCCCGAGCAGCCGGAAAGCCAACACCGCCCCGAGCACAAATCCGAAACTGCCCAAGTCGAGGAGCAACTGGAGGTACTCGTTGTGCGCCTCCCCGATCCAAGTCTGCTTCCAGATCCTCTGGTAGCGCGCGTAAGCCGTGCCGAAGGTGTTCATGCCGGTGCCGAACAGCGGAAAGTCCACAACCATTCGCAGCGCGTCACGCCACAAGTCGAAGCGACCGTCCTCGAAGCCACGTTCGGCCTGCTGCGCCAAGGCGCCGGGCCCCAAAGCGAAGAGGGCGCCAACTACCAGGACGACGAACGCGGCGACCGCCCAGCGCCGCCGCTTCAAGAGCAGCGGAACCCCGACTATGGCAAGGAAGCAGGCCATGATCCCTCCACGCGACCCCGCGGCGGCCAGGCCAATGATCAGGATCAGCGTCAAGGCCAGGCGCCGAATGGAGGTGTTGCCCGTCGCGTCTCCGAGGGCCAGCCACCCGATCCGACGATGACCCCAGTCCCTACGCAAAGCGCGCAACGCACTGGCGGTCCAGGCCGTCGCCAGCGGGATGGCCATCACCACATAACCCGCGAAGTGGTTCGCGTTGACGTAAGGACCGAAGACGTTGAACCACCAGGTTGGCTTCCAGATCCCGTAGATCCGCCGCGGGTCAGCCGTCGCCGCTTGGAACAGTGCCTCCACGGTCACAATCAATGCTGTTGCGACTACTGTGGCGACAGCGCGCCGCCGCCAGCGGTTGTCCGCGAAGTCGCGGAAGGCCGCTGCGTACAAGCAGCTCATCGCCGTGAGGAACACGAGTCCAAGCGCCGTGTCGGCCGGGCTCACCGAGATCGGCCGCCAGTCTCGCAGCGGTACGAGCGCGATGTAGTCATAGAACGAGAAGGAACCAGGGCTCACTACCTTCAGCAGCTGCGGGGGCAGGGGAACGAGCTGAAGCAGGACGAGTCCGTGAAGGACCAGCAGCAGTTTCGTGGCGGGCACGCGTGCCACGCTCACGCCGTGGGCCCGGGCCCAGTGGCCATGACCCCAAGACGCGACACCCGACGCGATCGCCACCACCAGCAGCGGAACGTAGGCGGGCCTGTGGACCGACCCGAACGCCAGCGGCGCGGCGACGAGCAGGCCGAGCACGGCCAGCCGGATGACAGAGCGAACCAAGGCCTCGGCGCCGCGCGCCCGCTCACTCACCGCCGATCGACTCCAGCTTCAACACCCGGCCCTTCTCGCCGTAAGTCACACGGCGGTCCGGTTTGCCGTCCCCATTGGTGTCGAGGCCTTCGCTCGAGAGCCTTCCCGTGCTCCAGTCCTGCCAGCGGTCGATCTTGCCGTCGTTGTCGGAATCGATCTCGACCTTCGCGATCAGGCCGGCGCGGAACAGCTCCCGCCGGTCCACGCGCATGTCGCCGTTTTCGTCGTACTCCTTCAGCCCCGGCAGGTCGCCGGGACCCGGTGTGATCCAGAGATCGGGGGAGCCGGTGTCTCGCCGCGAAAGGCCCACCTTGGTGAGCCGCCCCGCCGGGTCGTACTCCTCCCAGCGATCCGTGAGGCCGTCGAAGTCCTCGTCGACCTCCAGCAGGTGGGGCGACTTCTCACCGTCGTGACGGGCGATGTAGTCGGGCTTGCCGTCCTTGTTCGAGTCGTACTCGAGTCGCTGCAGCCGGCCCCACTGGTCGTAGAAGCCCTTGTAAGGTCCGCGGTCCAGGAGCAGATACTCGCGGCCATCCGGGCCCTTCACGCGCGGTGGCAACTCCGGGGGGAGACCGCCGCGCCCGCCGCAAGCCCCCAGGAAGCAGAGCCCCGAAACGACCATCACTCGCCAGTCCCTGTGCCTCACGAGGCGCGACGATAGCATGCGATCCCGCGGGTTTCCGCGGCTAGCCAAGCGGATACCCGCCCGCCTCGAGCGTGGCATCGGCCACTCGGCGCCGCAGCGCGACGGTGTTGAGCGCCTCGCGCTTGGTGAAGCGTTTCAGCGCCGCGAGGTAGGTCCGCAGCATGTCGCCCTCGTCCACGGCGGAGAGCAGGCGACGGCCCGAGACCTCGATCTTGTCCATCGCGTCCTGGGCGAAGCAGCGCACCGCCGCTTCCTGCAGCCGCACCTTGTCCTCCCCCTCGCGCGCCGCGCGCTTCTGGGTGCGGATCACGACGCTCTCGAGGGCGTAGGTCTCCATCGCCACGTCGGCAAAGTGGCCCAGCACCTCCTGCTGATCCGTCAACTCCTGGCCGAACTTCTGGACCGCGACACCCAGGCACATCAGCGCGACCTTCTTGGCGCCCGCCGCCATCCTGGCCTCGGCGGCGAGGAAGCCATCGTCAGTAGAAGCTGAAGACGGGCCGGACGTCAGCTCTTCCATCAGCGCCATCGCCCTCTGGAAGACGGGCAGCTCGCCCTTCATCGCGCGGCGAATCAGCCGGCCCGGGACGAGCAGTCGGTTGATCTCGTTGGTGCCCTCGAAGATGCGATTGACGCGCGCATCGCGCCAGTAGCGTTCGGCGGGGTAGTCCTCGACGTAGCCGGCTCCGCCGTGGAGCTGGACAGTCTCGTCCACGACGTAGTCGAGCACCTCCGAGCACCACACCTTCACCATCGAGCACTCGACGTCGTATTCCTCGATGCGCTTCAGTGCCTCGGCCGGGTCGTTGAGCGGCACGCCTGCGAGGTTGGCGTCGATCATGCCGGCGGTACGGTAGACGATCGACTCGGAGGCGTACACCTGGATCGCCATCTCGCCGAGCTTGTGCTTCACGAGGCCGAAGTCGGTGATCGGGTGGTCGAAAGCCTGGCGTGACTTGCCGTACTCGACGCAGGCCTTGATCGCGAGCTTCGAGCCGCCGGTGACACCCGCGCCCAGCTTGAAGCGCCCGACGTTGAGGATGTTGAAGGCGATCTTGTGGCCCTTGCCGACCTCGCCCAGCAGGTTCTCCTTGGGGACCACCGCGTCGCTCAGGATCAGCGGCCGTGTCGAGGAGCCCTTGATGCCGGTCTTCTTCTCCTCCGGCCCGAGCGAGACCCCGGGCATGCCCCTCTCGAGGATGAAGCAGGAGAAATGCTCGCCGTCCACCTTGGCGAAGGTAATGTAGACGTCCGCAAAGCCGGCGTTCGTGAGCCACATCTTCTCGCCGTTCAGGACCCAACTCTTGCCGTCGGGCGACAGCACGGCCTTGGCCTTGGCGCTCAGCGCGTCGGAAGCGGACGACGCCTCGGACAGCGAGTAGGAGCTGACCCACTCGCCACTCGCGAACTTGGGCAGATACTTCTTCTTCTGCGCCTCGGTGCCAAAGTAGACGATCGGCAGACTGCCGATCCCGGTGTGGCCCATGAACGAGACCGCGAAGCTGCCGTCGCGCGCCGATTTCTCGGAGACGAGGCACCCCGACACCTTGTCGAGGCCGAGGCCGCCGTACTCCTCGGGGATTTCGATCGCGAGCAGGCCAAGCTCGCCCGCCTTGCGCAGCAGGGCGCGCGTCACCTCGTATTTCAAGGCCAGGATCTCGGGGATGCGCGGGGCCATCTCCTTCTCCATGAACTCCTCGGCGGTCTGCGCGATCATGCGCTGTTCCTCCGAAAAGTCCTCGGGCGTGAAGACGTCCGCGTGGGCGCGGTCTTCGATCAGGAAGCCGCCGCCCCGGGCGGTGGCGACGGGAGCCGGTGTTTGCGTGGCCATGGTCCTTACCTTCCTTGAATCATGAGAACTAGTTCCGGAGCGGCTTGCCTTCCTTGAGCATGTGCTGGATGCGGTCGCGAGTCTTCTGTGTGCCGAGCAGCGAGAGGAAGGCCTCGCGCTCGAGGTCGAGAAAGTGCTGTTCGCTCGCGACACCCGGCGCGCGGTCGCCGCCGCACAGGATGGTGGCGAGCTTGGTCGCGAGCAGCGCGTCATGCTCGCTGATCCAGGCGCCGCGGGTCGCGTTGTAGATGCCGGCCTTGAAGGCGGCGATGCCGCCTCGCCCGAGCACGTCGGTGCGTGGGCGGCCGGGGCGATAGCCCGAGCGGGCGAGGCCCAGCGCTACCTGTTTCGCGTCGCGGATCAGGCGGTCCGGATTCGGCGAGAGGGAGTCGGCCGGCGTCAGGAACATCCGCTGCGCCTCGGCCCCGGAGGTCGAAACCTTGGCGAACGCGATCTGCTCGAAAACGCGCTTGATGAACGGAAACGGATCGGCGCCCTCGACTTCCGCGCAACGATCGTGGGCGCGCAGCGCCAGCTCCTTGACACCGCCGCCGGCGGGAACCAGGCCGACGCCAACTTCGACCAGGCCCATGTATGTCTCGGCCGAGGCCCGCACGCGCGCGCCGTGCAAGCTGATCTCGCAGCCGCCGCCGAGCGTCAGGCCGAAAGGCGCCACCACGACGGGAAGCTCGGCATACTTCAGGGCCATGTTCGCGTTCTGGAACAGGCGGATCTGCAGCTCCAGCTCGTCCCACTCTTCTTCCTGCAGGGCCAGCAGGACGAGCATCAGGTTCGCGCCGACCGTGAAGTTCTCGCCCTGGTTACCGACCACGAGGGCGTCGAAGTGCTGGCGGCCCTCCTTGACGGCGGCCTGCAGCATCGAGAACGTGTCCGCGCCAAGGGCATTCATCTTGGTGTGGAACTCGACGAGGCCGCAGCCGTCGCCGAGATCGACGAGCGACGCGCCGGCGTTCTTCTTCTTGACGTCGCCACGGGCCTTCAGCTCCGCGAGCTCCACGACCCCCGCGCGCGCGGGCCGCGCCGACACACCCGCGGGCCCGAAGACCGTCTCGCGTCCGGCCTCGGTCGCGTAGAAGCTCTTGCGGCCCGAGCCGAGGAGCGCCTCGATCAGCGCCGGGATCTTGCGGCCTTCCGCCTTCGCCCGCTCCACGACTGCGCCGACGCCGAGGCCGTCGAGTGTGCGGAACGGGCCCCGGCCCCAGCCGTAACCCCATTCCATCGCGCGATCGATCGAAACGACATCGTCCGAGATCTCGGGCACACGGGCCGCGGCGTAGAGCGAAACGGCGGAGAGCACGCGCCACAGGAACTGCCCCGCCTTGTCCTTTCCGGCGACAAGCTGCTGTAGCCGCGCCGAAATGTCGGCCGTGTTCTGCGCGGCCTCGACCGAGGCGAACTGCGCCTTCCTCCGCTCGCGGTACTCGAGCGTCTTCCAGTCGAGGGTGCGGATCTCCGGGCCGTCCTTCTTGTAGAAGCCCGCGCCGGCCTTCTCGCCCAGCAGGCGGCGCTCGAGCATCGTCTGCATGAAGCCGGGAACCTTGAAGACCTCGCGCTCGGAATCGCCGGGCACGGCGGCGTAGAGGTTGGTCGCGACCTTGACGCACACGTCGACACCAGCGATGTCGGCGGTGCGGAACGTCGCGCTCTTGGCGCGGCCGATCGTGGCGCCCGTGAGCGCGTCCACCTCCTCGATCGTCAGGTCGAGGTCCTGCATCGCCAGGAGCACGACGCCGAAGCCGTACGAGCCGATCCGATTTCCGATGAAGTTGGGCGTGTCCTTGCAGCGGACGACACACTTGCCCACGACTTCTTCACAGAAAGTTTCGACCGCTCCGAGGAGTGCTTGGTCGGTTTCCGGGCCTGGGATCGTTTCGAGCAGCCTCAGGTAGCGCGGCGGGTTGAAGAAATGCGTCCCGAAGAAGCGCTTCCGGAACTCGGCGGGGAGCTGCGCCGACATCGCCGCGATCCCAAGGCCTGAGGTATTGCTTGTGACGACGGCCGTCTTCTTGACGGCCGTCGCGACCTTGGCGAAGAGCTGGCGCTTGATCTCGAGGTCCTCGACGACGGCCTCGAAGACCCAGTCGGCGTCCTTCAGCTCCTTCCAATCGTCCTCGAAGTTTCCCGGCCGCAAGCGCGCCGCGTGCTCCGGCAAGTGGAGCGGGCTCGGTTTCAGCTTCTTGAGGCCTTCGATCGCCTGCTTCGCCAAGCCGCTGCGGTCCGCGGCGCCGGCCGGCACGATGTCGAGCAGCGCCACGTCGATGCCGCGGGCCACCAGATGGGCCGCCACCTGGGCGCCCATCGTTCCCGCTCCCAGCACGACGGCCTTCTGAACCGAAACGCTCACGTGGGCGACTCGCCCCCGTAGAGGGCGTCGATCATGGCCTTGTACTTCTGCTCCACGACGCGGCGCTTGACCTTGAGCGTCGGAGTCAGCTCGCCGGCCTCGAGGCTGAACTCGCGCGGTAGCACTGCCACCCTCTTGATCCTCTCGAACGGAGCCAGGTCGCTGGTGAGCTCGGCGACCAGCTCTTTGTAGTGCGCCGCCACCTCAGGCTTGGCCGCCAGGTCCTCGCGCGTCGCGTAAGGGAGGCCTTTCGCCCTGGCCCATTTCTCGAGGTTTTCGAAGTTCGGAACCACCAGCGCCGCCGCGTAGCTGCGCTTGTTGCCGATCATCACGATCTCGGCGAAGAACTTGTTGGTCTTGATCTTGTTTTCGATCGGCTGGGGAGCGATGTTCTTGCCGCCCGACGTGACCAGGATATCCTTCTTGCGGTCGGTGATGATCAGGAAGCCTTGGTTGTCGAGGACTCCGATGTCGCCGGTGTGGAAGAAGCCGTCCTTGTCGATCGCCTCGGCCGTGGCGTCGGGCTTGTTGTAGTAGCCCCGCATCACGTGCGGGCCCCGGGTCAGGATCTCGCCGTCCGCCGCAATCTTCACCTCCACGCCGGGAATCGGCTTGCCGACGCTGCCCGGCCGCAGCGCCATCGGCGTATTGACGCTGATCACCGGGCTCGTCTCGGTGAGGCCGTAGCCTTCGAGGATCAAGAGGCCGGCAGAGCCGAAGAACTCGGCGATCTCGCGTGCGAGCGGCGCGCCGCCGGAGACGAAGAGCCGCAGTCGCCCGCCGGTGCGCGCGCGGATCTTCGCGAAGACCAGCGTGTCGGCGAGCTTGTGCTTGACTCGGAGCAGCAGCCCGGGCGTCGTCTTCTCGCAGCGATGGCGGAAGACCTCGCGGCCCGTCGCGAGCGCCCAGTGGAAGACCTTCTGGCGTGCCCTTGGATCGCCCGCGACCTTCTCGTTGATCTTCGCGTACATCTTTTCGTAGAGGCGGGGCACCGAGAGCATCAGCGTCGGCCGCACCTCGAGCATGTTCTGCGGCACCTTGTCGACACCCTCGGCGTAGGCGATCGTGGCGCCGACGTGGAGCAGCAGGTAGTGGCCGCCCATGCGCTCGAAGACATGGCACAGGGGCAGGAACGACAAAGCCGTATCGGCCACGCCGATGCCGCTGAACGCGGCCAGAGAGCCCAGCACGTTCGAAACCAGGTTGCTGTGCAGCAGCATCACACCCTTGGGATCACCCGTGGTGCCGGAAGTGTAGATGAGTGTCGCGAGGTCTTCGGGCTTCACCTCCGCGGCTCGGGTGCGCACGGCCTGCGGGTCCTTCTCGAGCGCGGCCCTTCCCAGGGCGCGGACTTCGCCCAAGGACCTCGTGCCCTCGACCGTTGCCTCATCCATGCGGATGACGTGCTTGAGGTGTCTTGCTTCGGAACGCACCTCGCTCACCTTGGCCGCCTGGGAGGCGTTCGAGACGAAGATCGCCTTGGCCTCGCTGTCGTTCAGGATGTAGAGGACCTGCTGCGGTGTCAGCGTCGAGTAGAGCGGCGCATCGACGGCGCCAGCAGTCAGGGTGGCGAGATCGGCATAGGCCCACTCGGGCCGATTCTCGGAGAGGATCGCGACCTTGTCGCCCTTCTCGATGCCCAGGGCCCGCAGGCCCAGCGAGAGCTCCTCGACGCTGCGCCGAAACTCGTCGGAGCTGATCGCCCGCCAGGCGCCGTCCTCTTTGTAGCGAAGGTGCTCCGCCTTCCGGAACGTGTCGACCGAGCGGTAGAAGATGTCGCAGAGCGTCCGGACTTCCATCACCTGCCTCCTCTGGCGGAGGCCACGGCGCGCAGCGCAGGCCGGGCCTTCGGGGCCTTCGCGGGGGAGGCGGCCCCACGCAGGAAGAGCTCCACCACGGGCCCCGCGAGTTCGCCGACATCATAGTCTTTGCCGCCGAGGATCCACGACGTGACCATCTGGTCGAGGACGCCGAAGAAGGCCTTGGTGGCGAGCTTCCTCGGCAGGTCGCTACGCAAAGCACCCTGGCGCTGGCCCTCGGCGATCACGTCGCCGAGCAGCGCGAAGTAGTCCTGGAGCCAGGTAGCCGTGAAGCGCTCCATGAACTTGGTCGACTGGCGCAGCTCCACCTGGAAGACGACCGCGAGATCCTGGTTGCCCGAGAACAGCCGCAGGTGATGGCCGGCGACGGCGCGCAGCTTGGCCTCGGCGCCCAACAGCGACTGGAGCTCTTCGCGCGCGCGCGCGATGTGCTGAGCCATCACCTCGTCGAAGAGCGAGACGAGGATGTCTTCCTTGTTGCGGAAGTACAGGTAGATGGTGCCGTCGGCGACGCCGGCCTTCTTGGCGATCTCCGCGACGCGGGCCCCAAAATAGCCCTTGCGCGCGAAGACCTTGACCGCGGCCTCCAGGATCCGCTCGCGCTTGTCGTCGCTCCGCTTCCGCGCCATGTCGATGAATGAATCGCCATTCAGTATCGGCGGGGGCAGGAGGCCGTGTCAAGTGAACCGGGGTGGCGGTTTCGTCTTGAAGCGCGCCGCCCCGGTTCGGGCCCGTCGCTGAAGCCTAGTGGCCGGGATCAGGCGACGGACTGGGGGAGGGCGACGGCGAGGGGTCGCCATCGTGGCCCCCGTCCTCGTCACCGTTGTTGTCGTCATCGTCGTCGCCATCCTCGAGGCTGATCTTCTTGGCGAGGATGCTGCCGTCGGCGAGCGTCTGGCCTTCGACCTCGACCAGGTTGCCAACCGCGAGCGTCGAAAACGGAATCGGGTCGCCGTGGCTCTTGATCTGCGTCGAGGCGTCGGTCACCACCAGGTGGCCGGCCACGGTCAGGTTGGGGGCGTTGATCGACTCGATCGTGCCCTTGAGATCGACCTCGTTCTCTGCGTCGTCGTCAGGCGAAGGGCTGGGGGACGGAGTGGAAGAAGACCGCCCGCCCGTCGGTACGCCGGAAGGACTGGACCGCCTCGTAGGCGGCCAGCTCGAGGATCGCCCCGGCCGGCTGGAGCCGGGGCCCGGTGGCCGTGAACGTGGTGGTGATGCGGCCGGGTGCGGAAGCGCTTGACCGGCACGTCTCGTGGAGGGCAAGGTACGAGAGCCAGGCGACGAGGACGGCCACGAGTGGCCAACGCCGGTCACGGATACCCTGACTTCGGCACAGGGCCGGTAGGAAAGTCAAGGAGGGCGCGGACGCTATGATCCTGCCGTCGTGAGGAGCGAGTTCGACCCCACCGGGTTCTGGCAGCGGTCCCGGGAGCGCACGGCGCCCCCGAGCAGCTGGCGCGAGCGTCTCAACGGCGCGATCGACGCTACCCTGCTCCTGGCCGCCCTGGCGGCGGCGGCGGCCCTGGTCGCGGAGCACGGCTTCTACCTCACGCCCCCGGGAGAGGCGGTGGCCCGCGCCGTCCAGCGCGGCGTGCTAGCGCTCTTCCTCGTCCAGGGGCTGGCCCGGCTCGTGGCGGCGCGGCGCCCCTGGCGCTTCGTGCGCGCGCATCCCTTGCAGGGAGCGCTGTTCCTGCTGATCCTCCTCGACGTCGTCAATCCACCGCAGTTCCAGGCGTTCGTCGAGAGGTTCGTTGCCGAGCCCTCGCTCCGCGGTCTGGCCAACCTCTACGTGATCGCAACCCAGTTTCTGGTGGTGCTCGCGGTGGCGCCGGGCCTGGTCCTGTACAGCAAGCGGCTGACCGGGAGCCTCATCGCCCCGTCGCTGCTCATCCTGGGCAGCTTCCTGGTCTTGATCGGCGTAGGCGCGGGCCTCTTCCTGCTGCCGCGAGCCACCGTGGCCAGCATCCGCCCGGTCGACGCGCTGTTCATGGCCACGAGCGCCGCCTGCGTCACCGGCCTCGCCACCGTGGATCCCGCCGTGACCTTCACGCCCCTCGGCCGGTGGATCCTCCTCGGGCTCATCCAGACGGGCGGCCTGGGGATCATGTTCTTCACCACGTTCTTCAGCCTCTTCCTGGCGGAGGGACGTTCGCTCCGAGAGACCGCGAGCATCCAGGCCCTGCTCGGCGAGGAGAGCCTGGGCAACCTGAAGCGGACGGCGGCGGCGGTGGCCCTCACCGTGCTGGGGGTGGAGGCCTTGGGGGCGGTGGTGCTCTACAAAGTGCTGCCCGCCACGACGGTGCGACCGGGCTTCGAGCGGGCCTTTTTCGCCGCGTTCCATTCCATCTCGGCCTTTTGCAACGCCGGCTTCGCGCTCTGGTCGGAGAACCTGGGCCGCCGGGAGGTCCGCCTTCACGCCCCGTACCTTTCCGTCATCATGGTGCTCATCACGATGGGCGGCATGGGCTTTCCGGTGCTCGCGAACCTGGCCCGCGTCCTCCGGCAGCGTGGCCGGGGCCCCGGCGGCCGACTCACCCTCCACTCCAAGATCGTGCTCATCACCTCGCTCCTCCTGGTCGTCCTGGGGGCGGTGGGCTTCCTCGCGCTCGAGGGGACGGCTTCGCTCAGGGGGATGACGCCGGACGAGCGGTTCCTGACCGCGCTCTTCCACTCGGTCTCGGCGCGCACCGCCGGGTTCAACACCGTGGACCTGGGCGGGTGGGGGCCGCCCGCGCTGTTCCTGATGTGCTTCCTCATGTGGGTCGGGGGCTCTCCCGCTTCCACCGCGGGGGGCGTGAAGACGACCACGGTTGCCCTGGCCCTCCTCAACATCCGCGCCATCGCCACGGGCCAGCCCAAGGTCAACCTCTTCCGGCGCGAGGTGGCGCCGCTCGCGTTGGACCGGGCCTTCAGCACCGTCGTGCTCTCGCTGTTCGTAGGGGCCAGCCTGTTCTTCGTCCTACTGATCACCGAGGACGCTGGCTTCCTGCCCCTGCTCTTCGAGGTGGTCTCTGCCCTCGGCACGGTGGGCCTCTCCACCGGGATCACACCGTCTCTCACCACCGCCGGCAAGCTGACGGTGACCCTGCTGATGCTGATCGGGCGGGTCGGGCTGCTGGGGGCGGTCCTGGCCCTCACGCGGACCCGGCGCCCCGACCACTTCGACTACTCCGACGAGGACGTGCTCGTCACTTAGGAGCGACCGCCATGGCGAGGAAGTTCGTGGTGCTGGGGGTGGGGAATTTCGGGTCTCACGTGGCGGCCGCCCTCGTGCGGCGCGGGGCCGAGGTCCTGGCCATCGACCGCTCGGCCGAGCGACTCGACGATGTGAAGGACAAGGTCACACACACCGTGGCCCTCGATACCACCGACGAGCGGGCGCTCCTGAGCCAGAACCTGTCGGAGTTCGACGCGGCGATCGTGAGCTGCGGCGATGACTTCGAGGCGGCCTTGCTCACGGTCGGCGTCCTTCGCCAGGCGGGCGTCCGCAAGATCATCGTTCGCAGCACCACCCTGCGCCACGCGCGGATCCTCAACCAGGTCGGCGTCGAAGACGTGGTGCTGCCCGTCCCGGAGGCCGCGGAGCGCTTGGCCAGCCGGCTTCTGATCGAGGGGATGGTGGACTTCCTGCCGCTGTCCGAGGACTACACGATAGCCGAAGTGGACGCGCCGGCCCCGGTGGTCGGCAGGAAGATCGGCGAGGTGGACTTCGAGCGCGACTACGAGGTGAAGCTCGTCACGATACGTCGGGTCGAGGAGGCCCGGCGCCTCCTGGGATTCGGAAGCCGGTCGCGGGAGCGGTTGCTGGGGATCCTGCCCCCCGACACCATGATTGAGAAGGGAGACCGGTTGATCGTCTTCGGCCTCCGGGGAGCCATCGCACGGCTCACCGGAGCCGACGCCGGGGCCTGAAGCCTCCCCCCATGCGCCACCCGACATCGATCCTCGCTCGCCCCTTCGCTCTCGTCCTCCCGGTCACCGCACTGGTCGCGCTCTTCGCGGGCCCGGCCTTCGCCCAGAAACTGCCCTTCCCGACCGCGAGGCCGACTCCCGCCTCAGAGCCCGTGGTCAAGGTGGCGCCCGACTCGCCGCGGGCCGCGCTCGCGACCTACTTCGACGTGACCCGCCGCGGCCGGTACACCGGTCGTGAACCAAGGGAGGTGGAGGTGGCACAGCGGCCCTTTGCCACCGGAGCCGGGAGCGTCGCCACGTTTCTGGCCCTCCAAGCTGCGACTCGCGTAGGCGCGGCAGCGGCGGAGCCGGTGGCGCTCGCGTTCCTGCGCCGGGTCCTGCGGTTCACCGACGCGCAGATCGCCGCGGTGGAAGCGGGCCAGGTGGTCACCCGGAAGCTCCCCACGGCCGACAAGCCCGAGATAGCTGCCTTCGGCGTCGTACGCGTTCACACCGACAAGGAGACCTTCCTCGGGAAGCTGCGGGACATGGAGAGCTTCCGCAGGGGCCCCTCCACTCTCGAGATCGGCCTCCTCGGCCATCCTCCCAGCATCGAAGACCTCCG
>CAYTWT010000283.1:0-3016 GCA_964442185.1 uncultured Acidobacteriota bacterium
AAGCTCTCGGCCGATCTCGAGGCCGTGATCCTGCGCTGCCTGTCGAAGGATCCCGACACCCGCTATCCGCGCGTGGGCGACGTGCTGAAGGACCTGACCGCCGCCTCGTCGCGCGTGGAGGCGGACTCGACGGCCGCCTGAGGTCGTGCTCACCCGGCTGGAGGCCCAGGACCCCAGACGGCTTCGGTCGTGGCTGAAATGGGCGGTGGCGCTGTTTCTCTTCGGCCTGATCACGCATGGCCATTTCGCCGGCAGCGGGGACGCCGTCCACTACATGATGGTCACGCGCTCCCTGGTGCACAGCGGCGATCTCGACCTCGCCGACGACTATGCGGACCCGAAGAACATCGTTGGCGGCGGGCGCCTGCCGGCGGCGCCGCACGCGCTTCCGGGCCGGGGGGCCGTGGTTCGGCCCGTGCACGACGTCGGCCTGCCGCTGCTCGCGGCGCCCTGCTTCGGGATCGCCTACTGGGCCGCCGACCGCCTCACCGAGCAGTTGCCGGAATGGCTGCGCCGACGCGCACGCCTCGATCGCTGGATCATGCTGCGGCAGCTCGTGAGCCTCGGCATGATCTTCGTCAGCTGCGCGCTCGCCGCGGTGTTCTTCGACGTCTGCCGGATTCTGGAAGCAGGCAAGGCTGCCGCCTTCTTCGGTTCCCTGCTGCTGGCACTCTCGCCGCCGCTCTCGACGCACGGCTACGTGTTCTTCACCGAAGTCCCGAGCGCGCTTCTGGCGCTGCTGGTATACCGAACCATGGTCTCGGGCGAGCGGCCCAGGACCGCGTCTGCACTGCTCGCCGGCGGCGCGACGGGGCTGCTCGTGCTCGTCCACGTCCGGAACATCGGCCTCGCAATCGGCCTCACGATCGTCGCGGTCGTCCGTTGGCGCAGCCACCAGCGAGCCCTCATGTTCTGGCTCGCCGGCCTCGGACTCATGCTGTTGATCCGGACTTTCCTGAACTGGGTCTTCTGGGGCACTCTCCTGACGACGCCCCACGCGCGCCTGATGCCGTGGCCGGGGTTTGCGGCCTTGGCCGGAGAGATGACGACGAGAACCCTGGGCTTGCTCGTGGACCAGCGCCACGGTCTCCTGCCCTGGGCCCCCGTTTTTCTTCTCGTTCCGGCCGGTTGGCTCATACTTTTGCGCCGCAAGCCCCGGATCGCGTGGGAGAGCGTCGTTCTGGTCGCCCTTTGCCTGCTCCCGATCCTGACGCCGATGACCAATCCGCACGGCTGGCGCGGCGGCTGGTCGCCGGCGGCCCGCTTTCTGGTGCCGATCACACCCTGGCTCGGCCTCGCGCTCCTCTTCGCGCTGAGATCGGCCCCCGTCGGCCTGATCGCGATACTGGTGAGCCTCCAGATCGGCCTCGATCTCCTCTTCTGGGCCCGTCCCATGACGACCTGGCACGAGGGCCCGGGTTTCGCGAGTTTCGTTCAAGAGCTCGGAGGCGACGCCCTCGCGTCCCTTCTGCCGGTCATCGGCCCATGACCGCGGGACGCGCGACGCTCGCGACGACTTGGGGGCTGAGCCTCCTGCAGTTCTTGACGGTGTTGCCCGCTGCGCCGTTCATCGTGGCCGAACCGCTGTCACGAGAGCTTCTTGTCTTGACGGCCCTCTTCCTGGTCTCGAGCCTCACACTCGTCGCACGCCGCCGTCCACGCTGGCTTGTCGCCGCTCACCTGCTCGCCGTGGCGATGCTCCTCGTCCTGCATCCCCTCACCGAGGTGTTTGGCCGCGATGGCTCCGTGGTCGTGCTGATGGTCTATTCTCTGCTCGCCCTTCACCATCTGACGGCCGCCCACGCCGAAACCAAGCTACTGGTCGCGTCGCTCTTCGTGGGTCTGCTGCTGTGCGAGACGGCGCTCTCCGCGTTCCACCCGCCCCGCCGCGGGTCCGGCGTGCGCGACTACGACGCGGTGAACGGCCCCTACCACACGCGCGGATTCCTGCGTCCAGGCGTCGACATGCTGGTGATCGGCGAGGACGGGCCGGCTCGCTTCGTCACGAACACCCAGGGCTTCCGGTACCGGCGCGAGGTCTCGCAGAGCAAGCCGCCCGGCAGCTATCGGGTGCTGTTCACGGGCGACAGCTTCGTGATCGGCTATCGGGCCGACCAGGACGAGACGGTGGGCAAGCGGCTCGAGGACGAGCTGCGCCGGCTTCGCGGCAACGACAGCGTCGAAGTGCTGACGGCGGGAGCGGGACACCCCGAGGCATCGCTGCGGATCGTCGAGGCGAACGCCGCGGCATTTCAACCCGACGTGGTGCTCGTGGGAATCACCCTCGGCAACGACATCTCGCAGAGCTGGCTCACCGGGCGCAAGCTCTCGGCCCACGTGCTGGCGAGCATCTTCCTGCCTCGGGACGCCTTCAAGCAGGGCTACGCGTCGCTCTTCCCAGTCAGGCTCCATCGAACCCTGCGCAGTTGGCGAAGCTACAGGCGCCTGACCGAGGCGCTCATGAGCGACACCATTGCCCCGTGGTACCGCGCGTATCCGACCCACGTGCATCTCTTCGACGCCGGGCATTCACTCGGACACTTCTACTCGCGGGAGCGACTCGCGGCCGTGGAGCAGTCCTACGACTTCCTGCTTCGTGACATGGCGGCGATCGATGGGAGCGCCCGAGCTCAGGGCACACGGGCCGTGTTCGCGCTCTTCCCCCAGCGCTTCCAGGTGAACGAGCGCGAATGGCGGGCCACGCTGTTCGAGTATGGCCTGGACCCAGGGGCCTTCGAGGTGGATCGGCCCAATCGCCGCCTCGCGGCCGAATGCCGGAACGCCCACCTCGACTGTGTGGACCTGCTGCCGGCGTTCCGCGAAGCGTCCGGACAGCGGCTCTACCTCCCCCTGGGAGACATGCACTGGAACCGCAAAGGCCACGCCGTCGCAGGCAAGGCCCTGGCTCTCGCGCTCACCAGCCGACCCCCGGCTTGACCGGCGGCAGGGCGATGCGGCGCTCGGGATCGACGAACTTGACCATCACGCGGCGGACCAGGTCCTGGTAACCAGCGGG
>CAYTWT010000284.1:0-27710 GCA_964442185.1 uncultured Acidobacteriota bacterium
CGAGAGGCCGGTGGAACGCAGCCGCTGGAGGCTGACGAAACCTCCGAAGCTGGCGCTGATGTCGCCGACGCTCCAGTGCATGAACAGGCCTTGTGAAGCGTGCAGCCGGAGAACGGGCAGCAACAATGCGAGGCCCGCGCCTGAGACCGCGGCGAGCCCGAGAAACGCCGTTCGCCCGGGAGCCCGGCGCGCAGCGACCCCCGTGACGATCGCCAGGCTCGAGAGTGTCGCCAGCACGCCGAGCGCCAGCAGTCGGCCGAAGTACGGGGCGACGTCTTCGTCGTGGTTGATGGCGCTCAGCGAAAGGCGAATGGCCTGCCACGCCACCAGGCCGCGAAACAGCAACTCGTTCAGGAGCGCGCCAGCCAGGCCAGCGACCAGCGCTGAGGCTCCGCCCTGGCGCAGGGGCAAGGCCGCCAGGCCCATCGCCAGGGCCGCGAGCAGTACCACCTCCGGCAGGCGCGCGCGCCTTCCGGCGCTGGTCCGCGCAGCGCGAACCGTTTCGATCGACGCGCCGACCTCGCCGGTGCCCAGCGACTTCGCGAGTGCAGCGACGAACGCCGTCTGTTGCCGCTGCTCACGCTCGGCCAGCGCCGCCGCGAACTCGGGCTCGAGGTCGAGCGCTTCGCGCAGCACGCGGCCTTCGCTTCCGCCAGGGATCGGCAGGCCGGTGAGGGCCGCGATCGTCGCCGCCACGTCGATCTGCCGGGCCGTCCCCGTGACGCCCTGGCGCACACCGCGACCAGCCAGCACTAGCGGGATCGACACGGTCTCGGGCTCCTCGCCGCCATGCCCACCTTCGTCTAGATGGCCGTGATCGGCGGTGACCACGAGCAGCGTGCGCCACAAGTCGGTGCGCTCCACGAGGGCGCCAATCAGGCGATCAGCTTCGTGACAGGCCCGTGCATATTCGCCAGAGCGTGCGCCGTGCTCGTGGGCCGCGTAGTCGGTTGCCACCAGATCGATGATGCCGATGCGGGCCTTGCGCGCGAGGATGAAATCCACCGCCCGCGTCTCGGCGCTCAGCATCTGCGGCGAAATACGCGCGAAGGCCCCGCGGACTTCGGCGATGGGGGGTTCGAAGAAGACCGCGTTCTCCAGGTCCGGCTGGAACAGCTCCCCCCAAAGCGCCGCGCCTGCGATCGCGACCTGGCTACCGGCGCGCGAGCACCCCCGAAACAGGTTGTCGATCGCGAGCACGCCCTTGTGCCGGTTCGTCGTGGCGCCGTGGAGCTCGGGCGGCGCACCCGTCGCCAGGTTGGCACGGCCCGGCCGTGAGTACGATGGCACGCCGGACACGCAAGCGAGGTCGGCGCCCTTGGCTCGGAGCCGATTCAGCGAGGGCATCCGGCGCGAGCGGTCGAGCCGCAGGCCGTCCACCAGCACCAGGATCACGCGGCTCGCCAGCGGCTCGCCGGCCTGCACGGCGTCCGCGAACCGGTAGGGCGTTTCGTAGCGCACCACCGACGCCCACCCGGCGATACCGACGTGGCCCGCGGCAAGGCCGATCGCCACCCACAACGCGACGCCGGCGAGAAGGCGTGAGGAGCGTGGCATGCCGAAGGGGAGGCACATCGTAGCCTGGAATCACCACAAGGCGCGATGCCGACCAACGCGGGCCCGCATCAGTCGAGGCTCTTCCGGAAGCGCAGCGAGGCCAGCGTCAGTACCAGCAGCCCCATGCACGCGAGCGCCGCGGCCTCGGGCCACAGCACCGCCAGACCGGAGCCCTTCAGGAACACGCCCCGCAGGATCTTCGCGTAGTAGTGGACGGGAGTCATGTAGCTCACATACTGAAAACCCAGCGGCATGTTCTCGAAGGGGAAGATCAGCCCGCCCAGATAGATCATCGGCACCATGAGCCCGAAGGCCGTGAACATCATGGCCTGCTGCTGCGTCGAAACCAACGTGGAGACCAGCAGGCCCAGGCCCAGGGTGTTCAGCAGGTAGAGCAAAGTGAGCGCCGTCAATGTCATTAGCGAGCCGCGCAGCGGCACGCCCAGCACGCTACGCGCGAGCCAGGTGATCAACCAGAGGTCGATCAGGCCGATGAAGACGAATGGCATCAGCTTCCCCACCAGGAGCTGCCAGGGCCTGAGTGGCGTCACGCTGATCTGCTCGAGGGTCCCGATCTCCTTCTCGCGGACCACCGCCATGGCCGGCAACATCATCGTCACCAGCATCAGGACCATGGCCAGCACTGCAGGGACGTAGAACCAGCGGCTCTTGAGATCGGGGTTGTAGAGCACGCGCGGCACCAGTTCGACACGCCCCAGGCCCTCGAGCCGGCGCACCTGCAGCTCGGACGCGGCCTCGCCCACGATGCGGGCTGCATAGCCCAGTCCGATGCCGCTGGAGTTCGAATCGCTGCCGTCGGCGATGGCCTGGACGCTCGCCGGGAGCCCGCCCGCCCGCGCCTCGCCGTAGCCCTCACCGATCACCAGGCCGATCTGGGCGCGGCCGTCGATCAGCCACGGCTCGATCTCCGAGGCGGCGTCCACCCCGCCCACGAGGCGGAAGTAGCCCGAACCGGTGAAGCGCTGGACCAGCTCGCGGCTGGCCCGCGAGCGATCCTGGTCCACGAGCAGCAGCGGAATCTGGTTCACGTCCAGGTTTGCCGCAAAGCCCAGCGCCAGGAGCTGGATCACGGGCCCCACGATCAAGACCGGGATCATCTTGCGGTCGTGGCGGAGCTGCAGGATCTCCTTGATCACCACCTGGAGCAGCGCGTACACGTTCCTAGGCCTTCCGGCGCGTCAGCCGGAGGTACGCGGCGCCCATCACCAGCACGGCGTAGAGCGCGAGGAAGCCCACGTCCCTCCAGTAAGGGGCGAGCCCCGCGCCCTTCAGGATCACGCCGCGCAGCGCGACGAGGAAGTAGCGGGCCGGGACCGCGTAGGTGATCGCCTGGATCACCGGGGGCATGGAGCGGATCGGGAAGATGAAGCCCGACAGGATGATCGCCGGCAGCATCGAGGTCACGATCCCGACCTGGAACGCGAGCGCCTGGGTGTCGGCGAGGCTCGAGACCAGCAGCCCCCAGCCGAGAGCACCGAGGAGGTAGACGAGCGTCAGGACGAACAGGTCCAGGTAGGGGCCGCGCACCACCACGTCGAACAGCACGCGCGCGGCGATCAGGATCAAGCCCGTGGCCAGAAGGGAGATGCCCAGGTAGGGCAGCGTCTTGCCCGCAATCAGCTCGGCGGGCCGCAGCGAAGTGACGTGAAGCTGTTCCAGCGTGCCGCGTTCCTTCTCGCGCACGACCGAGAGGGCGGTGGAGAGCACGCCCGTGAGCATCAGGATGAAACCGATCAGGCCCGGAACCAGGAACTGCGTCGACTCGAGCTCGGGGTTGTACCAGACGCGCGGCTCATAGCCTGCGGAGGCGCTCCGCAGCATGGCGCTGCCTCCGCTGCGCAGCGGCTCGAGGTTGAACTGGGTGACGATGGCCGCCGCGTAGCCCAGCACGAGCGTCGCGGTATTCGAGTCACTGCCGTCCAGCAGCATCTGCACCGGCGTCGCACGGCGCGCAGCGAGATCGCGGGAGAACGCCTCTGGAATCACCAGCACCGCCCGCGCGACGCGGCGTTCGGTCAGCAGCGGCAGGTCGGCACCAGGGCCGACGTCCGCCACCAGGTCGAAGTAGCTCGAGTTCACGAAGGCGCCGATCAGCTCACGGCTCGCCGCGCTCTTGTCCCGGTCCTGCACCGCCAGCCGGACGTGGCGCACGTCGAAATTGAGGGCGTAGCCGTAGAGCAACAGCATCATGGTCGGCAACCCGAGCAGCATGGCGAGGCTCAGGGGGTCGCGCGAAGCCTGGCGCAGCTCCTTCTTGGCGATGGCCCAGACCTTGCGCGGGTTCATACGGCGACGCCCTGGCCCGCGCGAGCCTGGTCCTCCGCCTCGATGCAGTGCATGAAGACGTCCTCGAGAGACGGAACGATGCGCTCGACCCGGGCCGGGACGTTGCCTTGTGCCTCGAGGAGGTCGAGGACCCGCCGCGTGGCGCTCTCGGAGTCGGCCACGACGAGGTGGAGACGGGTTCCGAACAGCGAGGCAGCGAGAACGAAGTCCTGCGCCTCGAGGCCCCCCTGCGCCTCCAGGAAGCGCGGGCAGGAGACCTCGAGCAGGGCGCGGCCGGCGAAGACCTCTTTCAGTTCGCGCAGCGTACCGAGTGCCACGAGCCGGCCCGCGTGCATGAGCGCGATCCGGTCGCAGCGCTCCGCCTCGTCGAGGTAGTGGGTCGTCACGATGATCGTGACGCCCTCGCCGGCCATGGCGTCGATCAACGCCCAGAAGCGGCGGCGGGAGATGGGATCGACCCCACCCGTGGGCTCGTCCAGGAAGACCACGCGGGGGCGGTGGAGTACGGCGCAGGCCAGGGCGAGGCGCTGCTTCCAGCCGCCCGGCAACTCGCCGGTGAGGAACCGCTCTTTGCCCGCGAGTCCCGCCATCTCCACGGCCCACCCCCGGCGCTCCGCGAAGAGCGCGCCTCTCAGCCCGTAAACGCCTCCGAAGAAGCGGAGGTTCTGCTCGACGGAGAGGTCTGCGTAGAGGCTGAAGCGCTGGGTCATGTAGCCGATCCGACGTTTCACCTCTTCGGGGTGCTTCGCGACGTCGATGCCGAGAACGCGCGCGCTTCCCGCCGTGGGCGTGAGCAGGCCGCACAGCATCCTGATGCTCGTGGACTTGCCTGCGCCATTGCTGCCGAGCAGGCCGAAGACCTCACCCTGCCTGACCGTGAGGCTCAGGTCATCGACGGAGGTGAAGGCGCCGAAGCGCTTCACCAGGCGCTCGACCTCGATCACCGCAGCCGCGTCCGGCACGCTATCTCCCGACCGCGCGATCGAGGCTGGCCTTCGCCACGAGCAGCTGGGTCGTGGCTTCCGTCTGGTCGAGGCCGGCGCGCAGCAGCTGTGTCTCCGCGTCGAGCAGCTCGGACGAGAGGCTGACGCCGGCCTGATAACGATCCTTGGTCACGCGGACGTTCTCGCGTGCGGCGTCGAGGTTGCGAGCAGCAAGCCCGACTGCGGCTTGCGCCGTCCGGATCTCGAGCAGGCGGGACGTGACGTCGAGCCGGATCCCCCGTTGCGCGTCGACGAGCTGCTGCCGCAGGGCCTCGGCCTGGGCGCGCTTCTCGGCCGTGGCCGCAGCCGTCCGCCCGCCGTCGAACGCCAGCAGCGAGACCGTCGCCGCGACGCTCCAGGCGTCCCGCCAGGTTCCCTCGAGCGGGAAGATACGGTAGTTGGGGTTGGCATAGTCGTAGCTGCCCGTGACTCCCAGCTGTGGCCGGGAGCCGGAGCGCGCCGTCTTGACCGCGGCCTCTGCTGCGGCGGCGCGCGCCGTGAGAGCGGCCAGCTCGGGCCGCGCTTCGAGGGCGCGCTGGACCAGCGGCTCGACGTCCTCGGCGACGAGCTCGCTCGCAGCGAGCTCAGTCGCGGGCTGAAAGCGTGCTCCGGGCGGCAGGTCGAGCAGGCGTGCGAGGTTGGCGCTCGCGAGCTCCGCGGCGTTTCCGGCTCGCAGCCGCGCCAGCTCGGCGCGGTCGCGTTCCACCTGCACTGCCAGCAGCTCGTTGCGGGCCACCATGCCGTTGTCGAAAAGGTTCGTGGCATCGGCGAGGTGCGCCTCGTAGGCGGCAATCGCCTCGCGCAGGACCTCCTCGGCCTTGCGCTGCGCCACCAGGTTCCAGTAGGCGCCCGTGGTCTCGAGGGCAAGATCGCCCTCCCCCGCGACCGTGTCGAGGCGCGACGCCTCCTGCAACTGCAGCGCAGCGGCGACCGAGGCCTCGATGCGACCCCCTGTATAGACCGGCAGGCTCAGGCTCGCGCGCGCGTAGCCCTGGTTGGGCAGGTTCGGAAAGATCACCTGGCTTCCCTGGCCGGGCACGGTAGAAACGAACTCGGGCACGTTGGAGTTTCGGCTGTAGGATGCCGAGACGCCGATGCTGGGCAGGCGCTGGGCTCGGGCGCCGCGCCAGCCGGCCGCGGCGGCGTCCTCCAGCGCCCGCAGTCGCCCGAGCTGAGCGGAAGCGCCCATGGCCCGCGCCACCGCTTCGGCCAAGGTGAGCCGCACCACCTCCCCGGCCGGAGCTTCGCTACCGAATGCCCGAGGCGCAGCGACCAGAACAAGCAAGAAAGCGAGCAGCATGCCCGCCCGCGGGGATCCATTCATGAGTTCACCTCGGCCGCGCCCGGGTGGTCCGCGCGGATCCGGGCTATGAAGATGTCCTCGAGCCCGGGCGATATCGTGCGCACGGACTCGACCATGAGGCCGGCGGCCTCGAGCCGCTCGCGCAGCCGCAAAGCCACCGCCTCGGCGTGCGGCGCCGCCGCCTCGGTGAGTGTCAGGTGAAGCCGCTCGCCGAAGGACTGGGCATCGGCCACCTCGGGCTGAGCGTGCATGAGCGCGAGCGCTTTGCGGCGTGGCGCGGCGAGCACTTCGACGATCGCGCCGCCCGACGCCGCCCGCAGCTCTTCCGGCGTGCTGATGCTGAGGATCCGCGCGTGGTCCATGAGAGCTATGCGCTGGCAACGCTCGGCCTCGTCGAGGTACGGTGTCGTCAGCAGCAAGCTCAGGCCTTGGCGCGAAAGCCGCGCGAGGATGCGCCAGAAATCGCGACGCGACACCGGGTCGACGCCGGTCGTGGGCTCGTCGAGGATCAGCAGCTCCGGCGTGTGGATCAGCGTGCAGGCGAGCGCCAGCTTCTGCTTCATGCCACCCGAGAGGCGATCGGCAAGACGCATCCGGAAAGGGGTCATGCGCAGCAGCTCGAGCAGCTCGTCGCGGCGCGCACGGAAGCCGCGCACGCCGTGGATCTCGGCGAAGAAGGCGATGTTCTCGTCGACGCTCAGGTCCCCGTACAGCGAGAAACGTTGCGACAGGTAGCCAATTCGCTTCGACAGCTCGTCGTGATCCTTCCAAGGATCGAGGCCGCAGCTGCGGACCTCCCCTTCGCTGGCAGCGAGCAGGCCCAGCACCACGCGCAGCGTCGTGGTCTTGCCGGCGCCGTCGGGGCCAATCAGGCCGAACATCTCGCCGCGCTCGACCGAAAAGCTGACACGGTCCGCCGCGACCACGCCGCCGTAGCGGCGCGTCATGCCCTCGAGCTCGACGATCGCACTCATGGCGTGGACCCGGCCGCGGTGAAGGTGGCCTCGGCCGGCATCCCGGGCTTGAAGAGGCCGTCCGCGTTCTCGAGCCCAACCTTGACCTTGAAGACGAGTTTCACGCGCTCGTCGCGCGTCTGGACGTTCTTGGGCGTGAACTCCGCCTTCGATGCGATGAACGTGATCCGGCCCTTGCGGGACTGGCCGTCGTCGGTGCGCACCTCCGCGTCCTGGCCCATCCGAATCCGGCCGAGATCGGGCTCGCTGACGTACACCGTGAGCCAAGCCTCGGCCAGGTTGGTCACGACGGCGAGCGGCGTGCCGGCCTGGAGCAACTCGCCGGGTTCGGCCAGGCGTTCGGTCAGGACACCTGCGAGCGGGCTCACCAGCACGGCGTCCTTCACCTGCTGCTCGAGCTGCGCGAGGCGCGCCTCGACCGACGCCACGCGGGCCCGCGCAGCCGCGATCTCCTCGGGCCGGCTGCCGGCCTCGGCCCGAGCCAGCGCCTGCTTGATGGCCGCGAGCCGCGCCGCGGCCATCTCGTGCCGGGTACGCGCGTCGTCGCGGGACTTGGTGGTGCCGGAGCCCTTGTCGTAGAGGGCCTGCATACGCGCGAGGTCGCGCCCCGCGCCCGCGAGATCGGCCGCGGCGCTCTCGGCCTGGGCCGAGACTTCGGCGATGTCTTCCTTGCGCGCACCGGCGAGCCGCAGCCGCAACTCGGCCTCGGCGCCCTCGCGCTCCGCCCGTGCCTGGGCGAGGGCCAGATCGATGTCGGTGGTGTCGATCCGCAACAGCTCCTGCCCTGCTGCCACGAGCGTGCCTTCCTGTTCCGGGAAGACACTCAGGCGTCCAGGCACCTTGGCCGAGAGTCGGACGTCGGTCGCCTCGATGTGGCCCGCGGCCGTGATCGACGAAGCGCCTCTGCCCGGGTGGCAACTGGCGGCGACGAGTGCGGCGGCAGCGAGCACGGCAACGGTGTTCCGCGTCATCTCAGCTCCTCTTGCGCGTTCCGGCGACGAGGCCTCGTTCGATCGCTCGGTCGACATGCGCGAGCAAGGCCTCCAGGGTCGGAGCGGGAAGTCTGCGTGCGGCCACCGACAGCACCCGGTCACGGAAGTCACCGCCTGCCAACAGCAGCAGCGGCGGCGAGAGAACGGCGAGATGGAAGAGTAGCGGGCTCGTCGGGAGGAAGCGCCCGGCGAGCTCGCCTTCCTTGAGGGTCACCGCCACGAAGGAAAGGATTCGCGCGAAGGCGCGCGCCGTCTCGGCCTCCATGTTGCGGCCACCCGCGAGAACCTCGCGGAGCATCAACTTCGGGAGCGCCGGCTGGGCATGGAAGCGCGCGACCAGGCCGCGGTAGAAGGCCCGCAGGCGCGCCTTCGGATCGCGGCTGCCCAGGAGCGCGTCGAGGTGCGCGTGAACCGGCCCCATCAGCCGCAACAGGACGGCCTGGTACAAGGCCTGCTTGTTGCCGAAGTGGTAGTAGATCATGGCCTTGTTGGCCGCGGCCTTGCGCGCGATCACGTCCACCCGGGCGCCACTGAAGCCGGTCTCCACGAACACGGCGGTGGCGGCCTTCAGCAACTTCTCGCGAGTCTCGTCCGTAGCCATGGCTCAACTAACCAGTTGGTTCAACCGAAAGGTTAGTTGAATCCAGCCCGGGATGTCAAGCGCTTCTGTTCTTCCCTCCCGGCTCAGCTCAGTTCGGCAACAGACGCGCGACCAGCTCTTCTTCTTCCTAGAGCCGGGGCAGCGTCAGGGACTGTTGGGCCTGGTACTTGCCCTTCTTGTCCGCGTAGGAGGTTTCGCACGGCTCGTCGCTCTCGAAGAACAGCACTTGCGCAATGCCCTCGTTGGCGTAGATCTTCGCCGGCAGCGGCGTCGTGTTCGAGACCTCGAGCGTCACGATGCCCTCCCACTCCGGCTCGAAGGGCGTCACGTTGACGATCACGCCGCAGCGCGCGTAGGTGGATTTCCCGACGCACAGCGTGATCACGTTCCTCGGGATGCGGAAGTACTCGACCGTGCGCGCGAGCGCGAAGGAGTTGGGCGGGATGATGCAGACCTCGCTCTTCACGTCCACGAACGACTTCGGGTCGAAGTTCTTGGGGTCTACGATCGACGAGTTGATGTTGGTGAAGATCTTGAACTCGTCCGCGATCCGGATGTCGTAGCCGTAGGACGAGAGCCCGTACGAGATCACGCCCGCTCGAACCTGCTTGTCCGTGAAGGGCTCGATCATCTTGTGCTCGAGGGCCATCTTCTTGATCCAGCTGTCAGGCTTGACCGACATTCCGCCTCCCGTGGTGGCGCCCCTTGGGCGCGCAACGCGGCCGTAAGGATTTCACGAGAGGCTGTAGACAGGCAAGGCAGCCGCTACTTGCCGAGCAACCGCCGCAGCGCGCCGCCGCCTTCGGCGGCCGTGGCCGGTTGGAGCGAGAGCAGTTCCGCCTGCGCCTCGTGGTAGCGTGGCTTCAGGGCCAGCGCCTTGCGGAAGCAGGCCGCCGCCAGCGCGTTCGCTCCGCCCGCCTTGTAGATCGTCCCGAGCAGGCAGTGGGCCTCTGCGTTACCCGGGTCCTCGTCGATCGCAGCCTTGAGCTCCGCTTCAGCGGCGCGCCGACCCTCGCCGCTCTTCAGCCTCGCCTCGGCGCGCAGCACTCGCGCCCGGCGACGCAGGCGGCCCGAAGCGCCTCGCAGCGCCTCGTCCACGAGCGAGAAGCCCTCGTGCTGCCGGCCGGCGCCCAGAGCCTCGGCGGCCCGGTCCAGCATCTCCTCGATCTGCTTGGGATCGACGACCACCTGCGGTTCGGGCGCCTGCGGGGGCTGGGGAGCCACAGCCGCCGGTGCCTCGGAACGCCGGTCGTAGCGGGCGCGGGCGGCCGGGTCGGAGAGGACCCGGTGCGCCTCGCTCAGACGCGCGAAGAGGGCCTCGAGGGCCAGCTTGAGGTCGCTCAGCCCCGGCTCGCGATGCACGTCGGGGTGATAGAGCCTGGCCAGGCGCAAGTGCGCCGCCAGGATCTCCGCCTCCGGCGCGTCCGGGGCGACCCCCAGCACCTCGTAGTGGTCGCGCATGGCGAAGCTCGCGTGGGTTTCGATGATGTGCTTGCGCAGGGAGGCGGTCGCAGGCCTCTTTCCGGACGTGCCGGGGGGCAAGTAGAGAACCATCCCGATGTAGAGCAGGCCGAAAAGGCTGCGCTCGGCCTCGTCCCGGCCCACGGGTGCGAGGCTCAGGACCTCGCGCGCCGTGAGATTGCCGTCGACGCGCGAGAGGATGAACCCGTCCGTGGGAGTGAGGGCTACGCTCTGGAGGCGCAGCAGCGGGTCGCTGGTGAGGGCGAGAACGCGGTCCGGGTCGCCCAGATGGAACCGGATGATGTCGGGATCCGGGACGCTCCAGACCGCGTCGAGAATCACCTCGGCTGTCGACAGCCGCAGCGGCTTGTCGTAGCCCCGGAAGCTCTCCCTAGCCTGCTCTTCGAAGGCGTAGCTCCCGTCGGGCCACGAGAAGATCGTGAGCAGCACCTCGCGCACCTGGAGCGCCAAAGCATCATCGAGACCGTCCGCATCGAGCAGTCCCAGGTCCAGGAGAATCTGCCCGAGGCGGCGGCCGGTGACCGTGACCATCTCGGCGGCGCGTTCGCGATCCCACTGCGTCAGCAGGCCGTGGCGAACCAGCGTTTCGCCGAGGTGGCACTCCTTGATGTTGGTGGCGCCGTAGACGATGCTGCCGCCGATGAAGCAGATGCTGCCGCGCTCAGCGCCTCGCGTGACGTGAAGCAGGCCGGTGCGCCGTTCCACGTAGAGGGCCCGCAGCACCGCGGGGAGAACGCCCTGGGCGATCTCGCCTGCAGCGTCCAAGCTTGCTAGCCGATCTCGATCCCGGGAAAGAAGTAGCCGATCTCGAAGGCCGCGGTCTCGGGCGCATCCGACCCGTGGATCGCGTTCGCTTCGAGCGAGGCCGCGAAGTCCTTGCGGATCGTGCCGGTGGCGGCCTTCGCGGGGTCTGTCGCGCCCATGATCTCGCGCAGATGCAGGATCGCGTTGTCGCGCTCGAGGACCAGGCTCAGGCACGGGCCCGAAGACATGAAGTCGCACAGACTGGCGAAGAACGGACGCGCCTTGTGGACGTGGTAGAAGCCCTCGGCCTCGCGCCGCGTCAGGTGACGCAGGCGCAACCCGACGAGACTGAAGCCCGCCTTCTCGATCCGGTCGAGGATGGCCCCCACCGCCTTCGCCTTGACGGCGTCCGGCTTGATGATGGAAAAGGTACGTTGCTTCAATGCTGGTCTCCCCTACTTCTTCCTGAGTAGCTTGGCGACCGCCGTGCCGATCTCGGCGGGCGACTTCACGACGTGGATGCCAGCGGCCTTCATCGCCTTCATCTTTTCGGCGGCAGTGCCCTTGCCGCCGGAGATGATGGCGCCTGCATGGCCCATGCGGCGGCCCGGAGGCGCGGTCTGGCCGGCGATGAAGCCCACGACCGGTTTCTCGACGTGCTTCTTGATGTAGGCCGCGGCCTCTTCCTCGGCGTTGCCGCCGATCTCGCCGATCATGACGATCGCCCTGGTGCCGCGGTCGTTGTTGAACAGCTCGAGCGCGCTCTTGTGGTCGGTGCCGATGATCGGGTCGCCGCCGATGCCGATGCAGGTGGACTGGCCGATGCCGAGCGCCGTGAGCTGGCCGACGGCTTCGTAGGTGAGCGTGCCGCTGCGCGAGACGACCCCGACCGAGCCGCCCGTGTGGACGTGGCCGGGCATGATCCCGACCTTGCACTTCTCCCCCGGCGAGATGATGCCGGGGCAGTTGGGGCCGATCAGTCGCGTATTGCCCTTGTCCTTCAGGTAGGCCGCCGCCTTCACCATGTCCAGCGTCGGGATGCCCTCGGTGATGCAGACCACGAGCGGGATGCCGGCGTCGCAGGCCTCCATGATGGCGTCGGCCGCGCCGGACGGCGGGACGAAGATCACGGAGACGTTCGCTCCGGTCTTGCGCACGGCCTGCTCTACGCTGTCGAAGAGCGGAAAGCCTTCGGCCTTCGTGCCGCCCTTGCCGGGCGTCACGCCGCCGACCACGCTCGTCCCGTAGTCGCGGCAGCCGAGCGCGTGGAAGCTGCCATGCTTGCCCATGCCCTGGACCAGGAGCCGCGTGTCGCGACCGACGAGGACGCTCACCGCGGACCCGCAGCCGCGACGACCTGCTTCGCCGCCTGGGTCATGTCGTCGGCCGCCCCGAAGTTGAGGCCGGAGGAGCGCAGCATCTCCTTGCCGCGCTCCTCGTTGTTGCCCTTCATGCGAACCACGACCGGGATCTGCACGTTCAGGTCGCGCACGGCGGCGATCACGCCCTCGGCCAGCACGTCGCAGCGCAGGATGCCGCCGAAGATGTTGATCAGCACCGCCTTTACTGCGTCGTCTGCCATCCGGATCCGGAACGCGTTGCGGATCTGGTCCGCGCTGGCGCCGCCGCCGACGTCGAGGAAGTTGGCCGGGCTGCCGCCCGTGAGCTTGATGATGTCCATCGTGGCCATCGCCAGGCCGGCGCCATTCACCATGCAGCCGACGTTGCCGCCCTCGAGCTTGATGTAATTGAGGCTGAACTTGGAAGCCTCGACCTCGAGCGGGTCTTCTTCGTCGAAGTCGCGCAACTCGCGCAGCTCGGCGTGGCGGTAGAGCGCGTTGTCGTCGAGCTGGATCTTGGCGTCGAGCGCCCAGAGCGCGCCGTCTTTGGTGAGCAGGAACGGGTTGATCTCGAGCAGCGAGGCGTCGGTGCCTTCGAAGGCCCGATATAGCGCCTGCATGAAGGCCACCGCCTTGGGTAGCGTCGCCGTGGGCAGTCCCAGGCCAAACGCCAGCTTGCGCGCCTGGAACGGCTGGAAGCCCACGGCCGCGTTCACGACCTCCTTCAGGATCGCCTTCGGATCCCTCGCCGCGACTTCCTCGATATCCATGCCGCCCTGTGCCGAGGCCATGAACACGGGCGAGCCGCTGGCGCGATCCACGACGATCGCGAGGTACAGCTCCTTCGAGCCCTCGAGGTCCATGCCCTGCTCGATGAGCAGGCGCCGCACGATCCGGCCCTCAGGACCGGTCTGGTGCGTGACGAGCTTCATCCCGAGCATCGCCTTCGCGATCGTCTCGCAGTCCTCGGCGCTGCGCGCCAGCTTGACGCCGCCGCCCTTGCCCCGGCCGCCAGCGTGGATCTGGGCCTTCACCACGACCGGGAAGCCCAACTCGCGACCGGCCTCCACCGCTTCGGCCGAGGTGTAGGCGACCTTGCCCTTGGGAACGCTCACGCCAAAGCCGGCGAGCACCGCCTTGCCCTGATACTCGTGGATCTTCAATGCGTCTCGTCTCCTTCGACGGATCAGGCCGGGGGCCAGGGCCCGCAACGAAAGCGGCTGATGATAGTGACCGCCCGGAGGGCAGTCAAACAGGCCGTTGCTGCCACACCTACCTGGCCGGACCGAAGAGCTGCGCGAGAGCCTCGGCGCCCTCTTCGTCCACGATCGCCAGCACCTCGTCGCCCGCGGCGAAGGCCAGCGGCCCGCGCGGGATCACTATCTCGCCGCCGCGAATGATCGCCGCAATTACGCTGTTCTTGGGCAGCGGCAGGTCGCGCAGCGGCACACCCACCGCCCGCGCCCCGGCCGGGATCTTCTCGCTCACCAGCGAGAAGCGGCCCCGGCGCAGCTTCAGCAGCGTCATCATGTCGCCGAGCGACATCTCCTGCTCGATCAGCTTCGCGAGGATGTCGGACTGGTTGAGCGCGACGTCGACGTGGAACTTGGCGTCGAACAACCAGGCGCTCCGTGGGTTGTTGATGCAGGCGATCGTGCGCGGCACCTTGTAGCGCTCGCGGGCGATGAAACACAGCGACAGGTTCTCGGCATCCTCGCTGGTGCAGGCCGCGAGCACGTTGGCACGCTCGATGCCGGCGCCGGACAGCACGCGGGGATCGGTCGCGTTGCCTTCGTAGATGCTCTCGGTCGGCAGCTCGCGGTGAAGGTGCGTAAGCACCTCGCGCCGGTGCTCGATCACCTGCACCTCGTGCTTCTGCTCGATCAGGTAGCGCGTCAGCTGCGCGCCCGTGCGCCCGCCGCCGGCGATCACCACGAACATGCGCTAGCGCCCTCCCGTGGCGCGCGGCCGCTCGAGCAGCTCCTCGATACGCGAGGCGCCCCAGGCCGTGGAGCTCACCACGTCGAGGCCGAAGCTCTCGAACAGCGGCTGCCAGCGCGGGTCGTAGTTGCGCACCACCACGTTCGGCACGCCGTAGACGCTGCGCGCCACGTGGCCGACCACTGCGTTCACCGGGTCCGAGTTGGTGACGGCCGCCAGGCCGCTCGCCTGCTCGATGCCCGCGTTCTTCAGCACGTGCTCCGCGAGCACTTCGGCCTCGATGGTCCGGCCCCGGTAGTTCGGCGGTAGATGCCCGAACGACGCCCCGACGTGGTCGATGATCGTGATCTCGTGGCCCTTGCCCTGGAGGCCCGCGGCCAGCTCGGAACCCACGCGCCCACAGCCGACGATGACGATGAACACTACTCCTCCTCGGGCCCTTTGACGTCCAGATGATAGGGCACGTTGGTGATCACGATGCCGGGCCGGAACAGCAGGGCGAGCCGCAGCACTACAGCGGTCTGGGCGTGCAGCAGGTTATGCCAGGTCTTGCGCGGCACGAACTGCGGCACGACGATCGTGATCGTCTCATTCGGCTGACGGTGGTCGGCGACTCTGCGAATGTAGTCGAGCGTGGGCTCGATCAGCATCCGGTAGGGCGAATCGAGGATCACCAGCCGCACCCCGTTGCCCCACAGGCCCCACTTCCGGCGCAAGCTCTCCGCTGATTCCGGATCGATCGAGACGTGCACAGCCGTGATGTCGTCGGAAAGGGCCCGCGCATAGCGCAGCGCCGCGAGCGTGCCACGATGCACGCTGCTCACCGGCAGGATGACGCGGTGGCGCTGGATGCGGGCCGGGGCGCCGTAGGCATCGAGCGAGAGCGCGGCGGCGAGTGCCCGGTAGTGGCGATGGATAGCGAAGAACAGCGCCACCAGGGCGGGGATCACGATCACCACGAACCAGGCGCCCTCGCGAAACTTGGTGACCGCGAAGACCATCATCACGGCTCCGGTGAGAACGGCTCCGACGCCGTTCAGCAGGGCTTTGCCCGCCGAGCCCGGGTCCTTGCGTGCGCGCCACCAGCGCCGCGTCATGCCCGCCTGCGAGAGCGTGAAGGACAAGAACACGCCGATCGCGTAGAGCGGGATGAGAGCCGTGACACTGGCATCGAAGATCGCGATCAGCAGCGACGCCAGAATCGCGAGCGCTCCGATCCCGCGGGAAAAGACCAGGCGGCTGCCCCGGTACGTGAGCTGTCGGGGCAGATAGCCGTCGGCGGCTTGCAACGCGCCCAGGCGCGGGAAGCCGTTGAAGGCCGTGTTGGCCGCCATCACCAGGATCAAGGTCGTTGCGCCGATCGTCCCGAGGTATAGCGGCCCTCGCCCCCCGAAGACAGTGCGCGCGATCTGCGAGATGACAGTCTCGCGCTCGGACGGAGTGGCTCCGATATGGACGGCGAGGTAGGAGATCGAGAGAAACAGCGTCGCCAGGATCCCGGCCATCAGCAGCAAGGTCGCAGCGGCATTCCGGCTACGCGGTTCCTTGAACGCGGTGACCCCGTTCGAGATCGCCTCGACACCGGTGAGGGCGGTGGTGCCGTTCGAGAAGGCGTGCAGCAGCAGGAACAGCGTCAGGGCATGGGTCGCGGGCTCGAGCTGCGGCGGGTCCGGCACGGCGCCGAGCGCGCCGCTGAAATGTCGGGCAAGCCCGAGGCCGACGGTGAGCGCCATCATGGCGACGAAGAAGTAGCTCGGCACGGCGAACAGCGTCCCCGATTCCCGGACGCCCCGTAGGTTGATGATTCCGATCAGGAACACGAAGCACACAGCCAGGGCCACCCGGTGGCCCAGCAGGGCGGGAAAGGCGGACGCGATCTGGGCCACACCTGACGACACCGACACGGCCACAGTCAGGACGTAGTCCGTGAGCAGGGCGGCCCCGGCGATCTGCGCCGGCAGCTCGCCCAGGTTGTCGCGCGCGACGATGTAGGCGCCGCCACCTCCGGGGTAGGCATGGATCGTCTGCTGGTACGAGAGCGTGACGATCGCCAGCAGCGCGACGATCGCTACCGAGATCGGCAATGCAAATGCGAACGCGGCCGCGCCGGCCGCGGCCAGGACGATCAGGATCTCCTGGGTGGCATAGGCAGTAGACGAGAGCGCGTCGGAAGCGAAGACCGCCAGCCCCACCGTCTTGCCGATGGCTTCATCGGAGGCATCGGCGGTGGCCAGGGGCCGGCCGAAGAACCAGTGTCGCCAGCTCGTTTCGGGAAGCGGCGCCCCTGAGAGGGCCTGGGTGGCGGGTTTTGGCTGAGTGGACAAGCGCTTTCGAAGGCGCGGCGCCTCCGATCGGCGGAGAGAGTAGCACGAGCGCAGTTCGGCTATCATCTCGCCGTCGCCAGCGCTGAAGCGGCGCGAGAACGAAGCATGGCCGAGAACGAGCGCAGCGAAGAACTCCCCTTCCTCCAGCCGGAGGGCGCCGAGTCGCCCCAGGAGGGCGGGGAGCAGGAGCAGCAGAGCGGCCTCTCCAAGCGCCAGCAGCGCGTGGCCTCGCTGCTGACGCGGCTCGCGGCCACGGGACGCTCCTTCCTGCTCTACGACCCGCACAACGAGACGATCTCGCGCTTCATCGCGCAGCTGCTCGACCAGTTCGTGTCGTTGCTCGCGGACGAGGGACCGCTGACACTCGCGCTGCACCCCTTCGAGATCGTGTTCGAAGGCGAGGTCGTGTACCTGAACCGGGACCGCGATCGCAGCCTGGCCTTCCGCCTGTACCGCGACGGCGTTCGCTCGCTGCGCTTCCGGCCCGGCTTCGAGTGGGAGGAGCTCGCGAGGCTCCTGGAGATCCTCTCGATCCGCTACACGGGCGTGAACCAGCGCGAGGAAGACGTGGTGACGCTGCTGTGGAAGGCACGCTTCCGCAACCTCGAGGTCGTGTCGGTCGAGGGCATCCTGCCCGACGACGACGAAACGGCCGGCGCAGACGCCCGCTGGAGCGAGGCGCTGGCGCTGCCGGACGATGTCGACCTGCCGCGGCCCGAGCTGCCGACACCCGTCGGTCCCGCTTGGGTGAGCGTCTTGCCCGAGACCCTCGAGCGTTTGCGCGGCGAGGCCTCCGCCGCCCACGTGCCCGAGGACTGCGTCGCGCTGCTGCTGCGGTTGCGCGAGCAGCTCCACGACCCCTCGGCCGCTCTCGTCTTTGCCGACGCCCGACACCTGTTCACCGAGGTCCGCGACTTCCTGCTCTCCGAGGATCATCTCTCGGCGCTCAAGAGCTACATCGGCTTGCTCTGGGGAATCGCCGGCGAAGAGGCGCCGGCATGGGATCCGGGCCGCCACGCCGAGCTCTACGAGCTGCTCGAAACCTGCGGCGACCGCCGCGCGGTGCGCCGCCTGCTGCGCTCGGTGCCGGCCCACGAGCGCAAGCTCAACCCCGAGTTACTGGACGTCCTGGACCGGGCCTGTCCCGATCCGTTCGCCGCCGTGGCCGACGCGCTCGAGCAAGAAACGGGCGCGGCCGTGAGGGCCGTCGCCCGGCAGATCCTCGAGCACTACGGCAAGGACCGGCTCGGCCTGCTCGAGGCGCGCTTCAAAGCGTCCTCGGGCCAGATGGCCTCCGACCTGCTCCGGGTGATCGCGCACTGCGGCGGCGACGAGGCCGCCGCGCTGATCGCCCGCCAGGCGGCGCATCCCGATCGCGCCGTGCAGGACGAGGCGCTGTGGCATCTCGAGAACATGCCCTACTCCGGGGCGGTGGGCCGCGCCTTCTTCGACGCCTTCCGCTGGACGGATCCGATGCGCCGCGCCCGCGTGCTGGGGATGATCGCCCACAGCGGCGACAAGCGCTTCATCGACCTGCTGGCGGCCTTCGTCTCCGAGCAGGGCCAGGCCTTGAGCGCCGGCGAGGCGGCCCAGATCGGCCAGGTGCTGGGCGATTTGGGCGGCGAGACGAGCCTGCCACGCTGGGCCGAGTGGCTCGAGCCCACGGGGCTGTTCCGCAAGAGCATCGCGGGAGCGGCGGCGCGGCAGATCGCGGCGGCGCTCGCCCTCTCCGAGATCCGCGCCGACGAGGCCGGCACCGTGCTGGAGGCCGCCCTCGAGGCCGCGGAGCCCGAGGTCCAGGAGTGGATCCTCGGCGCGCTCGCCCAGCGGGAACGCAACGCGCCGAGGCGCCCATGAGCCAGGTTGCGACGATGCAGCGGGGTCTCGAGAAGGCGCTGCGCCGCGCCAGCCTCGCCGACGATCGAGAACTCGCCGGACGCGTGCGCGACGACGGCCACCGCCTGGTGTTCTTGCTGAACGGCCTGATCCGGACCAGCCGCCTTTATCACGCCGACAACGCGGCTTTCGACGGCCCGGCCTCGGAGTGCGCGAGCGTGCTGGGGGGGCTAAGCTCGCTACTCGGGGCCGTCCACATCGTGTGTGTCGAGGACAACGTCTACGTCAACGACGTGCGGCTACGGGTGCGGCCGACGGAGCAGGTCGTGATCGACGCCTTCGTAGCGGAGCTTCTGCGTCACAACGTCGGCGGAATCTCGATCCACGGCACCCTGGTCGCCGAGCAGGTGAAAGGGCTGGCCCGCGCGTTGTCGCAGCCGGCGGGCGAGCCAGGCCGCAGCCGCGCCGTGCTGGCCGAGCGCCTCAGCGCCGCGAAGGAGATCGAGGTCACGGGCCGCTACCGCTTCCGAGTCTCGGGCGAGCGCGCCAGCGTGAAACAGCGTCACGACGACGTGCTGCGGCGGGGCGCGGCGGTCGTCAAGGAAGCGGTCGCGAACCTGGGCGCCAACCGGCTGCCGAATCCGCTGCCGGTGCGACGCGCGGTCGTGGACCTGGTGGGAAGCCTGCGCGAGAACCTGGGACGCGCCGCGGCCTCTCCGCTGCGACAGCGCCTCGGCAGCGCCGGCGATCAGCATCTGCTTTCCGTTTGCAACCTGTCGCTGCTCCTGGGTCAGGCGCTGGGACTCTCGGAATCGGCGCTCGGCGACCTCGGCGTCGCGGCCATGCTCCACGACGTCGGCTACGCCCACGGCGGCACCAAGGCCACTCACGCAGCGGACGGAGCGCGGCTGCTGCTCCGGCAGCGCGGCTTCCACGAGGGCAAGATCCGCCGGCTACGCGTGGTGCTCGAACACCACCTGCCGAGCGGCGCGCAGCAGCTGTCGCTCTTCGCGCGCATCCTGCACATCGCGGACGACTACGACATGCTCACGGCTCCGCGCCCGGGTCAGATGCCCGGGATGCCGCCGCCCACCGCGCAGGGCGCGATGTGGGCTGCGCGCGGCACGGTCTACGACGCGGACTTGATGGCGCTGTTCGTGCGACTGATGGGCGCCTATCCGCCCGGCAGCCTGCTCGAGCTCTCGAACGGCCGCTGGGTGATGAGCATTTCCGGTGGCCGCGACCAGGAGCGCTTCGCCTCTCCGGTCACAACCCTGATCCAGGAGGCGGATGGCTCGGCGCCGGCGGCGTCCGAGGAACTCGACCTGTTCGAGCTGCGCTATCGGCTTCGACCAAAGCGCGTCCTCAATCCCGCAACCAAGGGCCTCGACATCGCGGCCGCCCTGGAGCGGGCTTTTGTAGAATAGCCGGGGGTTCGGAGCCATCCACCCCCTCGCCCGGCTTCATCTGGCGAACTTCTTCGCGAAGAAGTCGCCGGGCTTCCAGGTCGGCCGTGTCGGGGCGTTCGCAATGGCGAGCGCCGCCAGGAAGTTGGCACGGGCGATCCGGACGCCGGATTCCCAGTCGAAGGCCTGGCTCATGTCGTCGGCGGGCGAATGGTAGACGCTGCGCAGCCAGTTCATGTAGGCGACCGCCCCGTCGACCTTGGGGTCTTTGCTCTTGAAGCCCGAGGACAGCATCAGCGAGGGAATGCCTTGCTTCACGAAGGAATAGTGGTCGCTGCGTACGAACAGGCTCTCCTCCGGGAAGGGATCGGGCGTGAGCGCCAGGCCGACCTTACCGGCGGCGGCGGCGATCACGGCGCCGAGGCTCGAGTGCTCCGCGCCGAACGCGATCACGTCGGCCACGGGATAAAGCGTGAGGGCCATGTCCATGTTGACGTCGCCGATGAGCGTCAGGGCCGGTGGATGGCGCGCGAAGTAGTCGGAGCCGAGCAGGCCCATCTCCTCGCCCGTCACGGCGACGAATAGCACCGAGCGCGCCGGCCGCTTGGAGAGTCGCGCGAAGGCCCGGGCCGTCTCGATCAAGCTCGCCACTCCTGAAGCGTTGTCGTAGGCACCATTGTTAATGCGGTCCTTCTGGCCGGGCGCCTCCGGATCGAGACCCAGGTGATCGAGATGCGCCGAAACCACGATCGCCTCGTTCGCCAGCTTCGGGTCCGAGCCGCGCAACAGACCGACGACGTTGTCGCTCGTGAAGTCCTCGAGCTGCGCCACCGACTCGAGGCGCGCCGAGTTACCGGTCTCGAAGGAAGCCGGATGGCCGGCCGCGAGCGACATGAGCGCGTCGTCGAGCGAGCGGGGCGAACCCACGAAGAGCCCAGCCACGACCTCGCGGTTCAGCACGATCGAAGCCTGAAGCGATGGCGGGTAGTCGGACGGCTGCCCGTCCGGCCCCAGCCAGCCGGCCGCTCCATGCCGCGAGTAGGCACTGACCTTCGACCACGGCAGCCGCGCGCGCTCCTCGGGCGCCATCAGCCCGATCGTGGCCAGGGCGCCCCGCCGGGCGGCGTCGACGCGCTTCGCGAGACGGCCGCCATAGAAGGCCCGCTCGTCCGAAGGGAAGCTCGCGGGCGCGCCGTTCACGAGCACCACGATCTTGCCCCGCACGTCGAGACCGTCGTAGTCGTCGTAGCCGCGTTCGGGAGCGGAAACGCCGTAGCCCACGAACACCACTGGCGCCGAGGCGGAGCCCGCTGCCAGAGCCGGGTTGCCGAAACAAACGAAGTCGCGGCCTGATTCGAGCACGCGGTCAACGCCGGCGTGAATCAGCGTCGCCTTGCAGCGGGCCGGATCGGGAACGGCGCGGCGCAGCGGCACGCTCTGGCGCCACGACCCGTTGGGCGCGCCCGGCTCGAGGCCGAGCCCCTCGAAGTGTGCCGCAACATAGGCCACAGCCAGGGCATGGCCACGCGTGCCGGAGCCGCGGCCCTCGAGCGCGTCGGAGGCGAGGAAGACGACGTGGGCGCGAAGCGCCTCGGGGCGGATCGCCCCGAGTGCTTCGGGATCGGGCGTTGCGGCGGGAGCAGCGAGCAGCGCGAGTGTCACGGCGGAGGAGAGATGCATCGAGCGGGGAGTGTCCGCGGAGGCTGCTGCGACTGTCAACCCGTGCTCGTACAATGGCTGAATGGAGGACGAGACACCGTACACGTCCGGCTCGTGGTGGCCGTTTGCCGCCGGGCTTGTGACGGGCGCCGCGGGGCTGGTGCTGGCACGTGCCCTGGCGCCGAAGCCGTCGCTCGACGCCCGCCTGCTGCGCGGCCTGCGCCGCGACCAGGACGCGACACCTCCGACGGTTCTGGTACCGGGGATCCTGGGTAGCGAGTTGGTGCGACCGGACGGCACGCAGGTCTGGCTGAACCTCCGCACCACCGTGGGCGCCTACGATCTCAGCCTGCCGCCGAGACTGCCGCTGTGCGAGAGCCGCGACGAACTCGTGCCGGCAGGTCTGCTCGGTGTCGATGCCGCGCTCCCCCGCCTGTTCGGTTTCACTGAGTACGCCGACTTCCTCGAGCTGCTCACCGATGCGGGCTTCCGCAGCCACGGCGCCGGGCCCATCAAGCACGTCTTCACCTACGACTGGCGGCGCGACCTGGTCGAGTCTGCGCGGCGGCTCGGAGACTCGCTCGACAACCTGGCCGAGGCGATGGGCGATCCCGACGCGCGCTTCAACATCGTAGGCCACAGCATGGGCGGGCTGGTGGCGCGCTACTACCTGCGCTTCGGCGGGGCGGAGCCCGGCGGCCCGGTCAGCTGGGCCGGGGCGCGTCGCGTCGAGAACCTGGTGCTGGTCGCGACACCGAACGGCGGCAGCATCCCGTCGCTCGACGCACTCCTGAACGGGAACCGCGTGGGGCTCTCTTCGACGACGCTGGCACCCTCCGTCGTCGCCCACATGCCATCGCTCTATCAGCTGCTTCCGACCGCCGCGGCCCATCCCCTGGTCGACTCGAAAGGCGAGCCGCTCGCCGCGGACCCGCGCGATCCGGGGACCTGGGAGCGACTCGGCTGGGGGCCCTGGGCGCCCCGGACGCGCAGGCGCCGCGAGGACCCGGCGGCTGTTTCCGACCCTGAGGCCGAGAAGACCTTCCTCGTCGCGGTGCTCGCCCGCACCCGCTCCTTCCACGCGGCCCTCGCCGAGATCCCTGCGACGGGCTGCCCGGTGCGCGTGCTCTCGATCGGCGGCGACTGCCTCGCAACACCGGCACGCGCGATCGTCCCGGAGCGGCGCGGCGTCCCACCCCGCTTCGAGGCCTGGACTCGGGCCGAGGCCGAGTTCCTGCAAGAGGCCGGCGACGGGCGCGTGACACGCGCCAGCGTGCTCGCCTCGCATCTGCCCGATGCCCACGCCGACGAGCCCGGTTGCGGCATCCCGGAGCTGTCGCGGGTGGTGTTCGGCAGCGCGGATCACCACGGCATCTACAGCGAGCCGACGTTCCAGAGCGTGCTGCTGCGCTTGCTGCTGCGGCCGGCATCGAAGCGAGCGGACGCCGCGACGCATTCCGCGATAAAATGAGGCGCGGCGGCGAAGCGGTTCCCCAAGCGACGCTTCCCAGATTCGAGAGGGAGTGAATGAACGCGGTCCTCGGTCTGTTCCGGTCGACGCTCGGTCGAAAGATCATCATGGCGGTGACCGGATTCGCGCTCTTCGGGTTCGTGATCGCCCACATGATCGGCAACCTGCAGGTCTACCTCGGCCCCGGGCCGATCAACGCCTACGGCGAGGCGCTCCGGCACCTCCTGCACGGCGCGGGGCTGTGGATCGCCCGCGGCGGCCTGCTCGTGTGCGCGGCGCTCCACGTCTGGTCGGCCGCTTCGCTGACGCTTCAGAACCGCGCTGCCCGGCCGCAGGGCTATCGGGCGCAGCTCTGGCAGGACTCGACCTATGCCTCGCGCACCATGCGCTGGAGCGGCGTGATCGTGCTGGCCTTCATCGTCTACCACCTGCTGCACTTCACCGTGGGCAGCGTGCATCCCAACTTCGTGTCCGGCGACGTGTACCACAATCTCGTCGTCGGCTTCAGGGCGCCGCTGGTCTCGGGCTTCTACATCCTCGCCATGCTGCTGCTCGGGATGCATCTGTATCACGGCGTCTGGAGCATGCTACAGACGCTGGGCCTCAGCCACCCGCGCTACAACAACCTCCGCCACGCCTTTGCGACGTTCGTCGCCGCCGCGGTGTTGTTCGGCAACGTCTCGATGCCCCTCGCGGTGCTCACGGGTGTGATCGACGAAGCCCGCCCGTCCCAACCCCAGGCCGCCCGAATCCTCCCAAGGTAGAGGCAGCATGGAACTCAGGAGCCATATTCCCGAAGGCCCCATCGAAGGAAAGTGGGACAAGCATCGCTTCGAGATGAAGCTGATCAACCCGGCGAACAAGCGCAAGTACAGCGTGATCGTCGTGGGCACGGGCCTCGCCGGGGCCTCGGCCTCGGCCACGCTGGCCGAGCTGGGCTACAACGTCACGGCTTTCTGCTACCAGGACTCGCCGCGGCGCGCCCACTCGATCGCCGCGCAGGGCGGCATCAACGCCGCCAAGAACTACCAGAACGACGGCGACAGCGTCCACCGCCTGTTCTACGACACGGTGAAGGGCGGCGACTTCCGCGCCCGTGAGGCCAACGTCTATCGCCTGGCCCAGGTCAGCGTGAACATCATCGACCAGTGCGTCGCGCAGGGCGTGCCCTTCGCGCGCGAGTACGGCGGGACGCTGGCAAATCGCTCGTTCGGCGGCGCGCAGGTCTCCCGCACCTTCTACGCCCGCGGCCAGACGGGCCAGCAGCTGCTGATCGGCGCCTACCAGGCGCTCGAGCGGCAGATCGGGCTCGGCAACGTGAAGATGCACACGCGGCACGAGATGCTCGAGCTGGTGCTGGTCGACGGCCGGGCGCGCGGCATCGTGACGCGCGACATGCTGACCGGCAAGATCGAGTCCTGGGCGGCCGACGCCGTGATCCTCGCGACCGGCGGCTACGGCAGCGTCTTCTACCTCGCGACCTACGCGAAGGGCTGCAACACCTCGGCCATCTGGCGCGCCTACAAGAAGGGCGCGGCCTTCGGCAACCCCTGCTACACACAGATCCACCCGACCTGCATCCCGGTCCACGGCGACTACCAGTCGAAGCTGACGCTGATGAGCGAGTCGCTGCGCAACGATGGACGCGTGTGGGTGCCGAAGCAGCAGGGCGACAACCGCCCGCCGCAGCAGATCCCGGACGCGGAGCGCGACTACTTCCTCGAACGCAAGTACCCGAGCTTCGGCAACCTCGCCCCGCGCGACATCGCCTCGCGCGCCGCGAAGCAAGCCTGCGACGACGGGCGCGGCGTGGGTCCGGGCGGGCTGGGTGTCTACCTCGACTTCGCCGACTCGATCGCCCGGCTCGGCGAGAACGCGGTCCGCGAGAAGTACGGCAACCTGTTCGACATGTACGAGCGCATCACCGACGAGAATCCGTACAAGAGCCCGATGCGCATCTTCCCCGCCTCCCACTACACGATGGGCGGGCTGTGGGTCGACTACAACCTGATGAGCACGATCCCGGGCCTGCACGTCCTGGGCGAAGCCAACTTCTCCGACCACGGCGCCAACCGCCTGGGCGCTTCCGCGCTCATGCAGGGCCTGGCCGACGGCTACTTCGTGATCCCCTATACCCTCGGCCATTACCTCGCGAACACGAAACAGGACAAGCTCGCGACCGATCATCCCGAGTTCAAGAAGGCCGAGGCCGAGGTTTCGGGAAGGATCGGCAGGCTGCTCGGGATCAAGGGCAAGCGCACGGTCGACTCTTTCCACAAGGAACTGGGCCACATCATGTGGGACCACTGCGGGATGGCCCGGAACAAGCAGGGCCTCGAAGTTGCCCTGCAGAAGATCCCCGCGCTGCGCGAGGCGTTCTGGAAGGACGTGACGATCCTGGGTGAGAACGAGAGCCTCAACCAGTCGCTCGAACGCGCCGGGCGGGTGGCGGATTTCATCGAGTTGGGCGAGCTGATGTGCCGCGACGCCCTGGCCCGCGAGGAATCCTGCGGCGGCCACTTCCGCGAGGAGTACCAGACCGAGGACGGCGAGGCGCTGCGCGACGACGAGAAGTTCTGCCACGTCGCCGCCTGGGAATACCTGGGCGAGGGCCAGGCTCCGAAGCGCCATAGCGAGGCGCTCGAGTTCGAGAACGTGCATCTGACACAGAGGAGCTACAAGTGAGCGGCGCGGGCATGAACATCACCCTCCACGTCTGGCGGCAGAAGGATCAGCGGAGCGAGGGACGCTTCGTCAGCTACGACGCCCGGGACATTTCGCCCGAGATGTCGTTTCTCGAGATGCTCGACGTCGTCAACGAACGGCTGACCGGGAAGGGCGAGGAGCCGATCGCCTTCGACCATGACTGCCGCGAGGGCATCTGCGGGATGTGCGGGATGATGATCAACGGCGTCGCCCACGGGCCGCGCAAGGCCACCAGCGCCTGCCAGCTTCACATGCGCAGCTTCAAGGATGGTGACCAGATCACGATCGAGCCGTGGCGCGCGAGTGCCTTTCCGGTGCTGAGGGACCTGGTCGTGAGCCGCAGCGCCTTGGACACGATCATCGCGGCCGGCGGCTTCATCTCGGTGCCGACGGGCAGCGCGCCTGACGGCAACGCGATCCTCGTGCGCAAGGAAGACGCCGACATGGCGATGGACGCGGCGGCCTGCATCGGCTGCGGCGCCTGCGTCGCGGCCTGCCCCAACGCCTCGGCGATGCTGTTCACGGCGGCCAAGGTTTCGCACCTGGGGCTGCTGCCCCAGGGCCAGCCCGAACGCGACGAGCGCGTGCTGAGGATGGTGGCCGCGATGGACGAAGCGGGCTTTGGAAGCTGCACGAACCACGGCGAGTGCGAGGCGGCCTGCCCCAAGGAAATCAGCGTCGACAACATTGCACGCATGAACCGCGACTACCTGCGCGCCAGCCTTTCGGCGGGACGCCGGGCGGTTCGGGCCGGCGACAGCGCCGCGGGCTAAGGCCAACGGCCCGGCTCGTACACGCTCTCAGCTTGCCCGAGGGAGGGCTGCGGCTGAAAAGGCGCGGGCAAGATCGCGCGTCGACGCTCCGAGGGCCAGGAGTGCCCGGATCAGCAGATCGAGCGAGACCGATGGATCAGCGCCCTCCATTTTTGCAACCCTTGACTGGCTGGAGCGGATGATCTCCGCGAACTGCGTCTGGCTCAGGTTGCGCTTCTGGCGACGCCGTCTCAGGTTGTCGGCGAGTCGAACGCGCAGCTCCACATAGGCTGCCTCCTCGTTCGAGAGGCCAAGAAACTCCTTGACGGTCCCTACTTTCCAGCCCTTCCCTTCCAGCCGCTCCCTCTTCTCTTTACGCATGGTCATAGTCCTTGAGCCGCCCCTTGCAGGTCTCCAACACGCTCTTCGGTGTTTGGGCCGTCTTCTTCGCGAAGACTGCGCCGATCACGATCGCGTCCGAGTCTGTCCGGTAGATGATCCGCCAGGTGCTTTCAGAGTCCACGATCCGCAGTTCGTGACAGCGTGGCCCGATCTCGCGCATGGGTCTCGAGTGAGGCATCGTCAAGACCTTCCGCCTCTGGAGTTCCCGAAGCAGGTATCCCGCTTCGAGCCGAGCCTCTTTGCTGAATGGGGGTGTCTTCACCTCCCCGTGAAGCCAGACGAGGGGCTTGTCCTTGGGGCTCATCCGGCGCTAGTGTATGTCGCCCCTGACATAACAGCAAGCTAATGGCGAGGCGCACCTGACGTGTCCCACCGCGATCGGCAACGGCTCGTACGCGTGGACGTGTGACGTGAACGACGTTTGACGTGGACGTCACGTGGACGTTCACGAACGGTTGCCAGTTGTTCGGCGGACGTAGAGGGAGATAATCGACAATCGACTTGGCCCCACCATTCGGCTGGGCGTCCAGGAAGGACAAGGAGAGAGAGATGCGACGAGTCTTGTGTGCAGTGGCGGTGTTGGTGTTGTTCGCGTCCGCGGTGCCGGCAACGGCGCAGGACGCCGTGAAGGTCGACCCCAAGCACTACAAGGTGGAGTTCGAGAACGACCAGGTCCGGGTCCTTCGCATCACGTACGGCCCTCACGAGAAGTCGGTGATGCACGGGCACCCGGCGAACGTGGCCGTCTTCCTGACCGACGGGCAGGGGAGGTTTACGCTGCCCGACGGAAAGACCCAGGACATTCCAATCAAGGCCGGCACGACCCAATGGGACGGCGGTGGCAAACACCTGCCTGAGAATACCGGCGACAAGTCTTTCGAGCTGGTCGTGGTGGAGCTGAAGAGCAAGCCCGCGACCGCGAAGTGAGGC
>CAYTWT010000285.1:0-17689 GCA_964442185.1 uncultured Acidobacteriota bacterium
AGAGGTCTCCCCCCGCGCCTGGGGCCTGCTACCCGGCGCTCCGGTGCTTACCGGGACGGGACTTCCACCCGCTGGATCGGTGCAGCCTGAAAACGTCCGGCCCGTCAAGGGACGGCCGCTCTCGTGAGGACGCACCATGGCCGCGATTCTAGCTCCCATTGAGGTTGACGAGCCGCGGCAACTAGAATAGAGGTTTACTTGGAGGTCCCTCATGGCCAAACGTGTCGTCCTCTTTCTCGCCACAAACCTCGCGATCGTCGTCACGCTCTCGCTGGTCCTGAGCCTGCTCGGCGCAGGGCGCTACGTCGGAGCCGACGGGCGCCTCGACTTCGTGCAGCTGGCCATCTTCTGCTTCGTCTGGGGCATGGGCGGCGCCTTCATCTCCCTGCAGATCTCGCGCTGGACGGCCAAGCGGGCGATGGGCATCCAGCTCGTGAACGGCCAGACCGGAACCCAGGACCTCGACTGGCTCCACAACACCGTGGGCCAACTGACCCGCCAGGCCAACCTGCCGATGCCGGAGGTCGGAGTCTACGACTCGCCCGAGGTAAACGCCTTCGCCACGGGTCCGAGCAAGCGCCGCAGCCTGGTGGCCTGCTCCACCGGCCTGCTGCGAAGCATGACCCGCGACGAGGTGCAAGGTGTGCTGGCCCACGAGATCTCGCACATCGGCAATGGCGACATGGTCACGATGACGCTGCTGCAAGGGGTCGTGAACGCCTTCGTGATGTTCCTTGCCCGGGTCGTCGCCCATGGCATCCGCCAGACGATGGATTCACGCGCCGCGAGCACGGTCTCCTTCGTGGTGCGGATCGTCCTCGAGATCGTCCTCGGCATCCTTGGTTCGTTGATCGTCGCCTGGTTCTCGCGGCACCGCGAGTACCGAGCCGACGCCGGCGGCGCAGCGCTCGCCGGTCGCGGCGCGATGCTGGGCGCACTGAAGCGGCTGCTGTCCACGCAAGAGCGCGTCGACGTCTCGAACCCCGCGCTGGCGAGCTTCAAGATCGCCGGCGGGCGAAGCTGGTTGCAGCTCTTCGCGACGCACCCGCCGCTCGAGGCGCGCATCGCCGCTCTCGAGAGCGGCCAGTAGGCTCGGGCAGACCCAGGCGGCCTGGAGGCGAACGTGGAAGAAACTGAACGTGCGCAACACCTGAAGACGCTCGCCGAGACCCCGACCCGGCTCAAGGCCGCGCTCAAGGGCGTCTCGAAGAAGCTTGGGGCGGCGCGGCCCGCGCCTGGCAAGTGGTCGATCCTCGAGATCGTCTGCCACATGCGCGACATGGAGGCCGAGGCCTACCTCGCGCGCTACCGCCGCATTCTGGCCGAGGACAACCCGAGCCTGCCCGACATCGACGGAGACGCGATTGCGATCGAGCGCGACTATCGCTCCCAGTCGCTCGCAGCCGCGCTGCGCGAGTGGTCCAAGCTCCGCAAGGAGAGCCTGAAGCTGCTCAAGAAGGTCAAGGGTGGACAGTGGGAGCGCATCGGCACCCACCAGACGGCGGGGCGCTTCTCGGTCGCCGACTTCCTGCGCCGTCAGGCCGTGGGCAACGACCAGGCGCACCTGGGCCAGATCGAGGCAGCCCTGCGTCGCTTTGCCCTGCTCATCCGTCTCGCCGCTGGGCCCGGCGCGCTGGCCGAGGCCGTGAAGGGGCTGGACGGCGCAGAAGCGAAGAGGCGGCCTGCAGACGGCAAGTGGTCGATCGTCGAGAATGCCTGCCACATGCGCGATCTCGAGCTGGTCTTCGCCGAGCGTTTCACGAAGATGGCCTTCTCCGAGCGACCCACCTTCTGGATGCTCGACAACGATCGCGCGGCCGCAGAAAAAAAGTACAGCGAGGCCGATCTCGGCGCGGCGGCCAAGAGCTTCAAGGAGCTGCGCCAGGAGACGCTGACGCTGCTGAAGGCCCTGCCGGCTGCCACCTGGCGGCGCACCGGTCTGCACCCGAAGCGTGGCGAGCTCAGCGTCGAGCAGTTGGCCGAGCATCTCGGCAACCACGACGACAAGCACATCGGCCAGATCCGTGAACTGCGTAGTTCCTGAGTTTCAGCCCCTCGGCGGATCGAAGCGCCACGCCGGCGGGGGCTCGGCGAGCGCCGCCTCGTCCTTCACCTCGATCGCGGCGAGCCAGCGGCCGAGCAAACGGCGCTGGCCTGCGAGATCGAAGCCGTAGTAGCGATCGGGGTACGGCTGCAGACGCTTGAGCGCGCGCGTCAGGGTGCTGCGTGCCCCGCCCAGGTTGCCGCGCGTGAGGTGGTGAAACGCCACCGAGACCTGGATCAGGCCCTGAAAGAAATCGCGCGCCGGTCCGCGGACGCCGGTCCACAGGTCCTCGAGGCTCTCGTGGCACTCGAAGTAGAGACCCGCGTTGAACTCGGCGACGCCCTTGTCGAAGAGCGCGCGCTCCTCGGCGCGCAGCCGCGGCTCGGGCCGCTCGGTCAAGTCGTCGCTTTGGGCGAGGCGATCGGTTCGAGCGTCACGCCGGCCTTGGCCCGCGCGCGCTCCAGCGCACGCTGTGCCTCGCGATACAGATGGGCCTGGGCGCGGAATGGCTCCTCGCCCTTCGCGGGTTTGCGCCGCTTGTAGGTCCCGTCGGGCTGCAGGCGGCGCGCCTTGACGTTGTCCTGGAACATCGCCTCGAGGGCCGCCAGAACCGCGGCCCGGCATTCCGGAGACTCGACCGGAAACAGCAGCTCGACCCGTTTGTCGAGATTCCGCGGCATCCAGTCTGCGCTCCCAAGGTAGAGCTCTTCGTCGCCGCCATTCCGGAAGTGCAAGATGCGGGCGTGCTCCAGGAAGCGATCCACGATCGAGGTCACCTCGATCCGCTCGCTCACGCCCTTGAGACCCGGGCGCAGGCAGCAGATGCCGCGCACGTTGAGGCGGATCCGCACCCCGGCGCGTGAGGCCTCGTAGAGCGCACGGATGATGTCCTCGTCGACGAGCGAGTTCATCTTGGCGCCTATTTCCGCCGCCTGGCCCGACTCCGCGCGGCGCCGTTCGCGCTCGATCAGCGCGAGGACACGTTCTCGCAGCTGCGTCGGGGCCATCGCCAGCTTCTTCATGCGGGGCGGGTCGGAGTAGCCGGTCAGCGCGTTGAAGAAGGCCGAGGCATCCTTGCCGATCTCGGGGTCACCGGTCATCAGGCCGAAGTCGGTGTAGAGCCGGGCGGTCTTGTCGTTGTAGTTGCCGGTGCCGAGGTGGACGTAGCGCTTGATGCCGGCCTTGCCGCGCCGAACCACCAGGCAGATCTTCGCGTGCGTCTTGTAGCCGCGAATCCCGTAGATGACGTGGGCGCCGGATTCTTCCAGGCTCCGCGCCCAGCGGATGTTCGACTGTTCGTCGAAACGCGCCAGCAGCTCGACGAGCACCGTGACCTGCTTGCCTTGTTCGGCGGCGCGTCCCAGCGCGCGCACGATCGACGAGTCGCCGCCCGTGCGATACAGCGTCTGCTTGATCGCGAGCACGTCAGGGTCCTCGGCCGCCTGCGACACGAACGCGACGACCGGATCGAACGCCTCGTACGGGCTGTGAACCAGGACGTCGCGCTGGTCCAGGAGCGCCAGGATGTCGGCGCGCTCCACTTCGTCGAGAACCTGCAACGGCTTCCACGACGGGTCACGTAGGTCCTCGAGCGCGGGCAGCTCGTAGAGCGCGAACAAGGCACGGATGTCGACCGGGCCGTTCACGCGGTAGACGTCGCCCGCCTCGATGTCGAGGCGGAAGGTCAGGTGCTCCAGCAGCGCCTCAGAGGCGCCGGTCTCGATCTCGAGGCGTACCACCTGGCTCTTGCGCCGTTTCCGGAGCTCCTCCTCGATCGCCTCGAGGTAGTCGCCCCCGCCCTCGTCGTCGAGGTCCATCTCGGCGTCGCGGGCGACCCGGAACGTCGCGGACTCGAGCACCTGCTGGCCCGGAAACAGCGACGCCAGCTCGGCACGAATCAAGTCCTCGAGCAGGGCGTAGGCGGTCCCGCTGCCGGGCAGGCGGACCAGGCGGCGCAGCCGCGCCGGCACCTGTACGACGCCGAGCCGGGGCTTGTCCTCGCCCTCGGCGGGCGCCAGCAACAAGCCCACGTTGAGGCTGAGGCCCGCGAGCATCGGGAACGGACGCGACACGTCGATGGCGAGCGGGGTCAGCGCCGGCATCACCTCCTCCCGGAAGTGGCGCGCGAGGCCGGCTCTTTCCGCCTGCTCCAGGCCCTCCACGGGAACGATCCGGATCTCCCGCTCGCCCAAGCCCGGCAGGATCTCGTCGCGGAGTGTCGCGTAGAGCGTGTCGACCATCTCGTGGGCGCGCGCAGAGATCTGCAGCAGCTGCTGCCCCGGCGTCAGACCCGCCAGGTCCGGCGCCGTGTCCTTCTCGGCGACGGCGTTCTTCAAGGCCGCGACCCGCACCATGAAGAACTCGTCGAGGTTCGAGGCCACGATAGTCGCGAACTTGAGGCGTTCGAGAAGGGGGTTCGAAACGTCGGTCGCCTCCTCGAGGACGCGGCCGTTGAAGGCCAGCCAGGACAGCTCGCGGTTCAGGAACAGCTCGGGGTCTTTGCGCCGGGCCTTCTTGTCGCTCATGCATTCCCTGGCGCTTCCCGGAACGAGAGCTTGCGGCCGAAGACCTCGGTCAGGAAGTCCGAGCGGGCCAGGGTCGCGAGTCGCTCCATCGTGAAATCCCCCGCGCCCTGGACCTCGAGCGCCCAGGCCTCGTTCTCCACGACCACGCGCAGGTCTTTCACCTTCTGCAGGTGATCGGCGTCGAGGGCGTTGGCGAGGCGCAGGATCGCCGCCAGCTTGTTGACCAGCACCCGCGCATCGCTGTCGAGCGCCATGTAGGGCAGGTGCGACTTCTGCGGCGTCGCCCGCCGGTGATAGCGCGCCACGTTCGAGACGATCGCCATGTCGTCGCGCGACAACCCGAAGATCTCGGCGACCGAGAGCACGTACTGGGTGTGCTTGTGGTGGCCGCGCAGGTTCACGTAGATGCCTACGTCGTGGAGCAGCGCCGCCACCTCCAGCAGCAGCCGGTCGCGCGGGTGGAGGCCGTGCTCGGATTTGAGCTCGTCGAAGAGCCGCGTCGCGATGTGTGCGACGTTCTTCGCGTGCGAGGCGTCGTAGCGATACTTCTCGCCCAGCGCCTGGGCGCTGGCGAGCACCTGCCTGCCGAAGTCCTCGAGCTCGCGGCTCTCGTCGCCGCGCGCGACGTCGAGCAGCAGGCCGGCCCGCAGCGAGGCGTTCGGAACCAGCACGCGCTCGGCGCTCGTCTCGGCCAGCAGCTCGCGATAGGCGAGCAGCGCGGGCACCAGCGTTTCGGCGTCGGCCTGCGTGAGCCGATAGGTCTCGACGAGGCCTTCGACGTCGTCGGTGAGCACTTGCTCGCAAAAGGCGAGGAACGGCGTCTTTTCCAGCACCGCGAGGTCGTCGGGCATCTCGGCGCCGAGGATGCGCTCCGCGGCGAAACGCACGTCGCCGCCGAGGGCTATGAAGTGCGTGGCCTCGCGCAACGGCATCTCGCGCCGGATGTCGCCGACCACGTTCTGGATGTGGCGCCGCAGCAGGCGCACCCATTGCTCGCGGCTGCTCTGCCAGGAGGCGAGATTCTGCCGCATCCTTATCGACCCGAGTGCGTAGGTCCCCGAGTAGATCGGCTGGCCCTTGCGCAAGAACGAGATATCGGCGCTGCCGCCGCCGATCTCGACCAGCACCGCGTCGGCCGCGCTCAGCGCTTCGTGACCCCGTAAGCGGTCGCGCACGGCGAGGTAGGTGAGGCGGTTCTCCTCCGAACCGTCGATGATCTCGACGTCGATACCCGTGCGCAGGCGCACGCGGTCGAGAAACGTCTCCCGGTTCTGGGCCTCGCGCACGGCGCTCGTCGCCACGGCGCGGTAGCGCACGACGCCGTAGGTGTCCATGATGCGACGGAAGCCCTCGAGCGTCTTGAGCGCGGCTTCGATCGTGGGCGCGCCGAGCCGGCCGTGCGTGAAGGTGTCTTTGCCGAGCAGGACGCCGCGTGAGGCCTCCTCGAGGATCTGGATGGCTTCGCCGGGCCTCGCGTCGGCTACGGTGAGCCGCACGGCACTCGCCCCGATGTCGACCACAGCCACGGGCCGGACGGGCTCGGGCGGCGGAGCTGGCGCGCCGGGCGCGGGCTTGCGGGTGAGGGTGCGCTTCCGGGGCTTCGGCATCAGGCCTTCGCACGCCTGGCTGCGCGCGCCTGGCTCTCGCTCTTCATGAAGGTAGTGACATTCTACCCAAGTGGCGTGGCGACGCCGTGGCATCGCGGAGAGGTTGGCGGCCGCCTTGTCACACTTTCGTCATGTCGCGGTCGCCCGATTGTCGTGGCGCGGGCAGTGTGCTAACCTCCTCGGCCCCTGGGAACCGCATGTGACGACTGCCCTCAGAGCCACGCTCGATCCCGCCTCGCAGATCCTCACGCAGCGAACGCGCCGGCTCTTCCGCCATCTGCCCAAGGCGCTGGCCGGCCACGAGGAGCAGATCCACCAGATGCGTGTGGCGGCGCGACGGCTGCGCGTGGCGCTGCCGCTTCTGGCCCGCAAGCCGAGGGGGAAACGCGTGCGGCGGGCCCTGGAGGTGCTACGAGAGTTGACCCGCGCGGGCGGCGGGAGCCGCGACCTCGACGTCAGCCTGGCGCTCTTCGAAGAGCGGCTGCGCGAGGCCGAGGGCGCCACGCCCGAGCGCAAGGCCCTCCGGCGTTCGCTGGCTGGGGCGCAGAGTCGCAGCCGCACGCAGATGGCCGAAGCAATGCTCGACCTGGAGATCGCCAGCCTGCGCCGCGACTTGGGCGCGATCCAGGCCAAGGGCAGCGCGCCTGTGTTCACCGTCTTCCTGCGGCTGCGCAAGCAGGCGGAGAAGGCCCACCTGGCCCTCGTCACGGAGCTCGACGCGATCGGCGAGCGCTTCGACGCCCCGGGACTCCACCAGGTCCGGATCGGCTGCCGGCAACTGCGCTACACGGCGGAGGTTCTGGACACGCTCCGCGACCAGCAGTCCGAGGCGCCCTCCGCGCTTCGCGAGTTGCAGGAGTCGCTCGGGCGACTCCACGACGCACACGTGCTCGCCTGCTGGCTCGCCTACGAAGCAGAGAAGGCCCAGGCGCGCGGCCGGAAAACACTGGCCGAGACGGCCCAGCGCGAGCGGGAGTTCTTCGTGAGCCGGGCCGAGGATCTGCACCGAGCTTTTCTCGCGACGAACCCAAAGGCGCTGTTGGCGCGCGTGCTGGCGATTATGATCCCGTCTCGTTCCGCGGCCTGAAGCAGCGTGCAGTGGCTGCTGGTTCGGCATGCGATCGCGGTGCCGTCCGGAACGCCCGGCATCGCTGACGACGCGCGTACGCTGACCCCGGAAGGGGAGAAGCGCTTTCGAAAAACCGCCCGCGGCCTGGTGCGCCTGGTGCCGCGGCCGGACGCGATCCTCTCGAGTCCCCTCCCACGCGCGTTCCGAACCGCCGAGATCGCGGCCGCGGCCTGGGGCCGCCTCCGCGTACAAGCCGAGCCGGCGCTGGCCACCGGCCAGTTCGCCGATTGGGAGGCGGCCGTGGCTGGGTGCGGCCAGGTCGATCTGGTCGCACTGGTCGGCCACGAGCCGCACCTGTCGATGCTGCTCGGGCAGATTCTCGGCAGCGCGTGCGGCGAACGCTTCGCCTTCAAGAAGGGTGGCGCGGCTCTGGTCGAGTTGCCGGGTGCGTTGGCCGAGGGCGGAACGCTGCTCGGCGCGTGGTCCCCGGCCGCGCTGCGCGAGCTGGGGTAACTCAGCGCCCGAGCGCGAGCTGACGATGCACGCCATAGACGTGCATCGTCATGCCCATCTCGCTGCGGTACTCATCCGATCCGCGCTCGAGCATGCGCCACTGCCCCGAAGTCTCGAGCGCGAAGCACTGCGGGCCCTTTCCGCCGCTCGGGTACTTGTTCCAGACGAACTTCTCGGTGAGCCGCGTCCGCGTCTGCCCTTCCAGGCGCACGAAGCGGTACTGCGCGAGTTCGTAGATCGCCGGTCGGGCGGGGTTCACAAAGAGGCTGTAGACGAGCGATTCGGTCGCGGTATCGACCTCGCCCGTGATCTTCTCCCAGCCCAGCTGGACGCCGTCGGGAACGCCGAAGGGCGGCGTCGCCGAAAGCCGAGGCTCGGCCGCGAACAGCGTGAGCGGCGCCTGCAGGGCGGACAGCGCGATCGCGAGTGCGGACCGTCGGGAGAGACTCAAGCCTCGATTATACGGGCGCGCGCCCGGAACCGATCTGCGACGTGGATCACAGCCGGAACAGCAGCACGGCGAGCGCTCGTCCCTTCACGCGTCAGAGCTTGGGCGAAGTGAGGCTACGCCGAGCGGGCGGTGCTCGCGGTCGCCTCCTTGACGAAACGATAGCCGATGCCGACCACGGTCTCGACGTGGTGCCGGGCAGCGCCGAGCTTCATCCGCAAGCGGCGGATGTGGGCGTCGATGCTGCGCGTCTCCACCTCGCTCTCGTAGCCCCAGACGCGCTCGAGCAGCCGCTCGCGCGTGAGCACGCGGCCGGCGCGCTCGACCATGTAGCGGAACAGCTCGAACTCCTTCGGGGTGAGCCGGATCTCACTGCCGCGATAGCGCAGGGTGAAGGCTTCGAACTCGACCTCAAAATTCTCGTCGCGATAGCCCTGTAGCGCCTCTCCCCCGCCCTCGGCGCGGCGCAGCGCCACACGGCAGCGAGCGGCGAGCTCTTTGAGACTGAAGGGCTTCACCACGTAGTCGTCGGCGCCCATCTCGAGGCCGAGAACGCGGTCCACCTCGTCGGCTCGAGCCGACACGATGATGATGGGAACGTGGGCGGTGGTGGCCTGGCGACGGATCAGCCGGCAGACCTCGAGGCCGTCCATGCCCGGCAGATTGAGGTCGAGGAGGACCAAGTCCACACCCTTGCGGACGGCATCGAGGCCCTCTTCGCCGGTGCGCGCCACCTTCACCTGCAGCCCGGCCTTCTCAAGGTTGTAGCTGATCGCCTCGGCGATGTCGTTGTCGTCCTCGATCAGCACGACCCGGCGGCGCGTGTCGGGGGAGGGGAGCGTCGCCGGCGGCCGCGGGCGGTCGACGTCCTTCACCCTTGGACCTCCTCGGCTTCACGGCCGTGGCGCACGTCCTTCGCCTCGACCAGGAAGATCACGTCCTCGGCGATGTTCGTAGCGTGATCGGCGATGCGTTCCACGTTGCGGCTGATCAGGATCAGCGCGAGCGCCCGCTGGATCGTGCCCGGATCCGCCATCATGTAGGTCAGCAGCTCCCGGAACACCTGATCCTTGAGCTGATCCACTTCGTCGTCGCGCCGGAGCACGCTGCGAGCCAATTCCGCGTCCCTCTTGACGAAGGCGTCGAGCGAGTCGCGCGTCATCTTCTCCGCGATGTCGGCCATGCGCGGGATGTCGATCAGCGGCTTGAGCGGCGGCTGGGGCAGCAGCTTGATCGTGTTCTGGGCGATGTTCACGGCCTGGTCGCCGATTCGCTCCAGGTCGTCGTTGATCTTCATTGCCGACGTGATGAGTCGCAGGTCCTTGGCGATCGGCTGTTGCAGCGCCAGCAGCTTCAAACAGCGGTCGTCGATCTCGATCTGGAGATCGTTCACGTCCTTGTCGGAGTTGATGATCAGCTCGGCCTCGTCCAGGCGGCGATGAATCAACGCGCCGATCGCGCTGTGCGCGCGCTCCTCGACCAGCGCGCCCATCGTGAGCAGGCGCTGCTTCAGGGCCTGGAGGTCCTCCTCGAAATGATGCCGTTCCATTCTTTGATTCCTTTTCGCGCTCTAACCGAACCGGCCCGTAATGTAGTCCTCTGTGAGCTTGTCACCCGGCTTCGTGAACATGTCGGCGGTGGCTGCGTACTCCACGAGCCGTCCGAGCCAGAAGAACGCCGTCTTGTCCGAGACGCGCGCCGCCTGCTGCAGGTTGTGGGTCACGATCACGATTGTGTACTTGTCCTTCAGGTTGTAGATCAGCTCCTCGATCTTGAGCGTGGCGATCGGGTCGAGTGCAGAGCAGGGCTCGTCCATCAGGATGATCTCGGGCTCGACGGCGATGGCGCGTGCGATACACAGCCGCTGCATCTGCCCGCCCGAGAGGCCCAGGCCGCTCTCGTCGAGCCGATCCTTGACCTCGCCCCAGAGTGCCGCGCCCTTGAGGCTTTGCTCGCAGGCCGCGTCGAGGGTCGCCTTGTCGTTGATCCCGGCGATGCGCAGGCCGTAGACCACGTTTTCGTAGATCGACTTGGGGAATGGGTTCGACTTCTGGAACACCATCCCGATCCGCCGGCGCACCTCGATCACGTCGGTCGCGGGCGCGTTGATGTCGACGCCCTTGATCTCGATCTTGCCGGTGATCTTCACATTGTCGATCAGGTCGTTCATGCGGTTCAGGCAGCGTAGCAGCGTCGACTTGCCGCAGCCCGAAGGGCCGATGAAGGCGGTGACCCTGCGGTCGTCGATGTCCATGCTGATGTCGTGCAGGACGTGGTTCTCGCCGTAGCTCAGGTTGCAGTTCGCGATGACGATGTCGGCCTCGCGCTTCCCGGCGGCGGAGGCCTGGGCAGGCCGCACCTCCGTGCGGATGCGGAGACCGCTGTCTTTCGGCGCGGCCGGGGCGTCTTTCACTAGCTCGGACATATCCTCGTTCCTCAAAAGGCGCCCGTCTTGTACTTCTCGCGCAGGCGGTTACGCACGACGATCGCCGTGAGGTTCAGCATCACGACGATGATCAGCAGGAAGATCGTGGTGGTGTAGACCATGGGCTTCGCGGCCTCGACGTTCGGGCTCTGAAAGCCGACGTCGTAGATGTGGAATCCCAGGTGCATGAACTTCCGGTCGAGATGGAGGAACGGGAAGGAGCCGTCCAGCGGCAACTCGGGGGCGAGCTTGACGACACCGGTGAGCATCAGCGGCGCCACCTCGCCCGCGCCGCGCGCCATGGCCAGGATCAGCCCGGTGAGAATGCCCGGGGCGGCGGCCGGCAACACCACGCGCAGGATGGTCTGGAACTTCGTCGCGCCCATCGCGAGCGACGCCTCCCGCATCGAGCGCGGCACGGCCGCGAGCGCCTCCTCGGAGGCGACGATCACGACCGGGACCGTGAGCAGCGCGAGTGTGAGCGAGGCCCACAAGATGCCGCCGGTGCCGAAGGTGGGTGTCGGCAGCGACTCCGCGAAGAACAGCTGGTCGATCGTGCCGCCCACGAAGTAGACGAAGAAGCCGAGACCGAAGACGCCGAAGACGATCGAAGGCACGCCGGCCAGGTTGTTCACGGCGATGCGCACCGTGCGGACGAGGGGCCCCTGCTTGGCATACTCGCGGAGGTAGAGCGCCGCCAGCACGCCCAGCGGGACGACCATGATGCTCATCAGGATGACCATCATGACGGTGCCGTAGATGGCCGGGAAGATCCCGCCTTCCGTGTTCGACTCCCGGGGATCCTCGATGAAGAAGGACCACAACCGGCTCCCGTAGACGGAGAGTCGCCCGGGCCAGGAGAGCTGGTTCGCCGGGTAGGCGCGATAGATCTCCAGGGAGCGCAGCTCCTTCTCCTGGCCATCGACGGCGCCGAAGCTCACATACGTGGAGGCGACCTTTTCGGTCAACCGGCCCAGCTCCTCGGTCTTGGCCTGGAAGAGGGCCTGCTGCGCGTCCGTCTGGCGCTCGATCTCGGCCCGCTGCCGGGATACCTCAGCCTCCGGGTGCTTCTTCGCCTGGAGGTCGAGGGCTCGCGCCTCCAGCCGCAGGCGCTCGATCTCGGAGTTGATGTCGCCGATCTCGTGCTTCTCGAGGCGCTCGATCGCCCCGCGATCCCGCGACGCCCGCACCAACAGAGCCGGCAGGGCCGCCGCGACGGCGGCTGCGCCGTCGCTCACGACCTGGTCGCCTTCCTTGATCCGAATCGGTGTCCCGAGGAAGGGACCGTACTCCTGGCGCTCGACGAAAAAGGCGTCTTTCGGCTCCTCGCGTCGCGCGATCTCAGCCTCGTCGATCCACTTGAAGTCGAAGCCGAGGAGATCGCGGTTGCCGACCCGCAGCAGCAGGCGCCGCTTCTGCAAATGCTCGGGGTGCCCGGGGTTGGGAATCGGCTCGGTCGAGACGAGCTCTCCAAGGAAGACGCCGCCGTTCTTCAAGCTGAGCTGCGTGAGCGACTGCGGCCAGAAGAAGCTGAGGCCGCTCGTCAGGATCACCAGGATCAAGCCGAAGATCATCAGGATGCAGATGCCGAGGGCGCTGCCGGTGAACCACAGCATCGGGTCGCCGCGGCGGAGAGACTTCACGAGGCTTCCCATCAAATCGCCCGGTAGCGCTCGCGCAGGCGCTGACGGATCACCTCGGCGATGGTATTGACGAGAAAGGTCATCAGGAAGAGCACCAGGCCGGCCAGGAACAGCGTCCGGTACAGCGTGCCGCCGTAGGGCGCCTCCGGGATCTCGACCGCGATGTTGGCAGATAGCGTCCGCATGCCGTTGAACATCGACCAGTCGAGGACCGGCGTATTGCCGGTCGCCATCAGCACGATCATCGTCTCGCCGACGGCGCGCCCGAACCCGATCATGATCGCGGAGAAGATGCCTGGGCTGGCGGTCGGCAGGACGACCCGCACGGCGGTCTGCCAGCGGCTCGCCCCGAGGGCGAGGGACGCCGCGGTCAGATGTTGGGGCACGCTCGAGAACGAGTCTTCCGCGATCGTGAAGATGATCGGGATCACGGCGAAGCCCATGGCGAGGCCGACCACCAGGCAGTTGCGCTGGTCATAGACGACGTCCAAGGCGCTCTGCAGCCAGAGCCGGAAATCACCGCGGAACAGGGCGCCTTCCGTCGCCGGCCCGAGCCACAGCGCCGCGAGCCCGCCCAGGAACACGAGCGGCACGATCAGGGCGATCTCCATGCCCGGGCCCAGCCGGTTACGGAAGGCCCGGGGCAGCCGGTCCCATAGGAAGATGCCGAGGGTGCCGAAGAGCGGGAGCAGCACGATCATCAGGAGCACGGGGACGATCTCGCGCTCCACCCGGGACGCGAGCCACAGGCCCGCGATGAAGCCGACCACGACGCTGGGCAGTGCCGCCATGATCTCGACCGTGGGCTTGATCTTGGCCTTCAGGCGCGGGTGCATGAACTGCGAGGTGTAGAGCGCCGCCAGGATCGCGAGCGGGACCGCGAACAAGAGCGCGTACAGGGTGCCCTTGATGGTCCCGAACACCACCGGCACCAGGCTGAACTTGGCCTCGAAGTCGTCGGTGGCACCGGTGCTCTGCCAGACGTACTCGGGCTTGGCGTAGCCCTCGTACCAGACCTTGCCAAAGAGCGCCTTCCAGGAGATCTCCGGATGCGGGTTCTCGATCGAGTAGCGCGCCACGCGCCCGTCCTGCTGCACCACCAACAGCGCGTCGTTCTTGGGCGTGACAAGCGCCTGGATCGGGGCCTGTCCGGTGGCCGGGAACTCGAGCAGCGTGCGCTCCGACGTCATGTGGCGCAGCACCACCGAACCGTCGGCGCCCACGGTCGCAAAGCTCTTGTCGCGGGTGGAGACGCCGACGGCCGCGATCGAGACGCCCTGTGGCGCCAGGCTGTGGGCCTTGACGTAGTTCAGCTCGGTGTTCTCGTCGCGCAGCCTCACTCGGAACCAGCCCGACGATTCCCCGCGCTGGTCGCCCACGACCAGGGTGAGGCTGCCGAGCGTGAACTCGATCGCCGTGATCGGGGCCTCCGAGACGTGCTTGGTCTCGGTCAGCCGGATCTCGGGCGCCAGCTCCCAGTGATACAGGTTGCCCTGGTCGGTGGCGGCGACCGCGGTGTCCGAACGGCCGATCCTGACGTGGGTGATGCGGTCGCCGGCCTGCGTCTCGAGCGACCCGCGATGCTCGCCGCCTTCGTCGTCGGTGCGGTAGACGAGCACCTGCGTGTCGGTGGCGACGCCCAGGGCGGTCTTGCGGCCTTCGGTTTCCTCGTAGGCCACGGCCCGCAGCGGCCGTTTGTCGGGGTCGAGCGCGACCGTACCGCGATCGCTCACCTCCAGGTCCAGGTCCACGAGCTTCTGTTCTTCGTAGCGGGGGCGAAAGCGGACCTGCTGCATGGACAGCCGCCCGTCCGCAAGGCCGATGCCGATGAAGTCGCTCAGCGTGCTGCGCGAGGCCGAGACCACCTCGGCACGTTCCAGGCCGGGCAGCGCGAGTTGGCGAGCGAAGGAACCGTCTTGCGCGTTGAAGAAGACGACGCTCGCATCCGACAGCAGCGCGTACAAATAGCGCTGGTACTCGTCGATGCCCACAACCATCCGGCGCGCCGCGCAGGTTGTCGGAGGAGCGGGCGCCGAGCCCGACGGAGCCACGCCGCCGGAGGCAGCCGTCGACGCGCCGCGAGCGGCCACCGCGGCCGCCGGCAGCGTTGCCAGCTCGAGCACGCCGCGCGCCTCGCCGCGCGAAGCGCGGAACAGCGGCAGCGTCTCGCCCAGGATGAAGATGAAGATGAACAGCACGGCAACGATGATGAACAGGCCTCCGAGGGTGATGAGCCCGGTCGCCAGCCGGTCGATCAGCTTGACGCGCCGCGAGCGGCCCGCCTGCTTGACGACCCGGTCACGGATGCTGGCGACGGTGGGGGCGGCTACGGCCATCGGGCTCTGGACTCCTCAGGCTTGATGGGATGCGGGCAGGGACCGAGGTCCCCGCCCGCTTCGTTGGTGGGCTTCAGATCACTCGCACTTCGCGGCTTCCTGCCGCGCGATCTCCGCCGACAGGGGCAGGTAGCCATCCTTCACGACGACCTCCTGGCCCTCCTTGGAAAAGATCAGCTTGCAGAATTCCTTGACGACCGGGTCGAGGGTCTTGCCCGGCGCCTTGTTGATGTAGATGTAGAGGAAGCGCGCGAGCGGGTACTTGCCGCCGACGACGTCGGAATAGCTGCCGCTCGAGAACGCGCCGTCGGCGCCGGCGAGGGACACCACCTTGTCCCCGGAGGTCCGGTAGCCGATGCCGGAGTAGCCGATCCCGAAGCGATCCTCGGTGACGCCCTGGACGACCGAGGCCGAACCCGGCTGCTCCTTGACCTGGTCCTTGTAGTCGCCATTCGAGAGGGAATGCTCCTTGAAGAAGCCGTAGGTGCCGGAGGCCGAGTTCCGACCGTACAGGCTGATGGGGCGGCTCGCCCAATCTCCCGTGAGGCCCGCCTGGCCCCAGCTCGTGACGTTCTGCTTGTAGCCACGGCGGCGCGTCTTCGAGAAGATCGCGTCCACCTGAGCGAGGGTGAGCTTCTCGATGGGGTTGTCTTTGTTGACGTAGACCGCCAGCGCGTCGTACGACGTCCGCAACTGGGTCGGCTTGTAACCGTGCTTCTGCTCGAACTGGTCGAGCTCCGTGGCGCGCATCGTGCGCGACATGGGACCGAACTGCGCCGTGCCCTGGATCAGGGCGGGCGGCGCGGTCGAGCTGCCCTTGCCTTCGATCTGCACCTTCACGTTGGGGTACATCTTCAGGAACGCCTCGGCCCACAGCGTCATCATGTTGTTCATGGTGTCGGAGCCGATGCTGTTCACGTTTCCGGAGACGCCGGACGTCTTCTGATACGCCGGGATCGCCGCGTCCACGGCCTGCTGCTGTGCGAACACATGGGGCGCGCCGGCTAGGACCGCCACGCCAAGGACCAAACGCTTCATGAGACCTTCCTCCGTGCAGGGACGCCCCAGCCTCCAACGCGATCTCGAGACTATCGACCCCGTGGAAACGCGGCGTCTCGCCGCTGTTAATTCCGTGTAAACAATCGGCCCGACGCTGCCATGATCGGCCTCGGCGTCGGGCCGCGTCGGCCTAGAAGATGAACTGCCACTGGAGCCGGAATTCCTTGTTGGTCGTCCCGGCGCCGCTGTTGGCCGCGTCGTCCTTGATGCTGCGGTAGTCGGCCTGCACCTTCATGTTGTGCTTGTTGTAGTAGTAGTTGAAGGCGCCACCGACCTCGCTGCGGTCGTCCCCCGACTTGAGGTCGGTGGGGTCGAGCTTCGAGTAGCGACCGGCCAGCTCCCAGTAGGCGGCAGGGCCAGGTGCCTTGAAGGCGTAAGAGGCCTGGACCAGGAAGCCCTTGTCCTTGAACTTCGTGCCGGCCACGGCCGCGGTGAACGGCTTCGATTCGCGGTTGGTGTACTCGGCCACGCTGGCGAAGCCCCTGTACTTGAAGGTGTAGTCGAAGCCCCACTGGGTGTCGTCGTTCACCGCTGTCGTGGCCGAGAACTTGCGGTCGTTCTTGAGGAAGTTGCCCGCGATCGCCAGCAGCGGCTTGCCCTGGGAGTCCCCGAGATCGCCTTCCGTCATGAGCGCACCCGAGGCCCACTGGTTCATGCGCGTGGCGCCCAACGCTTGCCACTGCACCCGGCCCGAAAGCAGGTACTTGTCGTTGTCGTTCGCGCTCTGGCTGCGGCCGTTGCCATGCGAGACCATGGCCCGGTACTCGAGCTTGTTGCCGCCGACGGTACCCCAGAGGGCCAGGCCGGTTTCGCGGCCCGGGTTGTAGCGTTCGTCGGTGATGGCCCGATCGACGAACTGCTGGGCGCCCGAAGAGGTGAGCTGCTGCCGGCCGTACGGGGCCTTGAACTGTCCGAAGCGAACGCGGAACTGCTTCTTCTTCGTCAAGTCCCAGTCGATGTTGGCGTCCTCGAGGAAGCGGGACGAAGGGGTGCCCGTGACGTCGGGCCAGTTGAGCTGGAGCTCGTACTCGAGCTCGGGCTTGTAGAACCAGCCCTCGAGCTTGAACTTGGCGCGGCGGATGCGAAAGCTCCCCTTGGAGTCGCCCTTGGCTCCGGTCCCGGCAACCTGGACGCTGTCGTCGGGCAATTCCTGGGTAAAGCGCGGCTGGATTCGGTTGGAGATCTCCAGGTAGGCCTTGTCCGTCGTGATACGCGTCTTGCCGTCGCGCCACTCGATCTTCTGGACGGGCGGCTTGGGGCGCTCGACGACTTGGGAGATGCCGTACTTGAAGAAGAACAGGTCCAGGGCCTGCTCGCTGTCCGCGACCACGGTCTCGCCGTTCGGGCCGCTGTTGAGGCGGGTCAGGCCGGTGCCCACTTCTCCGCTCTTCTCGAAGGCGTCGGCCCGCTTGGCGTCGTTGAAGACGTAGATGCGGCCGTCCTTCTTGAACTCCTTGTAGTACATCCCTTGAGCGCTGGCGCTGACGGTGATCGCGAGGCTCACGAAGAGCAGGGCGGCCGCCGTGAGCCCGCGTCGGACGAGGTTCGAAATCATGTAACGCTTCTCCTTCGCAGTGAAACGGCACCTACTTGAGACGCTCAGCACGCTCGCTCAAGGTAGGTGGTCGAGATGACGACGGTGTGACGGCGCCGTGAACGCCGCGTAAAACATTCGCCGCGGAAAGTCCCGCGTTTCGTCACTGTTTTCCTGTCCGTAACACGGTCGTCACAACCGGGCTGTAGCTTGTTGCGGATGCAACGACTCAGGCCGACGTTCCTGGAGCTCGAGCTGTGGAAGTGACGTGGCGGGTCGAGCCCAAGCAACTTTATCGGCGCCTCGACAACCTGTTCGGCGAGCTGCGCCCCGGCCGCTCCCAGCGAAGCATGCTGGAGGCGTTTCTGGAGGACGCGTTCGCCGCGCTGCGTGAGGACCTGAGCATGCGAGGGGCGCTGCTTTACGCCGAGGGCAGCGAGGGTTTCGAGCTGCTGCGGCGGGTCGGTCAGACACCTGCGGCGGCGG
>CAYTWT010000286.1:0-5537 GCA_964442185.1 uncultured Acidobacteriota bacterium
CACGACCTCGACGATCTCGGGATGGCAGTTGCCGACGTTGTTGGTGCCCCAGCCGGCCCCGAAGTCGATGAAGCGGTTTCCGTCCACGTCCTCGATCAACGAGCCCTGGGCGCGCTTCGCGACGAAGTAACGTTCGTCCCAGTCCCCGTATGCGCCGTGGGCCAGGATCTCCCGCTCGCGGGCCATCAGCTTGCGGCTCTCGGGCCCGGGCGGAGCCGTGCGAATGAGCGGCACCGTAGTTGTGGTCGGCATACCCGAATTATAGGCCGCGGGGAGTCCTCTCACCGTGACCCGAGGTCAACTCAAAGCCGCTTGCGGAGCGGCCATAATGCCGGCGCGTGGCACCCGAACGTCGGCCCATCGAAGCAGCTTGCTACTGGCTGGCAGCCCATCCGGGCGACGCGGCGGCGCCGCTCGAGGGCCGCCACGAGGCTGGCCTCGTCGTGGTCGGCGCCGGCTTCACCGGCCTGTGGACGGCGCTCCACCTGAAGGCCCTCGATCCCGCGGCCGATGTCGCGGTCGTCGAGCAGGGCACCGCGGCCTATGGCGCCAGCGGACGCAACGCCGGGATGCTGGCGGAGACGATCGACCACGGCCACGAGCTGGCGGTGGCTCACTTCGGCCGCGACGAAGCCGCGCGCCTGGCGCTTCTGGGCCGCGACAACGTGACCGAGATGTTGGGTTTCCTCGAGGCGCGCGGGATCGACTGCGATTTCGAGCCCAGCGGCCAGTTGCACGTGGCGCTCAACGAGGCCCACCTGGAGGACCTGCGCGGGACGCTCGAGTGCGCGCGCGGTCTCGGCATCACGCAGCTGCGCGTGCTCTCCCGCGAAGAGGTGCGCGCCGACATCCACTGCGAGCTCTACCAGGGCGGCCTCTTCAACCCCAGCGGCGGGATCCTGGATCCCGTGAAGTTGGTGCAAGGCCTGAAGCGCGAGGCGCTGCGGCTGGGAGTGCGCGTTTTCGAGCGCTCCAAGGTCACGGCGCTGGAAAACGATGGCGCCGGCATCGTCGTGCGCACCGCCGGGGGCGAGCTGCGTGCCCGTCGAGCGATCCTCGGCACGTCGGCCTACACGCATCATCTCCTTCCCCAGCTGCGCTTCCGCTTCATCCCCTTCTACGACTACATCGTGGTGAGCGAGCCGCTCAGCGAGTCGCAGCGCGCCGCGATCGGCTGGAAGAGCCGAGCCGGGGTCGCCGACGTGCGGACCTTTTTCAAGTACTACCGGCTGACCAAAGATGGTCGCGTGCTGTGGGGCACGAGCGAGGCGAAGTACTACGCGGGCAACCGGGTCGACGAAAGCTGCGACCATTCCGAGTCGCACTACGCCGAGTTGAGGCGCAGCTTCGCGGAACACTTCCCCGCGCTGCGCGAGCTGGCGTTTCCCTACGCCTGGGGCGGCGCGATCTGCGCGACCACGCGCTTCACGCCGTTCTTCGGCGCGGCGCGCGGCGTGCGCGTGCTGTACGGCCTCGGCTATACGGGCCACGGCATCGGGACGACGCACCTGGCCGGCAAGATCCTGGCGCACATGGCCCTGGACCGGCCGAGCCCGCTCCTCGACCTCCAGCTCGTCCGCAAGCCGCCGTTCCCGTACCCGCCCGAGCCACTGCGCTCGCTTGCCGTGAGCCTCGTGTCGCGTGCGCTGCGGCGGGTCGATGCCGGCGAGAAGCCGGGGCTGTTGCTGCGTGCCCTCGATGCGATGGGCATCGGCCTTTCGAGTTGAGCGCCTCGCCGCTCGCGGCTCGGTCGCTACGGATGGCGGGGGCGACGGTGTACGCCGGTGCGCTCGTCCAGGGCCTGACGCTGGTCAGCTTCCCCGCCAGCAGCGCGATCCTCAAGCACGCTCACGGCTTCAGCGACGCGGAGTACGGCGCCATCTTCCTACCGCAGGTCGTGATGGTGATCGGCGGCTCGATCGCGGGCGGCTTCCTGGCGGGGCGCCTCGGCCTGCGCAGGCTGCTGGCCCTCGCACTCGGCGTCAACCTCGTGTCGCAGGTCGCTCTGGCGGCCAGCGCCGCGCTCCGGCCCGACGCCGCCTACGCGAGCATTCTGCTCGGGACCACTTGCCTCGGTCTGGGCTTCGGCCTCTGCGCGGCGCCGCTCAACACCTACCCCGCACTGCTCGTTCCACGACGTCGCGACGCGGCGATCGTGGCCATGCACACGGCCATGGGCGCTGGGCTCGCTGCCGGGCCGCTGCTGGCGGGCTTCCTGAGCGCGGCCCAGCTCTGGGTCGCTTTCCCGGTCCTGCTGGCGGCGCTCTGCCTGATCCTGGTTGCGGCCAGCCTGATCGTCGCGCTTCCCGCGCCCGAAACGGCAGCCGGGCGGGGGGTCGTCGCGGAGCGACGCCCGCTCGGCGAGATGGCGTTCTGGCTCTTTGTCGCGACGGCTGTCCTGTACGCAATCGGTGAAGGCACGGTCGGCAACTGGGCGCTGCTCTACCTGGCCGAGGAGCGCGGCCTGGCACCCGCGGCCGCGGCCTTTGCCCTGTCGGCCTTCTGGGGCGCCCTCACCGGAGGACGCGTCGTGGCTTCACTGCTGCTGCTGCGAGTCGCGGCCCGTCCGATCTGGGCCTCGATGCCGCTACTGATGGTCTCGGCCTTCCTCGTCTTGCCGCTGGTTCGCACCGCGACCGGCGGCGCGCTGGCCTTCGCCTGGGCAGGCCTCGCCTGCTCGGCGTGCTTTCCCCTGACCCTGAGCCTGGCGACGCGGCGTTACGCGACGCATGGGCCGTGGATCGCCTCGATGATGATGGCCGCCGTGATGAGCGGGGTGGGCCTCAGTTCGCTGGCGATCGGGCCGCTTCGCGCGCACATAGCGCTGGGGCGGCTCTATCCCCTCTCCGCGCTGTGGCCGCTCCTGACGCTCGCGGCGATCGCCATCCTGATCCGCCGCGGCGACGCGTAGCGCTCAGCGCGAGCGGAGCCGGCCGATGTCGAGGAACAACCCGAGCAGGATCATGCCCCCGAGGACCAGCACCGGTCCCGTGCCTCCCTGTCCCATCGGGATCCCCAGGAGCGGAGTGCGGGGGAGCGTGACGACAACGATCGCCAGCATTCCTGCCAGGATCGCCCACCACGCACCGCTTTCGCCCCGTCGGTAGGGGCCGAGAACCGTCGCCAGGAAGAGCACGGCGAAGCCGGCGGCATAGGCGGCGGAGGTCCCGCGGATCCCGCGTAGCGCGGTCAGGACGGCCTCGCGGCCCGCAGCCACCTCCGCCACCGGCACTGCTCCGATCGGGTAGTCCCCGCGGTAGCCGAGGTTGGCGGATATGAAACTGATCAGAAGCACCAGCGCCCCCACGATCGTCAACAGCACCCAACTTGCAGTCCGTAGCTTGGAGCCCATCTCGCCCTCCCCTTTATTCTTCTAGCCCGACAGCTTCCGTTCGAGACTGGTCCACGCCTCGAGCAAACGCGAAACCGGCAGATCGACGAGCGTCTTGCCGCCCGCCGCCAATATCAGCCTATCCCCACCCACGCTGCCGATCCGAGCACATGGAACTCCGAGTTGCGCAGCGAGCGCTTCGAGCTCTCGACCGGCAGGCGTGCTCACGACCATGCGTGAGGGCGATTCCGAGAAGAGCAGCACATCGGCGCGCAACGCGCCAGGCAGTTCGAGACGAGCGCCGAGGCCGGCGTCCTCCTGGGCGAAGCAGCTTTCGGCGAGCGCCACCGCCAGTCCCCCGTCGCTCGGGTCGTGAGCCGAATGCAACACGCCTGCGGCGGCCGCCTCGGCCATCAGCCCGTGCAACTTCTTCTCGGCCATGAGGTCGAGCTTCGGCGGCCTGCCGGCAACGCGAGCGTGGACGACCTTCAGGTACTCGCTGCCGCCCACGTCTGCGGCCGTAGCGCCGAGCAGGTAGACCGCGTCCCCGGCTTCCTTCCACCACGACGTCAGCGTGTGGGCAGCGTCCTGGATCAAACCGACCACGCCGATCACGGGCGTCGGGTAGATCGCCTTGCCGTCGGTCTCGTTGTAGAGCGAGACGTTGCCACCGGTGATCGGCACGTCGAGCACACGGCAGGCTTCGGCCATGCCGCGAATCGCCGCCACCAGCTGGCCCATGATCTCGGGCTTCTCGGGGTTGCCGAAGTTGAGGCAGTTCGTGGCGCCGATCGGGACCGCGCCGGACGCGGCCACGTTGCGGCAGGCCTCGGCCACCGCCAGGCGCGCGCCCGCGTAGGGGTCGAGCCAGCAGTAGCGGCCATTGCAGTCGGTCGCCATGGCGAGCGCCTTCTTCGTGCCCTTGACCCGAATCACTCCAGCATCGGAGCCCGGACCCACGAGCGTGTTGGTGCGCACGGTCGAGTCGTACTGCCGGTAGATCCAGCGCTTGTTGGCCACACTCGGCGATGCGAGCACGCTGAGCAACGCTTCGCCGAGATCCACAGGCGCGGTCAAGTGGCTCACATCCTCTGCGGCGGCCGGATTCACCGGCTCGACCCAGGGGCGATCGTAGAGCGGCGCCTCGTCGGTGAGCGCCTGGTTCGGGACGTCGGCCTCGAGCAGACCGCCATTGAAGATCCGCAGGCGCTGGCCCGCGGTTACCGTGCCGATCGCCTCGGCGTGCAGGTCCCACTTCTCGAAGACGCGAATCACCTCCTGCTCGCGACCCTTCTCGGCCACGAGCAGCATCCGCTCCTGCGATTCGGAGAGCATCACCTCGTAGGCGCTCATGCCCGTCTCGCGCATCGGGACCTTCTGGATGTCGATCTCGATGCCGGTCCCCGCGCGCGATCCCATCTCGGAGGTCGAACACGTGAGCCCTGCAGCGCCCATGTCCTGGATGCCGACGATGGCGCCGGTCTTCATCGCCTCCAGGCACGCCTCGAGCAGGATCTTCTCCATGAAGGGATCGCCGACCTGCACCGTGGGGCGCTTCTCCTCGCGCCCTTCGCCGAACTCGGCTGAGGCCATCGTCGCGCCGTGGATGCCGTCCCGGCCGGTCTTGGCACCGACGTAGAAGACGGTGTTGCCGATGCCCTCGGCGCGGCCCTTGAAGATCTGGTCCGTCTTCACGAGGCCGAGGCAGAAGGCGTTGACGAGCGGGTTCTTCTCGTAGCACGGCTCGAAAACGACCTCGCCGCCGAGCGTCGGGCAGCCGAAGGCGTTGCCGTAGCCTCCGATTCCGGCCACCACACCGGCGAGCAGGCGGCGCGAGCGGTCGTCGTCGGGCGGACCGAAGCGCAGCGAGTTCAGCACCGCGACTGGGCGCGCGCCCATCGTGAAGATGTCGCGCAAGATCCCGCCGACACCCGTGGCCGCCCCCTGGTACGGCTCGATGTACGAGGGATGGTTGTGCGATTCGATCTTGAAGACAGCCGCCAGCCCGTCGCCGATGTCGACCGCGCCGGCATTCTCTCCCGGCCCTTGCAGCACGCGCGGGCCATCGGTCGGCAGGGTCTTCAGATGGATGCGGCTCGACTTGTACGAGCAGTGCTCGGACCACATCACCGAGAACAGCCCGAGCTCCGTGAGGTTGGGCTCGCGACCCAGCGCCTTCAGGATGCGGTCGTACTCGTCGGGCTTG
>CAYTWT010000287.1:0-1582 GCA_964442185.1 uncultured Acidobacteriota bacterium
GTCGGCCCACGCCAGCGCGCCAAAAAGCACCGGCCGATCCTTGCTGGCCGGGAAGACCACGGCACGATCCAGGGTCAAGACGTCGTCACGAATGGCAAGAGCTGAGCGCAGACGCCCCCACGCCGAGGTCGCTCCGGCCGGGAGCAGAGGGAGGTTGTGGAGAGCAGGACGCTCGTGTCGAGGAAGAGCCTCATCCCTCCTGGTTGAGGGTCCGCAGCTCGGTCTCATCGTCGGCGATCCACCCGTCGATCTGCTCGCGGGTGAGCGTTCGGGGAGGAGGCGTCCGCACGCCTTCGCTTCGCAGCCGGGCGGCAAGGAACAGGATCAGCCGTTCCTTCTCTTCCTGTGACAGAGCCTCGGACGCCTTCTCGATCTCGGCGAGCGTACTCATCACTTCGATGGTAGCCGGGGAGCGTGAGGGGCGCAAGTGGGCCGCTCGACCCGCGCGAGTAGCGGGCGCATACTGGGTCGTCCCTTTCGAGCCGATGCCTCTCGAAGCTGGCGCCCAGCTCGGGCCCTACGAAGTCCTGGCCCCCCTTGGGGCGGGCGGGATGGGCGAGGTCTACCGCGCGAAGGACACGCGGCTCGGCCGCACCGCGCGATACGCACCGTCGCCCTCGCGGTGGCTACTCTGGTAGAATGGAACCTGTCATGGCGACAGCCGCGGAGATCGTGAGCTATCCCCACATCGAGAAGACCCCAGGGGTCCGTGGGGGCAAGGCCTGCATCGAAGGCACGCGCATCGCGGTCGTGGACATCGTCCTCCTCCACAAGCGCGGATACACAACCGAGGAGATGCTCGGCTACTACCTCCGGCCGCTGACGCCCGCACAAGTGCATTCGGCGCTCGTCTACTACTACGATCACCCCGACGAGATCGAGGCCTACTTCGAGGACTCTCACAAGGCCACTGCTGAGATCGAAGCCATCCGCGCCGAGTATCTGAACCGCCAGCCGCGCCCGTAGTGTCCGGTCGCTTTCCGCTTTTCACAGACGAGAACGTCGACGGGCCGATCATCCGCGGCCTTCGCCAGAGAGGCTGGGACGTCCAGCACGCCGAAGAGGAATTCGGCGAGAAGACGACGGACACACCTCTCTTCGAGTACGCCTCAAGAGCGGGGAGGGTTTTCGTCTCGACGGATCACGACATCCTGCCCGTGGCCAACCAGTGGCTTCGCGATGGCCGGCCCTTCCGCATGATCTGGTGGGAGCAAATGGAGACCCAGCGCATCCTCCTTTCCGTGGTCCTCGATGCCTTCGGCGCCTTGGTGGCGAAGCCGAACGCCTTCGCCTTCCCGATCGAGTACCTCAAGCTCCCCAAGTAGTGGCCCGAGTCCGCACGATTCGAGCCCGGGACACCGACCGATACCGGGCCCTCCGCTATACTGGGCCGTCCCCAGCGAGTCGATGCCCCTCGAACCTGGCGCCCAACTCGGGCCCTACGAAGTCCTGGCCCCCCTCGGGGCGGGCGGGATGGGCGAGGTCTACCGCGCGAAGGACACCAGGCTCGACCGCACCGTCGCCCTCAAGGTCCTTCCCCAGCATCTCGCGGCTGACCCCGGTTTGCGCGAGCGCTTCGAGC
>CAYTWT010000288.1:0-7830 GCA_964442185.1 uncultured Acidobacteriota bacterium
GTCGCGATCGTCACCGGGCGCCGCCTCTTGCAAGTATCCGCTTCAGCTCTTCGGTCCAGTTGAGCACGACCCGCCTTCGCCTCGCGCTCGAAGCGCGCCCGCCGCTGCTCATCGGCGGCGAGCCCTCGGGCAGGATCTTGACCGCGACCTCGCGGTCGAGGCGCGTCTCCTTCGCGCGGTAGACCTCACCCATGTCCCCTGCGCCGAGGGGTGAGGCGATTTCATAGGGGCCAAGGCGGATGCCGGGAGTGAGGGCCATGTTTCAGCGATCAGTTATTGGAGGCGCGGCATTATACGGCCATCGCGTTGAGCTCGAGCGGCGGGAGTCGTCCGCTGAGTGTACCGCCGCGCTTCCGGCAGCCTGCGGTCCAGTCCATCAGGGCGTAAACTCCCATCGTCGCCCCCAACACCACCGTCCTCGGAGCTGACCATGCCATCCGTCGTACTGTGGGCCGTCCCCCTCCTCGCCTTCTGCGGGATCATGTCGCCTCAGGCCCAGCCGAACCCCGGCCCCCGCGCCCGCGATCTCGGTATCCCCTTCTCGGGTTCTCCGGGACCGCACAATGCCATCACCGATGTAGCGGGCGTGCTAGTTGGCCACACCACCCTCATCACGGGCGAAGGCAAGCTCGTGGCGGGCCGGGGCCCGGTGCGCACCGGGGTGACCGCCATACTCCCGAAGGGAAGGAAGTGGGAACCCGTGTTCGCGGGCCATTACGCGCTGAACGGGTTTGGCGACATGACGGGCACCCACTGGGTGGACGAAGGCGGCCTGCTGGGCGGGCCGGTGATGATCACCAACACGTACAGCGTGGGTGTCGTCCGCGATGCGGTGAACTCCTGGTTCCAGGAGGTCGTGAAGCAGGAGATCCCCTGGCACCAGCCTGTGGTGGCCGAGACTTGGGACGGCTTCCTGAACGATATCGCCGGCCAGCACGTCCGGAAGGAGCACGCGTTTCAGGCGCTCCTGGCCGCGCAGGGCGGAGAGGTGGCCGAAGGCAACGTGGGGGGCGGAACAGGCATGGTCGCCCATGGCTTCAAGGGCGGGATCGGGACTTCATCGCGGGTACTGGAAGCCGCGGGCGGCCGCTTCACGGTGGGGGTGCTGGTTCAGGCCAACCATGGGTCGCGAGAGAGGCTCACGATCGCCGGTGTGCCGGTGGGGGAGGAGATCCAAGGGGACGAGCCCGCGCCCGGAGCTAAGCCAGGGTCCGATCGCGACGGCTCGATCATCGCGGTGGTGGCCACCGACGCTCCCCTCCTGCCCCACCAGCTCGAGCGCCTGGCGCGGCGTGTGCCGCTGGGGATCGCTCGAGTCGGAGGCACCGGCGCCAACGGCTCCGGCGACATCTTCATCGCCTTCGCAACCGCCAACTCCGGTGCCGCGCAGGAGACCGGACGCAGCGCCATCGAGTGGTTGCCCAACGGCGACCTGAGCCCGTTCTTCGCGGCCACCATCGAGGCCACCGAGGAGGCCATCGTGAACGCGATGGTCGCGGCCGAGACGATGACCGGCATCGATGGAAACACGGTCTACCGGCTTCCGCACGACCGCTTGCGGGAGATTCTGGAGAAGTACGGCCGGCTCAGCCGATAGTGCCCTCGAACTCGAGCCTCGGCGCCGGAGCCCGAGTATGCTCTCGAGGCCCGCGCGGCACATCCAGCCCGCTCTCTTCCGAATCGGCTTATGGCATCTCCGAGCTGGTACTGAGCGCCTTCGTCCGATTGGAGTCTGGATGCGAATGGGTGACCACGGATCGCGACTACGCGCGTTTCCGGGGACTCGCTTGGCGCCATCCCTTGAAGCCGAATCCGGACAGGGGCACGCCGGCCTGACCCGGGCGCGGAAGGGAGTGTAGGATTGCGCAACGCTCCGGAGGACACGCCTGAGTTCCGAGACGCTGCAGTGGCTCACACCGACGCTCCTCGCGATGTTCCTGTGGGGCGTCGCGCAGGGCCTGGTGAAGAAGTACATCGGCGAAGTGCCGCCGGCGCGGTTCTGCCTTTTCTACGCCTTCGCGAACGCGGCCGTGAGCCTCGCGTTCTGGGCGTTCCAGGACAAGCCGCCGGTCTTCGCGCTCGAGAACCGTCAGTTCGCGACCTGGGGCCTGCTCGCCTACGTGCTCGACGGCAGCGCCTGGATCTTCTACTACCAGTCGATCGTCCACGGCCCGATCTCGATCGTGGGCACGCTCTCCGCCGCGTATCCGGCACTCACCGTGATCCTGGCCCGCGTGTTCCTCGGCGAGATGCTCACGACGGCGCAGTACGTCGGCGTCGTGGCCGTGATCGCCGGCTGTCTCGCCCTCGCCTACTCGCCCCCCGAGGCCCAGACGCGGAAGACGCAACGCCGCTGGATGGCCTACGCCGGAGCGGCGGTCATGATCTGGGGCGTGTCCGCGACGCTGATCCGCTATGCGTACCGCTTCCCGGGAGCCCATGAGGCCAACATGGCCCTGTTCCTCGGCGTCGGCGGGCTCTTGACCCTTGGCCTCTACGGCTTGCGCTTCGGACGAGACGGCGCGAGCCACGAATGGGGCCGCTCGTTCGGCCCGATGGCCACCATGGCGGTCGGCAGCCTGCTCGCGGCCATCGCCTACAAGCACGGGCCCGCGTCGATCGTCACGCCGCTCTCGGGGGCCTACCCGGTCGTCACGCTCGGCTTCGCCTGGGCGATGCTGCAGGAGCGACCCAGCGCGCTGCAATGGGCCGGCATCGCCTCCGTCCTGGCTGGAATGGTGTTGACCACCGCCACGGGCTGAGCCATTACTTCAGGCCGTGCCGCTGCAGCAGCTCCTGGACCGCGCGATGCGCTTCGTCGATCGCCACGTTGATGAAAGCAGCGGCTCCCGCGTCCGAGTTGGCGATGGCGACCCGGCCGAACCGGCGCCGGCCGATCACGTGGGGCCGCTGATCGTCGGGCAGGTCCGGATCGCCCAGGCTGTCGTACGTGTAGGCGTAGCCGTGGGGCCAGCGGTTCGCGGTGAACGCCAGGATGTCCGAAGCCGGATCGAAGCCGCCCGGGCCGAGGATCCGCGCCAATTGCCGGCGCGTCTCGAGCTCGATCGTCGCGAAAGGTGTCGCCAGCATCTCCTGCATGCCCGCGCGCTGCTGCTCGCGCCGCGGCAGGCCGGGCTTGTTGGGATTGCGGACCAGGTGGACCACGATCGGCTCACCGGGACTTTGCGAGCAATGGTAGCCGCCGATCGAGACCGGGAAGTCCAAGCTCACTGACGTGTGGTACATGCCGGGCGCGCTCACGCCCGAGACGCGCAGCTTCTCGAAGGCCCGCCAGTCACGGACCAGCACGTTCGAGTACAGCATCGGCACCTTGACCGCGTAGGCGAGCGCCTGCTTCTGCGCGTCGGGCAGCTCCGGCATCAGGAAGCGGACGATGGAGTTGAAGCAGGCCAGGATCACGTTGCGCGCGGTGACCGTGTGCAGACGGCCACCGCGGACGTACGCGATGCGGACCAACCGCGCCGTGTCCGGTGGGCCATCGTGTTGGACGCGCACGACCGTGCTATTGAGCCGGATGCGTACCGGAGAGTCGGCGGCGTCCAGGCTGGCGTAGGAGACCGGAGCCAGCGCGACCGTCTCCATGTCGTGCCGGCCCGGGATCGCATGCGGCGCCAGCCGGCTGACGAGCAAGCGCGTGATCGTCGCGCCGCCGTCTGGAAAATGGAACGTGTAGCCCGCTTCGTCGAATCCGAGCTCGTCCTCGAGGCCGAGGCCGGCGAAACCCGGCGCCTGGTACTGCGCCGCCTTCCACGCCGGTGCCGTGTCCATGCGCATGTTGTTGCGGAAGCCCATGCCGGCGAAGAACGGCAGCGCCGCCGGCGTGAGCCGCGCGATGCGCAGCAGGTAGTCCTGGTAGCTGATCGTTGCCAACTGCTTCGCCTTCTCCCCGGCCGTGAGGCCAGGCAGGAAGTCTTCTTGCGTGGCGTGGATCCGGGCCAGCTCGCGCCGGACGTCCTCCGGCGCCGGCGCTTCGGCGAAGAACTCATCCCAGGGCCGCTCGCAATAGCCGCGGACGAGGCGGTCGGCGCCCCACGTCTCACGGTCGAAGAAGACGCCGCGCGTGAGACCGAGCCTGTTGTAGAGATCGCGGTCGAGGAACTCCGGGTAGCGTGAGACTTCGATGCCAAGCTCGCGGAGCAGCGCTTTCGCGACGAAGCTGTAGGGAAACGGCGTCTCGATGCTCTGCGTCCCGCCGTAGCCTATGAATAGCCGCCCCTCGTGCCGGAACTCGTTGCGCTTGGCGTGTCCGCCGAAATCGTCGTGGTTGTCGAGGAGGAGCACCCGCTTGTCGCCGCCCAGCGCCTGGCGGAACAGGTACGCGGCCGAGAGGCCTGAGATCCCGCCACCGACGACCACGAGGTCGTACGTTTCTCCGGTGTCCTTTGCCTCCGGGAATGCGGGATAGGCCCCGTCGCGCGCGAGGTGGGCGAACTCGAACGATCCCGGGTATTGACCGCGCAGCCCTGTCAGGGCCGGGGGGTAGTCGCCAGTCGCGAGTTCCGCAGCGAACGCCGGCTCCTGGCCCTGGAGCGGCCCATCCCCGAGGCCCGCCCACACGGCGCCAGCTCCCACGGCAACGCCGCCGATGAAATCGCGACGAGTGATGTGCCGCGTCAGCCCGAGGTCCCGGGGTCCCCTTGTGATCATCGCGGCTTCGGATGCTATCGGAATCGCGCGCGCATCGGCAATGCGAGAGCGATTGACACGGATTGGCCAGGGGCGTACTAACTACGCCACCGCGTCAAGGGGAGCTTCTAACGCAGGAAGAGTACCGAGGGCTCAGCTTGTGGCATGCGACGACCCCGCGCTCGCTCTCGCCTCGGCCTTCGCTACCGGGCGACGTGCGCGCGGACGTCGCGATCGTCGGGGCGGGCTATACGGGGCTCTGGACGGCCTACTACCTGACGGCGCTCGCGCCCGGTATTCGCGTCGCGATCGTGGAGGCCGAAATTGCAGGCTTCGGCGCCTCGGGCCGCAACGGAGGCTGGTGCCTCGGGACGCTGGCCGGGATGGAATCCATGCTCGCCGATCCGGGGCAGCGCGAGGCCGCAATCCGGCTTCAGCGCGAGCTCTTCCTAAGCGTCGACGAAGTGGGTCGCGTCTGCGAGCGAGAGGGGATCGATTGCCATTTCGCCAAGGGCGGGCACTTGTCGATCGCGACCGCGCCGGCGCATCGCGAGGGGATGCGCCGGGACCTCGAGCGCTGGCAGGCGCTGGGCTTCGGCGAGGAGGACTGGCGCTGGCTCGAGCCGGAGGAGAGCGCGCTGCGGGTGCGAGCGCGCCACAACCTCGGCGCAATCTTCCTGTCACACTGCGCCGCGCTGCATCCGGCCCGGCTCGCGCGGGGCCTCGCCGATGCGGTCGAGCGGCGCGGCGTGGCGATCCACGAGCGCACCCCGGCGCTGGCCCTCGAGCGGCGCTTGGTGGTGACCGGCCACGGAAGGCTGCACGCCGACACGGTGGTCTGCGCCACCGAGGCCTACTCGCGGACGCTCCGGGGTCAGCTGCGCCGGCTCGTTCCGATGCACTCGATGATGATCGCCACCGAGCCGCTGCCCGAGGCGGTGTGGCAGGAGATCGGCCTCGCGAACCGGGAGACCTTCGGCGATCCCCGGCGCATCGTGGTCTACGGCCAGCGCACTGCGGACGGTCGGATCGCCTTCGGGACCCGAGGCTCCTACTACTTCGGGTCGGCGATCCACGACCGTTTCGAGCCGGGCCTCGCGGCATTCGCGCGCGTGCAGAGCACGCTCGAGTCCTTCTTCCCCGTCCTGCGCGATGTCGCAATCACGCACCGCTGGGGCGGAGCGCTGGGTGTGCCGCGCAACTGGCGGCCCGCCGTCGGCCTCGACCGCGAGGCGGGCTTTGCCTGGGCCGGCGGCTACGTGGGCGAGGGCGTGGCCGCCTCGAACCTCGCCGGACGGACCCTGGCCGAGCTGATTCTCGGCCGCGAGAGCGAACGGGTTCGGCTGCCCCTGGTGGGTCCCCCCTTCCCGAACTGGGAGCCCGAGCCGCTGCGCTGGCTCGCCGTGCGCGGCCTCTTGCGCCTTGGCGAGTCGCTCGATGCCGCCGAGCTCGCGGGCCGGAGCACGCCCCGCCTGCGCGGCGCGCTCTTCCGCAGCTTCGTGCATTGAGGGCGAGCGGCCGCCGCTTACAATCCTCCGAGCGAAGCCGGAGTCCCGGCACGCCCCTTGCGGAGCCAGAAATAGCCGGGCGACAGGCCGAGCGCCGCGACCAACGTGAGCAGCGCCGCGAAGCTACCCACCCCGGCGAACATCAAGACCACGAAGGCCAGACCCGCTATCGCCCAATATGGACCCCGCCGGCGCTGAGCGGCCGTGAAGCGCTCAGGCTCGCGCCGCAGAAGCACGATCTCGGCCGCGCAGCTCGCGCCGAGGACGACCAGGGCCATCGCCGTGGACGCGAGGGCGATGAAGTTGTAGGCCTCGAGCAGCGTCTGGTTGAAGAACAGCAGCAGCAAGAGCGCTGGGGGAATGGAGGAGACCACGATGGCCGCGACCGGCGTCCCTGTCCGGGCGCTGATGCGCGCGAGCGGCGCCGGAGCCAGGCCGTCTCGCGCGGCAGCGTACGGAAGACGGCCCGACACGAGGATCCAGCCATTCAGCACTCCGGCGGCCGACACCATCGCCGCGAGGACGATGAACGTCTGACCCCAGGGGCCGAGCACCCGGCCGGCTGCGAGCGCGATCGGTGTGGGGCTGCCGGCAATCTCGTTCGCCGGAAGGCCAAAGACGACCGAGAAATTGAACAGCAGATAAAGCCCCGCGATGATCGCAAAGCCCGTGTAGGCCGAGCGACGAATCGTCCGCCCCGAGCCCTCGATCTCCTCGGCAGGAATGGTGACGGTTTCGGTCCCCATGAGAAGCCAGGAAACCAGCGTGATCGCTGGAAACAAGCTCGCCCAGCCGTGCGGAGCGAAGGGCGTCAAGTTGGAGGCGCTGCCGCTCGCGAGGAGGCCGATGGAGACCACGAGCAGCGGCACGACCTTGAGGATCGTCGTCAGCACCTGAACTCCTCCGCCCACTCGCACCCCGGCGATGTTGACCAGGGTCAGTGACCAGAGCAGGCCCTGGGCCACCAGAAACGCCGGGATCGGCGCCGAGACGGCAGGCACGAACACGGCCAGATAGCCGACGAAGGCCGTGGGGTACGCAGCGTTTCCGATCACCGCGCTGAACCAGTACAAATAGGCCGTCTCGAGCCCGACGAAATCACCGAAGGCCCTCTGCGCGTAGACTTGCGGACCGCCGGAGATCGGGTAGGCCCCACCCAGATCGGCGAAGACGGCGGCCAGGCAGAAGTACGCGGCCACGTTGACGACCCAGGCCACGAGCGCGAGCGGCCCGGCGATCCCCGCCAGCGAGCCGGGCACCACGTAGATGCCCGCTCCGATGATGTTCCCCACGACCAGCGCGACGGCGGCGATGGGGCCCAGCCCCCGGACCAGGCGGCTGCTTCCTTCCCCGTTCATCAGGGTTCGCTTGCGCGGGCGCCGCCGAAATCCGCCAGCCAGATGTCGCCTTCGCGGCGCGCTTCGAGATAGGCGATGGAGTGGCCGTCGCGGGTGATGCTGAACGTCGTCCAGCCGCCTTCGACGGGGAGCGTTCCCGCCGGCAGGATCTCCTTGCGTCGGCCTGTGACGGTGTCGAGAAGGATGAGCGCCCCACGCTTGTTGAAGAGGATCCGCCGGCTGTCCGGGAGCCAGGCGGCCGCTTCTTCGGATTCGTCCAGCTTGCGAAGGCTCCGTGCCTCGAGCGAGTAGAGGAAGAGGGCTCCCGGGATCTGCTG
>CAYTWT010000289.1:0-10452 GCA_964442185.1 uncultured Acidobacteriota bacterium
GGTGAGCGAGTTGCCCACGAACAGCGCCCGATCGGCGCCGGGCGGCAATGGGCTCGGAAGCGGGAGCGTACCGCTCGGCTTCGCGGGGTTCGAGTCTCCTGAACAACTCACCGTGGTCAAGAACACGAGAAGAGCGAACGAGCAGCACCGGTTCATCATCTTGAATGTCGATCCTCCGCACGATGTTCGCCGCGATCCGGTCTCGATCTCAACTCGCGGTGCTTCGGCGAAGCGTGGAGGCGTTCAGGCTTGCGGGGGGCGCGGCGCGGCAACGGCGGAGAGCGGAACCAGACGCTGGGCGTGCTCGTCCCAGAGCCGCAACTGCGCCGAGCGCAGGCTGCTCCGGAGCGTCAGGCGCGGCGCCTGCTGCAGGCGCGGGTGCGAAGCGAAGCACTCGCGCAGCCGGTAGTTCGGCACCCGGCTCGCCAGGTGATGCAGGTGGTGGTAACCGATGTTGCCGCTGAACCAGTGCAGGACCCTGGGCAGATCGTAATAGGAGCTGCCCTCGAAGGCCGAGCGCTCGACATCCCAGGCGTCGCTCTTGGCCCAGTAGGTGCTCTCGAACTGGTGCTGCACGTAGAAGAGCCAGACGCCGGCCGTTCCTCCCAGGAGCAGCACCGGCAGGTGAACGAGCAACAGCGTGCGCCAGCCCAGCGCCAGCGAGAGAACGCAGACGAGCAGCGCGAGCACGGCGTTGTTGATCCAGACGCTGGTCCATTCCTTCCTGAAGGAGCGCGGCAGATCGAGCGGCAGGCGATGCTTGAGAACGAACTGGAACAGCGGGCCGATCCCCAGCAGCACGGGCGTGCTCCGGTAGAAGCGATAGCCCAGCCGCTGCCACCAGGGCGCCGCCGCGTACTCGCGAACGGTCAGTGTGTCGATGTCGCCGAAGCCGCGGCGGTCGAGGTTGCCCGAGGTGGCGTGGTGGATGGCATGCGTGCTGCGCCAGTAGGAATACGGCATCAGCGTGAGGACGCCGATCACCCGCCCGATGGCGTCGTTGAGGCGCGCCCTCCCGAAGAACGAGCCATGGCCGCAGTCGTGCTGAAGAATGAAGAGCCGCACGTACAGACCGCCGACGGGAAGCGCCAGCAGCAGGACGAAGCCGTAGTGCCACGCCTGCCGGACGCCGAGAGCCATCATGCTCCAACCTGCGAGGAACAGCAGGCTCGTGGTCATGAGCTGGAACCAGGCGCGACGATCCTCGGCCTGGGCGAATGGCGTGATCAACTGGCGCAGTGGCGGCTCGGCGAGCGCCGCTTCCGCAGTCCTGGGTTCGGGTTGGTCGGGCATTGCCAAGGGAGATTCTAGACGGAACCCGGGCGCCGTTGTGTCACAGCCACGTCATACTTGCAGATCATTTCGCCTGGTACACGACGCGGCCGCCAACCACGGTCGTCTGCGCCCGCAGCGTATGCAGGTCCTTCGGCGCGAGTTCGAACGGATTGGCGTTCGAGACCACGATGTCCGCCATCATGCCGGGGGCCAGCGTGCCCTTCTCCTGCTCCTGAAACTCCGCGTAGGCGCCGGCCCGCGTGTAGGCTGCGAGCGTGCTCTCCAGATTGACGCGATGCTCCGGAAACCAGCCTGCGGGCGGCTGAGCGTCCGCGGTCTGGCGGTTCACGGCGCAGTGCAAGCCGCGCCACGGATCGAGGGTCAGGGTCGAAGGCCAGTCGCTGCTGAAGACCAGGTAGGCGCCCGCCTGCTGGAGCCAGCGCCAGGCAAAACCCCGGCTCGCACGTTCCGGCCCGACGGCCGCGGCCCAGACGTCGTTGCCGCCGGGGTCGGCGTGGATCGGCATCATCGAGGCCAGCACGCCCAGCTTCTGGAAACGGGGCACATCGGCGGGATCGATGGTCTCGAGATGCTCGACGCGGTGGCGCGCGTCCCGCCGGCCGTTCGCCCGCTGGGCCTGCTCGTAGGCGTCGAGGGTCATGCGCACTCCCCCATCGCCGATGGCGTGGACGTAGCTCTGCAACCCGGCGCGGTCGATCCAGCCCACGACCTCGTTCAGGTGCTCCTGCGTCCAGGCGGGCAAGCCGCGCGTGGACGGCTCGTCGGAATACGGAGCGAGCAGCACCGCGGTGTGGGTCTCGATCACGCCATCGACGACGAGCTTGACCGCGCCCACCCGCAGCGGCCCGCTGCGGTAGCGATCCGCCAGCGCGCGGATCTCCTCGACCTGCTTCGGCGTCACCGGCGGACGCAGCGTCTGGGCCACGCCGACACGCAGCGTCAGCTCGCCGCGGTCATGCGCCTCGCGGAACAGTTCCACCTCCTCGGGCGTGCCGTGAGCGTTCTGGATGCTGGTGATGCCCAGTGACGCCGCGAGGGCGAGTCCTTGCCGCAAGGCTTCGAGTTGTCGCTCGCGGGGAGGCGCTGGAATGCGGTCCGTGATCAGCCGCAGCGCCTGTTCCTTGAAGACCCCGGTGGCCTCTCCTGTCGTGACGTCGCGCACGATCTCGCCCCAGCCCGAGTAGGTCGTCTGGCGGTCGACACCCGCGAGAGCCAGAGCCTTGCTGTTCGCCCACCCGGTGTGCCCGTCGTAGGCGGCGAGATACACCGGACGATCCGCCAGCACCGCGTCGAGATCCTGCCGCACGGGCAGGCGCTGTCCCGGCAGAGCCGAGTACTGCCAGCCGTAACCCAGGACCCAGGTGTCTTGAGGAGCGCTGGCGGGATGCGCCTTCGCATACTGCACGATGCGCTGTTGCATCTCCTCGAGAGACCTGGCGCCGTTCAAATCCACCTGCGACAGGCGCGAGCAGCCGCGCAGGAAGTGGATGTGCGCGTCGTTGATGCCCGGCATGGCGAAGCGGCCGGCCAGGTCGATGCGCTGCGTGGCGTCGCTCGCGCGGGCCAGGACCTCGCGGCTCGTGCCGATCGCGAGGATCCGCTCGCCCGCCACGGCCACGGCCTCAGCCCAGGGTTGCGCGGGATCGCCGGTCCAGATTCGTCCCCCCGTGAGCACCAGGCTCGCCGACTCGCTCGGCGTCGCGAGCACGGAGCCGGGCAGCATGACGACGGCAATCGCGGCTCTCAAGAGAGGTCGCATCCCATTCTCCCGCATCAGGTGCGTAAAGCGCCGTCTCGGAAAGGCGGCTCTCACCAGGCGATGCCGTAGTCGTCGCCGTGGTTGCTGGAGCCGCCCCAGAAACTGCCGTGTTCGCGGTCGAAGAGGATGGCGTTGATCGGGCCCGAGGTGCGCCGGCCAAAGTCGAGCTTGTAGCCCATCTTCACGAGATCGGCGCGCACCCAGTCGGGCACGGATTCGTTCAGCGTCAACTCGCCCGGCTTGGACTCGTGGCTGTCGAACGAATCGCGCAGCTGGTAGCTCGTGATGTTGGCGGCCTCGCACGCCTCCTGGACGTTCATGCCGAACTCGACCACGTTCAGGAAGAACTGCAGGAGGCTCTGGTCCTGGGCGTCGCCGCCCTGTACCGCGAAGGCCAGGAACGGCTGGCCATCCTTCATCGCGAGGCTCGGCGTGAGCGTCACGCGCGGTCGCTTGCCGGGGACGAGGACATTGAACGGGTTCTCGGCCTCGTCCAGGACGAAGCTCTGCATCCGCTGGCTGAGGCCGACGCCGGTGTGGCCCGCGATCACTCCGGGCACCCAGCCGCCGGAGGGCGTGACCGAGACCACCCAGCCTTCTTCGTCGGCGGCCTCGATCGACGTCGTGCCGGCCCGGAAGGACTCCGCGAACGGGCGCTCGGCGTTACCGCTGGCCCGCGGCCCGCCGTCCGTGCGCCAGTTCAGGAGCAGCGCCGCGAACGGGTTGATGCCCCCCTGGAACGGATACGGGTCGCCCGGGCGCACGTCGGGATCGTTCTTGTCCCAGGGAATCTGGGCGAAGCGCTGCTTCGCGTACTCCTTGGAGAGCAGGCCCTTGATTGGCTCGTCCGGCGGGAAATCGGGATCGCCGTAGTAGAAGTCGCGGTCGGCGAAGGCCAGGTTCATCGCTTGGTAGAGGGTGTGGATGTAGCGCGTGCTGTTGTAACCCATCGTCTTGAGGTCGGCGTTCTCGAGAATGTTCAAGGCTTGCAGCAGCACCGGCCCCTGCGTCCAGCGGTCGAGCTTGTAGACCTCGATGCCCTTGTACGTGGTCATCACCGGCTCTTCGAAGCGCCACTTCCAGCGGGCCAGGTCCCCGAGCGTGATCAGGCCGCCCTGCTCCTGCACGCCGCGCACGAACTCCTTGGCGATGTCGCCTTTGTAGAAGCGGTCGTAGGCGGCGAAGAGCGCCTCGCGCCGGGTCTTGCCGGCCTTCTTGGCCAGCTGCTCGGCCTCGACCAGCTTGCGCAGCGTAGCCGCGAGATCCGGCTGGCGGAAGATCTCGCCGGGGTGTGGCGCCTCGAAGGCCTCGCCCAGGTGGGGCAGCATCACTGCCTTCGAGTACGGCCATTCCTTGAGGCGTGCCTTCTCGCGCTCGATGGACGCCGAAAGCTCGTCTTCGATCGGGTAACCGTCGGCCAACTGGATCGCCGGCCCGAGCACGTCCTTGAGGCTGAGCTTCCCCCACTCGGCAAGCATCGCGATCAGGCCGGCCGGTGTGCCCGGCGTGACCGCCGCGAGCGGGCCGTATGCGGGCGGGTAGTTCATGCCCTTCTGCTTGAAGAACTCGGGCGTCGCACCGGTGGGCGCGACACCGAGGGCATTCACGGCGACGACCTTCTTCGTGTGGGGGTTGTAGACGAGGGCTTGCGTCTCGCCCCCCCAGGCCAGCGAGTCCCACAGCGTCGCCGTCGCGGCGAGCATCGCGCACGCGGCGTCGACGGCGTTGCCGCCTTTCTGGTACATCATCGAGCCCGCCGTGGCGGCGAGCGGCTTACCGGTGATCGCCACCCAGTGGCGTCCGTGCAGCACGGGCTTGGCAGTGGAGGCCGCAACCATCTCATCACCTCCGCAGACGAAGCAGGCCAGGAGCAAGGCGAAGAAACGAAGCTTGCTGCCAGCTTTCATGGCTGCCTCCGGGGTCCGCCCTTGGATGTCGCGCCGATCATAGCCGACGCTCGATAAGTGAGCGCGGCAGCCTTTGGCCGGGTCAGCTCCTGGCGGCCACCCTCGTAGAGGGCGCTCATGCTCCCGTCGGGCCAGATCTCGAGCGCGGCGAGGTTGCTGCCGTAGAGCGGGTTCATCCCCACGTCGATCATCACGACGCGGCCGCCGAAGCGCGGCTTGATGCGCCCGTCACCGGTGACCGTATGCCCGATCACGACCGCGTGCGCGGCGATCGCCTGGAGCACGCGCTCGAGCGACGGCAGCCACGCCGTCTCGTCCTCGCGCGCCATGCCGCGATACCAGAAGGGCCCGCTCTCGCCCGCCGCCAGAGACGCGAGCGGGTTTTCGCGCGTCTTCGCGATGTCGCTCGTGATCTGCCGGCGCGCGGTGGCGTTGATCGCCTCGCAGCCTAGTGCCGCCACCTCGGGCGTGAGGCCGCCGTGGAGGAAAACGATCCCGTTGATGCGCACCATGCCCCGGCGCTCGCGCAGCCATTGCCCGTAGCGTCCTTCGTCCGAGAACGCCTGGATCCGCTCGACGAAGCCGAGCGGCGCCTCTTCCTCGAACTTCTTGCGGAACGCCACCTCGTCGAACGTCTGCTCGGCTTCCTTCGCGGCCTGCCGCGCGGCCTCCGATCGCGAGCGGTAGAACGCGTCCCAGGTCTCGCGCGAACGGGGCGTCTCGTACACCTTGTACTCCTCTCGGCTCACGTAACGCAGGTCGCCGAGCACGTTCATCACCTCGTGGTTGCCGAGCAGGGCGTGCACCCGCCCGCCCGCCTTCTTCGCCTCGCCCTCGAGCCGCATCAGCAGCTCCATCACCGGCCGCGTCTGGGTCCCCCGATCCAGGATGTCGCCGGTCTGCACCAGGTGGGTCTTGCCGCCGGACCAGCGGGCCTTCTGATCGACGATCCCGGCGAGGCGCAGCACGGCGAGGAACTCGTCGTAGGCCCCGTGGACGTCGCCGATCGCGACGACACGCGGGACGTTCGCGAGTTCGCAACCCTCGTCCCTTGCGCGAACCGAAGGCGAGGCGAGCGACGCGGCGAGCAGGACCAGCAGGACGCGGCGGCGCATCGGGGGCCGACTCAGAACGGGAACACCGCCGCCTCGCCCTTCTCGCTCGCGAAACGGTCGAACTGCGCGACGATCTTGTCGCGCCGCTTGAGGATGTCGCGGACCGAGCCGCCGGTCAGCACCCAGGGCTCGAGCTCGCGAATCAGCGTCGCCTCGTCGAGCGCCTTCAAGCGCTCGTAGAACTCGCGGTCGATCCGCGTCATCTGTTTCATGAACGGCATCTTGTTGCTGGCAAAGGCTCGCGAGTGGTCGATGGTCGGGGGATCATGTCGAGGCCGAGGATGCCGTGAGTGTACACCGCCCCTGGGCTCTGGTTTAATGCCGGCGCTTCCCCGATAACCCGCGCCTTGGAGCGGCTTCGCCGGCTACAGCGGCGCGTTGTGGCGTATGCTTGGGCAGTCGGGAGCCGCAAGAAACAAACTTGGTTCTGAGGGGAGAGACGGCATTGGGCCACTTCTGGACGACGACCGCGCTCTTGGCAGCGCTCGCGCAGGGGCAGGACCCCCACGCCCACCACCGGCCTGCGCCGACCGTCGTGGAGGGTGGCTGGGTGAAGTATCACCACAAGACCGCGAACTTCAGCGTTGAGCACCCCCCGGATTGGAGCGTGGTCAGCGAAAAGCAGGTCATCTCGATCCACATCGTGCACCCGACGAAGCCGGTGCATCTGTTCGTGTCGGCCTTCATCATGCACGGTGGCACGTTGGGGGAGTTCGCCGAGCTGAAGTTCGGCGCGCAGCCGGAGATCTTCAAACCGCTCGGCCCCGCACGCGCGATTGAAGGTGTCGGCTGGAGCGGCCTCGTGCAGGAGGCCGAAACGGCCGCCAACGGAGAGCGGGTGCGGAGGCGTATCCTTTGTGCCCAACACGAGGACCTCTACGTCAGCCTCGCGCTCTACACCGATGCCAAGGAGCTCGCCGCACCCGACGAGGATTACGAGCGGATCTTCGGGTCCTTGCGCTTCGACGCGGGCGTCAGCGCCCCCATCTCGCCCCCGGCGCAGTCCCACTAACGAAGCTCCGGGGCAGGGCTGGCCCTTTACGCAAAGAAGACCCCGACGGGCTCGCCCCCACTGAGCAAGGGGAGCATCAGGGTCGCGCGGACCCCCTCTCGGGCGATAAACCCGTCTTCGGAAAAGCTCTGCTCCGTCGTCAGATCTCGCACGAGCCGGTGGGTCTTGTGCTCCAGCACCCACCCGACGGCGGTTCCCTCCGTCTGGAGCCACGACGCCCCCTGCCAGGACGGAAGCGGCGGCTCGGCCACCGACAGGGCCATGACCAGCTGGTTTCCCTCCGGCACCACCACCCCGATCCTGTCGTAGGGGAGGAGCGCCTTGACCGCCGTTGCAAAGGCCGGGTAGACGTCCGTGAGCTCGAGCGACCGGCTCAGGAGCTGACTCAGCCGGAAGAGCGCCTCCCATGGCTTCGACTGCTGGGCGGCCCGCGCGCGGCCCTCCCCTCCCTTCCTCGTCATTGATGGGGACGAGCCTCGACGAAGTTCATCCCGAGTGTGCTGCTGCCGCCGTTCAATGCGCCTCCTCGGCCAGTGGCTGTTCGCCCTGTTCCAGGGCTGGCTGACTTACTTCGCTGCGTAGCTGAGGTCGAGCTTCGCCGGTGCAGCGCCTTTCACGATGACCCTGCCGGTGAGGCTCTTTAGCTCGCCGTGGACCGCCTCGATCTCGTACTCCCCGTCGGGAAGCCCCTTGATCTCGAAACGCCCGTCCTCTCCGGTCACGAAGAAGAAGGGATGCGCCAGCACCGAGATGTAGGCCTCCATCCAGGGATGCGCGGCGCAACCGAGGGGAATCATCAGCTCGGGCTTGTCGAACGTCTTCAGGGACTCCATGCCCTTGCGTGGCTGCATGATGTTGAACTCCTTGTTGATCCTGGGAAGCGGGTGGACGTTGTGCGAGGTGTCATCGCTATTGCGAATTTTGAGGGGCTGGCCAGCCATGACGGCGACCATGCGCGGAAACCACTGACAGCCACTCTGGTCTATGAGCACCGACTCGGCGGGAGGGGCGTACTGGCCGGTGAGGCCGGTCTTGACGTAAACAAGGACCTCCGCCAGACCGTCGTCCTTCACGCGGACGCGCTGGAGCTCCAGCCCGTCCTTATGCATCGCGGCGCAGGTGGGATCTTCTATGAGCTGCCTCTTCTGGGCCGGCGGGAGCGTCCCTGTGAAGGAGATCTTGCCCGTGACCGCTCCTTGCGCGCCCTTCGGCACGGGTCCCGCCGCTTGCAACGTACCGCCGAACAAGACCCCCATGGCGTACGCGAGCGCACCCAGCGCGCTTCCGACGACCCAACGACCCGGCCTGAATGCGAGCATCGTTCGTCCCCCTGAGATCCAAGCGCGGATCTCACGCCGACGCGGTCCCGTTGTCAAGCGTTGTCGTGCGGCGATTCTCTTCGCTCCCCCAGGGAATCGCCGCGAGCCTCCAGCTCCTTGAGGCGGGACTTCATGATCTCGCCAACGTTATCTCTGAATCCCGGCAGGCTGAAATAGAGGGCGAGGAAGTTGCTGGGGCTCATCTTCAAGAGCTGTACCGCCGTTACGGTCCGGATCGTCGCCGTCCGCGGAGCGTCGCGAAGCAGCGCTAGCTCTCCGAAATGATCGCCCGGGTACAGACGGACAATCACCTCCCGGGAGCCGTCCGGGCGCTTCGCGAGGACCTCGACGTTCCCGGTCCGGATCACGTACACGTGCCGGCCCGGGTCCCCCTCGTGGAAGATCACCTCGCCCGGACCGAACTCCTCCACGACCATGGTCCGCTGGGCAAAGATCGCGACGACCACGAAGAGGACGACACCCAGGAGGAGCAGTCCTTGCGCCGCCGTGAAGCCAAGGAGCAGGACCGGATCCCGGGTCAACATGCCGAGGATGCTCAGCAGCGCAACGAATCCGACGGCAATCTGGGCGATCGCGATCAGCCTTGACCGCCAATCCCCTCGTCGCAGGCCGGGGAGCACCTTCCATGTGCGGCCGAACATCAGTCCGCCTCCCCAAGCCGTGCGGCCTGCTCGACCCTCGGAATGTCATGGGCGAGCTTGTGACACCCCACGCACGTGATCAGTCCCGTCCGGAGCTGGTCGGACAGCTTCAGATGGACCCCTCCAAAGGCTGCCACGTAACGCTTGGCCTCGCTGTGGCACTTGAGACAGAGCGCGTTCTCGTAGGGCGCCCGCATCTTGACCGGGAGGTGGTACGTGCGGGTCACGTACTTGTAGACGTCTTGGAGCCCCCGCATCTTGGCCTCGAAGGTCCCGTGGACTCCGTAATTGGCGTGACACGAGTAGCACTCGGTCCCCCGCGCGAAGCGGTGCTGGAAGTGGAGGGCCGCCAGGGATCGGCTCTTGCCATTGTGCAGGTCGTCGATGTACGGCTTCATCGCCAGGTGACAGGTGCCGCAGAAACGCTCCTCCTTGGCGTACTCGAGGACCGAAAAATTACCGACGCCCAGGAGCAGGACAGGGAAGATGCCGAGAGAAAGAAGGTGCAACCAGAGCGCGGTGCCCTCCGTCTGGCGGCCCCGGTACACGACCAGGGACCACAGGATGCAGATGAGGATCAGAACCGAGACGCCGATGGTGAGTACGATCGCCCAGTCGAGCGCGCTCCCCCATTTGAGAGCTTCACGCCCGGCAGGCCCCGGCTCGGAGTCGCTCGCGTGCTGCGGCGTGACCCCTTCGAGTTCCCCAATCAGGCTCTTTACGTGCGCAACGAGATTCCAGACCTCTGCCTCGGAGAGCGTCGAGCCGGCTGGCATCGCTGTCGACCTGCCGATCGCCATCCCTCCCTTGGCGATCACGTCGAAGATCCTCTGGTCGTCCAGGCCCTGCAGGCCGCCGCCACCCGCCGTCCAGTTACTCGGCTCGTCCTTGAGCTGATGTGCCAGCGGGCCGTCACCGGCGCCGCCTGCACCGTGACATAGAGAGCACTGGGCGTCATAAATGGCCTGGGTGGTCTTCGGAATAGGCTTGTCGGAAGGGACGGGAATCTTCTTGTGCTGCACGCCCTTGGATGGCGTGATGGCCGACCGCGACGGGGCCGCAGTCGTTGCAGCCGCACCCGGCGGCGGCGAGGCGGCAATCGTTGCGGCCGCATCCGGCGGCGGCGTCAACCCCCAGTTGATCAGAGCGGGGTCGCCCTTGTAGAACGAGCGGACGTAGGAAAGCAACTTCCACACCTGCTCGTCGGGCAGCGTTGCAAAGCCCAGCATCGTCTGCTCGGGGATCTGTCCTTTGATCAGCTTGTAGAGGGTCGCGTCGTCGCTCCCGAACCGCCAGGTGTCGTCGAGGACCGGCGCGCCCATCCCGCCCCCGCCCATGACGCCGTGGCAGCCCGAGCAGCCAAGGGAAAGCCAGAGCTTTCG
>CAYTWT010000290.1:0-11749 GCA_964442185.1 uncultured Acidobacteriota bacterium
CCGGTCCGGACCACGCGCATGATGGCGGCGCCATAGCGGCCGGTCGTCGGGTCGTACTGGTAGCAAAACAGGATGGCCTGGTCGACGACGTTGCCGATCCGGCCGCTGGCCGCCTCGACCAGTGCGAGCCGCAGGTCCCGCGGCGCGTACTCGATGCCGTAGAGATAGCGGGCGATGCGTCCCTCGGGCGTGAGCACGACGATGCCTGCGGGGTGGGCCCACTGCTTCGTGTCCTCGTCCCAGGCGTAGCGGAAGCCGACCGCCCTGGTGAGGGCGTCGATCGATGCCTGGTCGCCCGTGAGGAAGTGCCAGCCTGCGGCGCCCGTGGCGCGGCCGTAGCGTTCGAGGTACTGGTTCTTCTTCTGCGCCGCTAGCGCCGGCGTCTCCGTGGCGTCGAAGCTGACCGTCAGCACCTGGAACTCGCGCCCGGCGTCCATCGAGATCGCCTTCATCGCGCCGGCCAGGCCATTCAGGGTCACGGTGCAGAGCATCGGACAGCCGTAGTAGTTGAGCGAGAGCACGATGGGCTTGCCGGCCGCGAGGTAGTCGCGGAGACGCACCGCGCGTCCCGCGTCGTCACGGAAGCTGAGCTCGCTCGGCAGCGCCTCGCCAAGTCGCTGATCGAAGCCGATGTCGCGCAAGGCCTTGGGCCGGCCGGTCTCGGCGCCGGCAGCCGTGGCGGGGCCGGCCAGCAGGGCCAGCAGCAGGAAGCTGTTCACTTCCGCTTCCTTTCCGTCTTCGGCGCGGGGGCAGGGGTCGGCGAGGGCTCGGCGCCGCGCGCGGGCAGGCCGCGCTCGTTCACGAGCCGCATCGCCTCTTCGATCGGGATCCGCACGATGCCCGCGGGCGGGTCGACCCAGCCGTAGCTCGAAAGCGCCGCGTCTTCCCGCTTGCGCAGCTCCTCCAGGTCTCTTGTCGGGAACTCCTGGAGCCGCGGCAGCGGGGCCTGGCGGCCGGGCGCCGTCTGCATGATCGGGGGCGGAGGCTGCTGGTTCGCCTCATACCGCGCGAAGGCCAGGTACAGACGCTGCATCAGAAACAGCACGGCGATCGTCGCGATCAGCAGGTAGACCGCGAACTTGAGGATCGCCGAGGCCCGGATATCCTTTTCCTCGAAGCGGACATCCGGGTTTTCCGCACCGTGGGAGTGCTGCTCGCTCATGAGCGTCCCGGGGCGGCGCCCGCCTCCAGCATCAACTCGCGGATCTCGGGGTCTCCCACTGGCAGCAGCGGGCGGCCCTTCAGTTCCCAGGCGAAGAGCGCCAACCAGAACCCGCCTACGGCCAGCGTCGTGGCAATGTCGAGGGCGTGCACGCCCGCGTGCTCGCCGTGAGCGTGGCCGGCGAGGTCTGGCGCCACCAGCCAGAACAGGTCGAGCAGCCGGAAGAAGAGGACCATGCCCGCGATTCCCGCGAGCGTGCGCACGTTCCGCTTGAGATCGCGCGAGAGCAGCATCAGGAACGGCAGCGCGAAATGGAAGATCACGACCAGGATCGCCAGGTACTGCCAGCCGCCGTGCGAGCGCCGGATGTACCAGGGAATCTCTTCCGGCAGGTTGCCCGACCAGGTGATCAGAAACTGCGAGAAGTGCATGTAGGCCCAGAGCATCGTGAAGGCCAGCATCAGCTTGCCCAGGTCGTGAATGTGCGACGGCTCCACCACCCCGGCGAAGGGCTTTTCGCGATGCAGCGCGGCCATCACGAGGATCACGAAGGTCAGGGCCGAGAGCGCCTGGCCGATCATGAACATGAAGCCGTAGATCGTCGAGAACCAATGCGGATCGAGGGACATCGCCCAGTCCACGGAGGCGAAGCTGGTCGTCAGGCCCATCAGCACCAGGCCTCCGCCCGCGATGCCCCGCAGGCGCCGCTCGATCTTGAGGCTTGGTCCCGCGTCCAGTTCGCGCGAGCCCTTGTTCAGGAAGAAGGCGAGGAGGATCCAGGTGGCGAAGTAGAACGCCGCGCGCGCCAGGAAGAAGCCCGGGTTCAGGAACAGGCTCTTGTGTCTGAGGACCGGATCGCCCGCGACGACGTCGGCGCGAGACCAGCTGTAGAGATCGTGCATGCCGATCACGATCGGAATGAACAACACCGGCAGGACCACGAGCGTCCGCGTGCCCGCTTCGAGGACACGGCGGGTCACGAGTCCCCACAGCCCGCCGGACAGGTGGTGGATCATCGTGATCGACAGGCAGCCGATCGCGAGGTTCGACCAGAACAGGAAAGCGAACAGGTAGGAGCGGAAGAACTGCGCCGGGTCCTGGAGACCGAAGGTCGCGCACGCCACGAGGCCGACGCCGGCGGCGACCGAGGCGCCCTTCTGCAGCTGGTCCACCTGGGGCGGGACCTGGATCTGCCTGCTCATTCGTGGTCCTTGGCCTCGTGATCCGGCATCGCGTGTGCGCTCGCCAGGCTGGCGTCGAGCTCGGCGCGCTCCGACTCGGGCACGTCGGCGAGCGTTGCGTGCTGGCTCAGCTGCAGCGCGCGGATGTACGCGACGATCGCCCAGCGGTCGTTCACGCCAAGCTGCGCCGTGTAGTCGGACATCGCGCCGAAGCCATTGGTCATCACATCGAAGAAGTAGCCGGGCGGCGCCCCGCGCAGCCGGTCGATGTGAAACGAGGTCGGCCGCTTGAAGCCGCGCTGCACCACGACACCTTCGCCGCTCCCCAGGCGCCCATGGCAGGGCGTGCAGTAGATCTGGAAACGTTGCTGGCCGCGGGCAAGCACCGAGGCCGTAACTGGGAACGGAAATGCGGGCGCCAGATCCTTGCCGTGCTTGCCCGTGTGGAGCGCCTCATCGTCATTGAGCTGCCCGCGCGCCACCGTGCCGGCGACGAGCGGCCGCGCCGAGCGGTGATCAGGATAGAAGTCGCTCTTCGCGAGCGGTTTGAAACGGGGCTGGTCGTGCATGTCCTGCCGACACGCAGCCCCCAGAGCCACGAGCAGGACGAGACCAAGCGCCGGCCGCATCAGTGCTCCACCTCGACCACCAGCCCGCCGATCTTCTCGAGGAAGGCCTTCGTGGCCTGCCGGTCGAACTTCGGGTCGGTGGCTTCGATGCAGATGAAGAACTTCTCGCGCGAGGCCAGCGCGAAGTTGGCCGCGCCAAAGACCGGATGGTATGGCTCGGGCAGCCCATTGAGCGCGAGCATTCCGAAGACCGCGGTGCCAGCAGCGAACAGGATCGTGGTCTCGAAGGCGGGCACGATGAACGCCGGCCAGGAAAACGAGGGCCGACCGCCGATGTTCATCGGATACTCGATCACTGAGGCCCAGTATTCGAGCCCGAAGCCGGCCAGCAGGCCGAGCACCCCTCCGGCCAGAACGAGCTTGGGCAGAGGCGAATGGTGCAGCTCGAGCGCCTCGGACAGCTCCTCGATCGGATACGGCGAGTAGCCGTCCACCTTGCGAAAGCCCGCCTCGTAAACGCGTCTCGCCGCCTCGACCACCTCGTGCGGGGAGTGGAACTCGGCCAGCAGGCCGTAGACCTCTGGCCTCATTCCTTCGCCTCGGGCAGTTCGGCCGCGGGCACGAGCGTGCGCATCTCGAAGATCGAAATCGCGGGCAGGAAGCGCACGAACAGGAACAGCAGCGTGATGAACAGGCCTATCGTCCCGATGAACGCTGCCCAGTCGAAGCGGGTCCCGGCGTACAGGCCCCAGGACGACGGCAGGAAGTCGCGGTGCAGGCTCGTCACGATGATCACGAAGCGCTCCAGCCACATCCCGATGCTGACCACGAACGACATCAAGAACAAGAAGCCGACGTTGGTACGCAGGTTCTTGATCCAGAGCAGGTTCGGCGCGATCACGTTACACAGGATGAGGGCCCAGTAGCTCAGGGCGTACGGCCCGAACATGCGGTTGCGGAGCATGAACTGTTCGTAGCTGTTCGCGCTGTACCAGGCGAAGAAGGCCTCCATCATGTAACCGTAACCGACGATCAGGCCCGTGGCCATCATGACCTTCGCCATGTTCTCCAGATGCTTGAGCGTGATGAAATCCTCGAGGCCGTAGAACTTGCGCAGCGGGATCGACAGCGTCAGCACCATCGCGAAGCCGGCGTAGATGGCGCCCGCGACGAAGTACGGGGGGAAGATCGTCGCGTGCCAGCCGGGGATGATGCCGGTCGCGAAATCGAAGCTCACCACCGTGTGCACGGAGACGACCAGCGGCGTCGCGAGGCCGGCGAGGAGCAGATACGCCGTCTCGTAGTTGTGCCAGTGCCGGGCCGAGCCGCGCCAGCCCATCGCCCCCATGCCGTAGACGATCTTCCAGGGCTTGCTCTTGGCGCGGTCGCGCAGCGTCGCGAGGTCGGGGATCAGACCGACGAACCAGAACAGCGCCGAGACGGTGGCGTAGGTGGACACCGCGAACACGTCCCAGATCAGTGGCGAGCGGAAGTTCGGCCACAGGCCCATCGTGTTCGGGTAGGGCAGCAGCCAGTAGATCGCGATCCACGGGCGCCCGGTGTGGAAGATCGGGTAGAAACCGGCGCAGGCCACTGCGAAGAGTGTCATGGCCTCGGCGAAACGGTTGATCGAGGTGCGCCACTCCTGGCGCAGCAGCAACAGGATCGCGGAGATCAGCGTCCCGGCGTGGCCGATGCCGATCCACCAGACGAAGTTGATGATGTCGAAGCCCCAGCCGACGGGGATCGTCACGCCCCAAACGCCGATGCCGACGAACAGCAGATTCGCGATGGCGTAGAGCATGAGCTGCAGGAGCGCGAAGCCGATCCCAAACCCGATCCACCAGCCCCGCGGTGTTTTGCGCTGCAGGACGATCTGGCTGATCGAGTCGGTGACGCTGCCGAAGTCGTGGCCCGGCGCGATCAGCCGATCGGCCACGGCCTGGTGCGTCTTCGCATCGGGCCGATGCTCGTGATCGTGCGCAGGCGGCCGCGGTTCGCTGCTAGCCAAGCTGGCCTCCGCTGCGGGCGGGGGGGGTCGGCATCTCGGGATTGGGGTTGCGGACTGCGGCCAGATAGCTGGTGCGCGGCCGGGTGTTGAGCTCGGCGAGCAGCCCGTAGTTGCGCGGCTCGGCCTTCCACTGCGCCACGCGGCTCGCCGCGTCGTTTAGATCCCCGAAGACGATCGCCTCGGCCGGACAGGCCTGCTGGCAGGCCGTCTGGATCGCGCCGTCCTTGATCTCGTGGCCCTCGTTCTTGGCGTCGATGCGCACCTCGTTGATGCGTTGCACGCAGTAGCTGCACTTCTCCATCACGCCGCGGCTGCGGATCGAGACGTCGGGGTTGCGCTGCATCTTGAGCGTCTTCGTGTCCCAGTCCTGGTACAGGTAGAAGTTGAAGCGGCGCACCTTGTAGGGGCAGTTGTTCGAGCAGTAGCGCGTGCCGACACAGCGGTTGTAGACCATGTCGTTCAGACCTTCGTCGCTGTGGACGGTGGCGGTGACGGGACAAACGACCTCGCAGGGTGCGTTCTCGCAGTGCATGCACAGCACGGGCTGGTGCTGGGTCTCGAGGCTCTCGGGCTTCTCCGGATCGCCCGCGTAGTAGCGGTCGATGCGGATCCAGTGCATCTCGCGGCCCCGGCCGACCTGGTCCTTGCCCACCACCGGAATGTTGTTCTCCGACTGGCAGGCGGTCACGCAGGCGTTGCAGCCGACGCAACTGTTGAGATCGACCGCCATCCCCCAGGCGTGCCCTGCATACTTGTGCGGCGGGTAGAGCGTCAGGTCCTTGGGCGGATCCTCGCCCATCTCCTTCGCGAACTCGGGATGCTTCTCGTACTCTTCGAGGCTCGCGGCGCGAATGATGTTGCGGCCCTCCATGCTCCAGTGGTCCTGGGTACAGGCCAGCACACGACGCTCGCCGGTCTTGGCCACGCTCACGCCGGTGCCCCACCACGGCGCCTGTGCGGTGCGGATCGCGTTCGCGTTGAAACCGGCGCCCGTGCCGACGCGACCGACGCGGGTACGCCCGTAGCCGAGATGGATCGTGACGACGCCGTCGGGGTGGCCGGGGATGATCCACGCCGGTCCGCTCACCGAACGGCCGGCGTACTTCACCTCCACGACGTCGGTGATGGTGCCTTGGGGTGTCGGCTGTCCGCCGCTTTCGACGCGGCCTTCGAAGTTCGAGGTGGAGGTGACGCCCAGGCTCTTCGCCGTGGCGAGGCTCATCAGCACCGCGTTGTCCCAGGTGAGCTTGGTGAGCGGCTTGGGCAACTCCTGCAGCCAGCCAAGGTTCGCGAAGCGCCCGTCGCCCACCGACGGATCGATGCGGAACGCCACCTCTAGCCCCGCGGGTGCTGTGGCCGGCGTGCTGCGGGCCCAGTCCCCCATCTTCACGCTCACGGCTTTCTCAGGGAAGGCGCTGTTCGCCAGCAGGCCGTCGTGCAGCGCCCGGCGCCAGGCGCGTTCGAAGTCGAGCGGCCCGAGCTGCGCCTGCCAGTGCTCGCGCACGACTGCGTAGCTGCTGCTTTCGGCGTGGGCCGTGAGCGTCGCCACCAGCTCGTGGGCCGACTTTCCGCCGTACAGAGGCGCTATCAGCGGCTGGAGGATGGAGGCCGTGCCGTCGTAGGCGCGCGCGTCGCCCCAGGTCTCGAGCGGGTGCGCCTCCGGGATCTGCCAATGGCAGCGCTCCGAGGTCTCGTCGTCGTAGATCCCGAGCCGGATCCGCAGCGGCACCCGCATCATCGCGTCGCGGAAGGGCACGTCGGCCGGCGCGTTGTACACGGGATTGCCGCCGAGCACGAGCAGGATGTCGACCTGGTTGGCCGACATCGCGGTGACGAGCTCCTTGAGCGAGGCGCTCTGGTCGCAAGGCGACGCCGCCACCGGCGCGGAATAGGACAGCGTCTCGCCGACGTTGCCCAGGCGTTCGTTGATCGCGTGCACGAGGGCGTGAGCAACGGGCGAAAGCGATTCCCCGGCGATGACCAGGCTCGCGCCCGCGTGGGCCTGCAGGTCCTTCAGCATCGGTGAAACCCACGCGGAGTGTTCGGTGCTCCCGCCGGAGGCGGCCAGGCCGAGGAGCGCCGCAATCTGCCGGACCACGCCCTCGACCGCGGAGGGCCGGATCGGCAGCCGGTGATCCGCGTTCGAACCGACGAGCGTCGGGCTGCTCTCGATCGCGTACAGCCGGTTGAGATTGGCATTCTCACCGCGGATCTTGCGCCGAGCTGCGAAGTTGCGGATGTGGCGGACGTTCGCGGGGCCGGCGCCGATGAAGTCGGCGTCGATCGAGAGGATCACGTCGGCCTTGTCGAAGCGAAAGCGCGTCTCGACCGCTTCCCCGAACGCGAGCATTGCGCCAGCCCGAGCGTTGTCGGCGGCGGCCGGCTCGTATTGGTGCCAATTCGCCTGCGGGTACTCCGCGAGCACCGCCTCGAGCTGCTTCGCGAGCGTCGGCGAAGTAATCGTCTCGGTGAGGATGCGCAGGCCAGCGCCAGAGATCGGCTTCTGCTTTGCAAGCGCCGCCTTGAGTGCTTCCAGGAATTCCTGCCACGAGCGGATCTCGCCGTAGGACCGGACGGTCTGGGAGCGGTCCGGGTCGTAGAGGCCGAGGACCGCAGCCTGGCCCTGTGCATCGGTCGCGCCCAGGCTGGCCGGGTGCTCGGGGTTGCCCTCGATCTTCGTGGGCCGGCCCATGTGGCTCTCGACCAGGACGCCCTTCGCGTAGCCGCCGTCGAGCACCGCCGTCGCGAAGTAGAGCGGCCGACCCGGCACGATCTCCTCGGGCTGCTTCACGTAGGGAAAGATCTTTTCTTCGGGTTGCTTGGTGCAGGCCGTGAGGCCCGCGAGTGCCAACGAAGCGCCCATCACGCGCAGGAACTCGCGGCGGCCATTCGGGTCCGTGAACTCGTCGGCCTGCTGCGGGAACTCGCGGTGCAGGAACTCGAGGAACTCCGGCGTGTCGGCCAGCTGCTCGAGGCTCTTCCAGTAAGTGCGGCCCTGGAGCCCGTCGAGGCGGCGCCGGACACCGGAAAGGTCGACCTTGACCGCGGGCACGACCGGGCTCTTGGCGCTCATCGGTGGCAGGTCGAGCAGCTCGTGCGGGTGTGGATCTGGTACTCCTTGACGAGCCTTCTCCCCTCTTCAAGCTGGTCCTGCGGGGCCTCCCACGCGACGTTGAAGACCTCGGCCCTGGGGCGCACGTATTTCTCGGGCGCGCGGTGGCAATCGAGGCACCACTCCATCTGCAGCGACTTCTCCTGCCACATCAGCGGCATCTTGTCGACGCGGCCGTGGCAGGTCGTGCAACCAACGCCCTTGTTCACGTGGGCGCTGTGGTTGAAATACACGAAGTCCGGCAGGTCGTTCACCTTCACCCATTCGATCGACTTGTCCTTGCGATAGCTCTCACGCACCGGCTCGAGTGTAGGGCTCTGGTTCCAGATCTGCGAGTGACAATTCATGCAGGTCTTCGTCGGCGGGATGCCGGCGTAGGCGGCTTCCTCGACGCTCGTGTGGCAGTAGCGGCAGTCGATGCCCATGCCGCCCACGTGGTGCGCGTGGCTGAACGGGACCGGCTGCCCCTTCGCGACGCCGGCGTTCGTGACGTAGGGTGAACGCGTGAACTCCAACGTCAACCACAACCCGCCCGCCGCCAAGAACACACCGCCAAAGATGCTGAACTTGGAGAGGGTATTCGTGCTGTGGTGGAAGATCTGAGACATCGGATTCAGTTGTCTCGCGTAGAGTCGTAGAGTATTTGAAAAGAGCGGCGAGAGTATCTCGCGCGTCGGTGAGCAGTCAAGACCACTGGCGCGGCCGACTCACGTCCCGTACAGGCGGTCCCCGAAATCTCCGAGCCCCGGCAGGATGTACTTGCGATCATTCAGCTCGCGATCCAGGGCCGCGGTCCAGATCACCGTGCGAGGCGCTGCTTGTTCGAGATGTCGCACGCCTTCGGGCGCCGCCACGACCGAGATTAGCCGCACGACCCGCGCGCCCAGGCCTTCGAGGTCTTCGATCGCCATCGCCGCCGAGCCGCCCGTGGCGAGCATCGGGTCGAGGACGAAGACGGCCGCGTCTTCGAGGTCCTTTGGCAGCTTCTCGTAGTAACGGCGCGCCACAGCCGTCTGCTCGTTGCGCTCGAGTCCACAATAGCCGACCTCGGCTTCGGGCATGATCTCGAGGAAGGACTCGAGCATGCCGAGCCCGGCGCGCAGGATCGGCACGGCCACCACGCGTGTCGAAAGGCGCGCGGCCAAAGTGGTCTCGAGCGGCGTCTCGACCGAGGCGGCCGTCGTCGGCAGGTCCCGCGTCGCCTCCGTCGCCAGGATCAGCCCCACGCGCCGCGCCAGGCGCCGGAACGTCGCCGGCGGCGTCGTCTTGTCGCGCAGCCGCGTCAGGGCCGCGGAGACGGCCGCGTGCTGTACGACATGGAGCATGTGGGCGCGAGAATAACACGGTATACTCGGCGTCCTCATGCGCCTTACCGCAGACGAAGTCCAGTATTTTTCGAAGAAGATCGTGAAGACCCTGGTGGCCGAAGGCAAGCTCGAGGTCGATTCCGAGCCGCGCGTGGTCGAGGGCATTGCGAGGGTCATGACCGACGAGCTACTGATCGAGGACAAGCTGAACGAGGAGGCTCGCGAGTTCCTGCTCCAGCATGCAGCCGAAATGGAGCGCATGAACATCACCTACTCGGAGATGTTCAAGATGGTCAAGAAGCGGCTGGCGAAGGAGAAGGGCATCATCCTGTGAGGCTCAGCCGCGAGAAGATCCTCCAGATCTCGCACGCCGTGCTCGCCTACCTCGACGCTGACGACGCCGTCGAGTACTTCGCGGACCCGCAGGAGATCCGCCAGCAGATCGTGCGCATGATCGAGGGCGAGATGAAGGCCGACGAGGCAATCGACGCGCTCGTCCGCCGCAAGATCGAGACCCAGAAGCGCGCCATCGTGGAAGGTTCCGAGGAATGGGACGTGCTCTACCGCAAGTACTACGAGGAAGAGCAGGCCCGCCACCGCCGCGTCATGCCCTAGTTGCCCCTGGCCCTCTTCAGGATCTCGGGGGCGCTCGCGCCGAAGTACTTCACGACCAGCCGGCTCCAGGTCTGGGTCTTGCGCACGTTGCCGACGTAGCTATTGATCGCTTCGAGCAGCTTCGTGTCTTGCTTGCGAACGCCATAGGCGAGCGACTCCGGCACGCCCAGGAACATGCCGATCTGCAGCTCGGGATCCGCGAGCCGCGCGATCAGGGCCGCCTCGACGCCGTCGACCGCGGCCGTGATCTTGCCCGCCTTGAGCGCCGCCGGGAAGCCGCCGAGTTCGATCGTGTCGTCGAGCGCCGAAGCCGGAATGCCCGCCGCGAGCAGGGCCTCGACCATCGAGGTCCCCTTGTACGTGCCGATCCTCGCGGACTTCAGTTCTGCGACGCTGTTGATGATGGGCTGCGGCTTACGGCTGTAGACGACGTTGCGCGTTGGGAACACTTCCTCGCTGAACGCGATCAGTTTCTTGCGCGAGTCGGTGGCGGTGAAGCCGCCGGCGATCAAATCGCCCCTGCCCTTGTGGAGCGCCGGGACGAGCGCGTCGTAGCTGGAAATGCGCACGATCTCGAGCTTGATACGGTGCAGCTTGGTGAAGCCGTCGAGGACCTCCTGGTCGAAGCCGGGCGCCCTGTCAGGCTTGAGCGAGAAGAACTGCGGCTCGGCGTCGATTACGACCGCGAGCACTCGCAGCGCGCCGCGCTTCGCGATCTCAGGCAGGTCGGCCGCCGACGCCGCCCCCACGACCGAGATCATGAGCAGGGCGAACGAGAAGAGGCGTGAGGCGATAAGGTTCATGCGCTACCCCTCCAGACGCTCCAATCTTAGACCGCGCCGATGCCCGCTGTGGCCCGGGCCAGCCGCAAGGCTTCGACGAGCCCGCGGGCGCGTGTGTAGCGACGCACACGATCCTTCGCGAGCGCCTTGCGCAGGATCGGCAACGCGGCAGCCGGAATCTTCGCTGCCACCGGGCCTTCGAGCGCCGGGGCCTCCTCGAGATGCTTCAAGATGACGGCCCGCGAAGTCTCGCCGTGGAACGGCACGTCGCCCGTGAAGATCTCGTAGAGCACGACGCCGAGCGAATAGATGTCGGAGCGAAAGTCCAGACGCTCGCCGCGGGCCTGCTCGGGACTCATGTAGTCCGGCGTGCCGAGCACGGAGCCGCCCTCGCCGGGTCCGGTGTCCGAGCTGGCCCGCTTGGCGATGTCGAAGTCCATCAGCCGGTAGCGACCCGCGCGGTCGACCATGATGTTCGGGCTCTTCACGTCGCGATGGATGATGCCGGCGTCGTGCACGGCCTGCAGGCCGCGCGCGATCTGGATCGAGGCGTCGAAGGCCTTGACTGCGGGCAAGCAGCCGTTCACCTGGAGCAGGCGCTTCAAGTCCGTGCCCTCGATGAACTCCGTCGCAATGTAACGTAGCACCCCGTCGGCGCCGCAGTCGACGATTCGACAGACGTTCCTGTGGCGGACCTTGCGCGCGAGCTCCATCTCGTCCTCGAAGCGCCGCGCCATCTCCTTGTGCCTCGCCCAGTCCGCGGCCAGGAGCTTGAGCGCTACCTGCTCTCCGGTGACGAGGTCCTCCGCTCGAAACACGGTGCCCATCCCGCCCTTGGCCAGCGGCGCCAGGATCCGGTAGCGCCCGGCCACTATCTGACCACGACGCAACTCGGTCATCGGCGCGCCACAGACGAAGCAAAACGCCGCTTCCGCGCGGTTGTCGCCCTGGCAGGCTGGGCAGATCATCGCGCTTCCGGCGACGGGCACCCGACGACCGACGCGGAACGC
>CAYTWT010000291.1:0-16276 GCA_964442185.1 uncultured Acidobacteriota bacterium
TCCGCAGCCTAACACCCCCGCGCGTGGCTCGCCACGCAGACGCAGCGGGCGTTACACTACGCAGCGACCATGAAACAGGTCGTCGTCGAGGGCCCCCAGTTCCAGTGGATCGACATCGTCGATCCGAGCCCCGAGGAACTCGGCGCGCTCAGCAGCGAGTACGGCATCCACCCGCTCGCCGTGCAGGACTGCCTGGATCCCCGGCACCTGCCCAAGTACGAGCGGATTGGGCCGATCACGTTCGTGATCCTGCGCGCCTTCGACGAGAAGGCCTCCCCTGACGTGGACACCGTGCACAAGCTCACCCGCAAGGTCGCGCTGTTCTTCAACGACCAGCTGCTTATCACCGTGCACCGGGCCGAGCAGCGCTTCCTGGAAGAGCTGATGGCCGAGGCCGGAAGCGCGGCCTCCAAGGCGAAGGCGCGTTGCGAGCTGCAGGTGGTGGCGATCGCGAACGGCGTGATCGACACCTTCTGGAAGCCGCTCGACGACGCCGAGACCAGGATTGCCTCGATCGAAGAGCGCCAGGAGCGAGCCGGGCGCCAGGTCAGCTTCGTGCATGAGGCGTTTCATCTCAAGCGACGGGTCAACGCCATCCGCTCCACCAGCCGCCACATTCTCGAAACCGTGAGGAAGCTCACGGCGGGCAGCGCGGCCAGCCTGCCGGGAGCGCCGCGCCTGAACGATCTTCGCGAGAACGCCGAGAGCCTGTATTTCGCCACCGACGAGATCATCGAGGACGTCAACAGCCTGCTGAGCCTGACGTTCGCGGTCGCCGACCACGAGGCCAACCAGATCACCAAGGTGCTGACGATCTTTGCGGCGTTCTTCCTGCCGCTGACGTTCGTCGTCGGCGTCTACGGCATGAACTTCGACGCCATGCCCGAATTGCGCTGGCCGTACGGCTACCCGCTGGTCCTGGTCGGGATGGCCGCGATCTGCGCCGGCATCTACGCCTGGTTCCGGCGCAAGGGCTGGATGTAGCGGCGGGCTGCCTGGCCAGGGTGTACGATGGGAAAGCGCGCCCTTAAGGAGGCATTGCCTATGAGCGACCCCAGGACAACGCCCGCCGTCGTGCTCCTCGCCGTGTGCGTAGCTGCTGCGTCGGCCTGTCAGAAACCCGCCCCCCAGCCGGCTCCGCAGGCCGCTCCGCCGGCTCAGCCGGCCCAGGCCGCTCCGCCCCCGCAAGCAGCTGCGCCCGTCGCCGCTCCTGCCGCCCCGGCGCCGGCGGCGCTGGGCAGCGCGCAGTACTCGGCGAACCCGCAGATCCGTTGCGACGTTCTCGAGGTCAAGCGCGTCAGCGGCAACGCGCTTCTGGTGCGGTGGCGAATCGTGCACACCGGCTTCGACCCACAAGTCAGCTACACCTTCGACTGGAAGGACATCTACTACATCGACCCGGCAGAGAACAAGAAGTACAGCCATTTGACCGACTCCGAAGGCGAGCGGATCCTCGATGCCAAGTGGGGCAGCCTGCGACCGGGCGACCAGTGGCTGAGCTGGGCCAAGTTCCCGGCACCCCCGACGACGTCGACCAAGATCAGCCTCAGCCTCGGCAACTTCGCCCCGTTCGAGGACGTGCCGGTCGCTCCGTGAGCCTGCACGCTCCTGTGGCCGCGGGTCTCCTGTTCCTGTTCGCGACCGGCGGCAAGTACAAGGCCGAAGACCCGGTCCCGCCCGGGGCCAGCGCCAAGGTCCTGCCCGTGTCCGGCAAGGTGTTGGAGTTGCGCGGGCTCGCGTCGGGTGTGGCCGGCAAGGTCTCGGCCGTCGAGGCGGCCCTCAAGGACCTGGGCGCCAAGGTCACGGAGCTGGAGATCCGAATCGAGTTGTCCGCCGACGTGCTCTTCGATTTCGACAAGGCGGACCTCCGCGCCGAGGCGACGCCCGCGCTCGAGAAGGTGGTCGCGGTGGTTGGCGCCTATCCCACGGCCGTCGCCAGCATCGAGGGCCACACCGACAGCAAGGGCGACGACCGCTACAACCAGGAGCTGTCCGAGCGGCGCGCGGCTTCGGTGCGAAGCTGGCTGCTCGGCCACGGCGCCCACAACCCGATGACGACTCGCGGCTGGGGAGAGACTAGGCCTGTGGTCCCCAACGCCAAGCCCGGCGGCGGCGATGATCCGGACGGGCGACAGAAGAACAGACGCGTCGAGATCACGCTCAAGAAGGGCTGAGCGCGATCCCATGAGCCTTCCCGAGCGCATCGCCACCGTGCTCGCGCCGCATCTGGGCGAACAGTCGGCCGACGCCACCGCCCGCCACGTCTGCGCCAAGTACGGGTTGGACGACAACGCGTCTGCCGGGCAAATCGAGCAGGTCGTTGAATTCCTGCGCCGGGGCCTCGTCGTCTACGTCGGCGCCGACAAGGCGAAGGACGTGGCGGCCGAGTGTGCGAGGCTGGCGGCGTCCGAGGGCGCGTAGACGCGGACACCCCAACTGCGGATAGCGGCTGCTCTGGCGCAATCCTGGACCTGCTGAGAATGCTGGTCTCCTCGCCCGCAGGGCCCACCGGGATCCGCTGGCGCGTGCTGGCACTGGTATGCGCGTCGAGCTTCGTGGCCTACCTGCTGCGCACGAACATGTCCGTGGCCGGCGAGCGGATGCTGGGCGACTTGGGGCTCACGCAAGTGCAGCTCGGCGTGGTGCTGGCAGCCTTCGCCTGGAGCTACGCGGCGTTTCAGTTTCCCGGCGGTCTCTGGGGCGAGCGGGTTGGAGCGCGTCGCGCACTCACGCTCCTCGCGCTGTCTTGGGGCGCCTGCAATCTGCTCATCGGGCTGGTGCCCGGGCGCGAGCTGGCTTCACCGCTGCTCATGATGAGCGTGCTGATTGCGCTGCGCGCCCTGATGGGGGCCGCGCAGGCGCCGCTCTTCCCGGTGACGGGCGGTGCGATGACCTGCAACTGGTTTCCCGTCACGGGCTGGGCGTTCCCCAGCGGCTTGAGCAACGCCGGCCTCGCCCTTGGCGCAGCCGCAACCGGTCCGCTGATCGCCTGGCTGATGCTCGGCTTTGGCTGGCGAGAGTCCTTCGTGATCACGGCGCCGCTGGCGTTCCTGCTGGCGGCGCTGTGGTGGTGGTACGTGCGCGACACGCCGGCAGAGCATCCGCTCGTGGGTCGCGCGGAGTTGGCGCTCATCGACCGCGATCGCCCCGCGACGTTCACGGCGCCGACAGCGCCCGGGGTATGGAAGCGCCTGCTGAGAGATCCGCAGATCGGGCTGCTTTCGGCAAGCTACTTCTGCAGCAACTACGTCTTCTACTTCTTCTTCAACTGGTTGTTCATCTACCTGGTGGACAACCGCGGCTTCAAGGTCCTGGAGAGCGGCTACTACGCGTCGGCGCCATGGATCGCCGGCGCCATTGGCGCTCTTCTGGGCGGCATCCTGTGCGACCGGATCTCCGTGCGACTGGGGAAGCGGCACGGACATCGATGGGTGGCGATGAGCGGCCTTTCGCTCGCGGGCGGGCTGCTCGTGGCCGCCGCCGTGGCGCCAGCGCCGCTCGTGGCCATCCTGCTGCTGTCACTGTGCCTGGGCTTTCAGCAGATGACGGAAGCGGCGTTCTGGTCCGCGGCGATCTCAGTGTCCGGAAGGCATTCGGCGTCGGCATCGGGCGTGATGAACACCGGCGGGAATGTCGTCGGCGGGGTAGGGGCGTTGCTCGTCCCATTGACGGTGCGCGCGTTCGGATGGCCTGCGGCACTCGCTACCGGTGCGGCCTTTGCAATGCTGGGCGCACTGCTGTGGCGCTGGATTCGCGCTGACCGCGAGTTTCCGCCCGCGCCGCTCTGATGCCCGGCCCGGTCGAGGATTCCTCGCGCAAGGAGATGTTAGAGTCCGCCATACGATGCAGAGCTGTGTCGATCCGGCGCGCCTGCGGAGCGGGCGGCTTGCGCGGCTGCAGGCCACGATGAGCGAGCAGGGCCTCGAGGCCTGCCTGCTGTTCAACGACCCGAACCTCCGTTACGCGACCGGCGCCTCGGCGATGCCGATCTGGAGCAACACGACGTTCGTCCGCTGCGCCCTGGTCCCGGCCGCGGGGCGGCCCATCCTGTTCGAGCACCCGAACTCGATGCACCTGTTCCGCGGCATCGAGGCCGACGTGCGGCCGATGCACGCCTGGGAGTTCTACGACGACACGGCGGCCCACGCGGCGACTTTCGCGAAGGAGACGGTCGCCGCGCTGCGCGAGCTCGGCGTCTCCTCGAACCGGCTTGCCGTGGATCGGCTGGGAACGCCAGGCTTCCTCGCCCTGGAGCGCGAAGGGATCGCGATCGTCGACTCCGCGCCGGTCACGACCTTGGCCCGCGAGATCAAGACGCCCGAGGAGATCGCCCTGCTCGAGTGGAACGGCGGGATCCTGATGGAGATGCTGGCGAACTTCGAGAGCGCCCTGGTGCCCGGGGTCCGCGAGCGCGAGCTGCTGGCCGTCCTCGCGGACACCCTGCTGCGGCAGGGAGGCGAGCACCTCGCCACCAGCACCGTCTGCTCCGGGCCGAACACCAACCCCTGGCGCGCCGAGGCAACCGCGCGCGCCGTCGAGCCCGGCGAGCTGGTCTACGTCGACACCGACGCCGTCGGCGTCGAGGGTTACTTCTTCTGCGTGTCGCGCACGTTCCTGTGCGGGGGAGGCGCCCCGAGCGCTGCCCAGCGCGAGGTCTATCGCGCCGCGCACGACTGGCTGCTCGCGCTGCGGGAGATGGTCCGGCCCGGTGTCAGCTGCTGCGAGCTCGCCGAGAACGCGCCGCGCCTTCCCGCGAAGTTCATGCCCCAGCGTTACGAGGTCATGATCCACAGCATCGGCCTGGAGGAGGAAAGCCCGAGCGTCGCCTACCCGGGCGACTCGCAGCCGAACGGCGATCGTGTCCTGCAGGAGAACATGGCCCTCGTCGTGGAGTTGTACTGCGGCGAAGTCGGCGGGAGCGACGGCGTCAAGCTCGGTGACCAGGTGCTGGTCACGTCCAAGGGCGTGAGAGTGCTGGTGCCGTACCCATGGTGCGACGCCTTGCTCCGATGAGCCTCCGCGAAGCCATGCAATCGGCACGTCGAGATCGCTCGGGCCTGGTCGGATTGGCGCTGCTCGCGCTCACGCCCGCGGCGAGCTCCGGCCTGGCGGGCCAGCAGCCGCCAGCTTCGGAGCCGGCGAGCGCCCTCTTCGACCCGCGGCGCCCGCCCGCGCGCGAGCTCGAGACACGCGTCCCGGACGCCTTCACGCTCGCAGCCGTCGGCGACCTGATCACCACCCGTCCGCTCGCACAGACGCTCCCGGCCGACCCGGAGTTCGCGGCCATCGTGCGCCTGCTTCGGGACGCCGACGCTGCCTACGGCAATTTCGAAACGACGGCGATCGACCTCGAGCGCTTCGCGGGGCAGTCGTACCCGGGACGCGACGATTGGCCGCTCGCCGCCCCGCCCAGCGTCGCCGCGGACATCCGCGCGCTCGGCTTCGACCTCGTCTCCCGCGCCAACAACCACGCGATGGACTACGGCATCGAGGGGATGCGCGAGACCAGCCGCTGGCTCGATGCAGCCGGCGTGGTCTACGCCGGAATCGGCGAGAGCCGCGGCGCGGCCCGGGCGGCCCGGTACCTCGAAACGCCTGCCTCCCGGATCGGCCTGGTCTCGCTGGCCTCGACGTATCGGGACTACGGGGACGCGCTGCCGCAGCGCGGCCGGGCGCCCGGGCGGCCCGGGATAAGCGCGCTGCGCACGACCAAGACCGTCGTCGTCACACCCGAGATGCTGGGGCAGATGCGCGCCCTCAAGCAGGCTATCGACGCCCCGGGCAAATCCTGCGAGATCTCGGAGCGCGAGGCTGAGCGGCGCCGGCAGGCGGCCGAGAAGGCCTCCGAAGAGCTGACGCTGTTCGAGACGCGCTTCCGGGCCGGCGCGCGGCCCGCGCTGCATTACGAGATGAACCCGCTCGATCTCGAGGAGATTCTGCACAGCGTGCGCCTGGGCAAGCAACACTCCGATCTGCTCGTCGCCACCATCCACTCCCACGAAACGGGCCTCGGCTGCGAGGAACCGGGCGACTTTCTGCCGATCCTCGCTCGTGCCGCGATCGATGCGGGCGCCGGTGTGTTCATCGGCACGGGCGAACACCGTCTGATGCCCATCGAGATCTACAAGGGCCGGCCGATCTTCTACGGCCTCGCGAATTTCCTCTGGAGCGACATGCAGGAGGCGCTGCCGGCGGACCTCTACGAGGAGCATCGCGAGGTCCTCGAGAAGGCGTTCGGCAGCGGCGCCAGGCCCACCGACGCCGACCTGAATGCGGCGATGAACGCGACGTGGTTCGACGACGAGCGGGTTTTCCAGACGGTCGTGGCCGTCTGCCGTTGGGAACGGGGCAAGCTCGCCGAGGTGCGGCTCCAGCCCGTGGATCTCGGCTACGGGCTCCCCTTGACGAAGAGCGGCACGCCCCGCCTCGCACCGCCCGCCATGGCCCGCTCCATCTTGGAGCGGCTCCAGCGCATCTCCAGGCCTTACGGAACGACCATCGAGATCGAAGGCAGCGTCGGCGTGATAAGGGTCCCCTGAGGCCATGACCGATTTCGCCCCGCGCCGCGCCGCCTTCAAGCGACTTCACGAACACGGATGCTTCGTGATTCCGAACCCGTGGGACATCGGCACGGCACGTTACCTGCAGCACTTGGGCTTCAAGGCCCTGGCCACGACCAGCTCCGGCTTTTCCTTCTCCCGCGGCCTTCCAGACGGGGATGGCTCCGTGTCGCTGGCCACCGCCCTTGGTCACATCGCCGAGATCGTCGCGGCCACCGAGCTGCCGGTCAACGCCGACTTCGAGTCGGGCTATGCGCGTGATCCCAAGGGTGTGTCGGACAGCGTGAGGCTGTGCGTAGAGACGGGCGTTGCCGGCCTCTCCATCGAGGACTCCACCGGCGATCCGGGCCAGCCGCTCTACGAGCTTGCCGTCGCCGTCGAGCGCGTAGCTGCGGCGCGAGCGGCCATCGACGCCTCGGGCGCCGATGTCCTGCTCACTGCCCGAGCCGAATGCTTTCTTGTGGGCAACGAGAAGCCGCTCGACGAGTCGATCCGCCGCTTGCGGGCCTACGCCGCGGCTGGCGCCGACGTGCTCTACGCGCCGGGTCCGCGCGAGCCTGCCGACATCCAGGCGATCGTCGCCGCAGCGGCGCCGAAGCCGGTAAACGTCCTGATGGGCGCGCACACCGGCCTCACGCTCTCCGAGCTTGCCGCGATGGGGGTTCGCCGCGTCAGTGTCGGCTCCTCGCTCTCGCGTGCCGCCTGGACCGGTTTCATCCGGGCGGCGAAGGGGATTGCAGACGACGGCCGCTTCGCGGGCTTCGAAGACCTCGTTCCCTACGACGAGCTGAACGCCTTCTTTCGCGAGGACGCCAAGCGTCGCTAGCGGGAGCCGCCCGGTTTTGACGTGAGACCGCGGCCGCGGATACCATCCCCGGCGAACGCAACGATGATCGGCAAAACCGTCTCGCACTACCGGATCACAGCCAAGCTCGGCAGCGGCGGCATGGGCGTCGTGTACGAAGCCGAGGACACCAGCCTGGGACGCAAGGTGGCGCTCAAGTTCCTGCCGCCGGAGCTGGCGCAGGACGCCCACTCGCTGGAGCGCTTCCAGCGCGAGGCGCGCGCCGCCTCGGCCCTCAACCATCCCGGCATCTGCACGGTCTATGCGATCGACCAGCACGAGGGGCAGCACTTCATCGCGATGGAGCTGCTCGAGGGCGAGACGCTGGCGGCGAAGATCGCGGGCCAGCCCCTGGACCTCGACCTGTTGCTGCGGCTGGCCGCCCAGATCGCGGACGCTCTCGAGTCCGCCCACGCCAAGGGCATCGTCCACCGCGACCTGAAGCCGGCCAACATCTTCTTCGTGACCCAGAGGCAGCAGGTCAAGATCCTCGACTTCGGTCTGGCCAAGATCGACCGGGCCGCGCCGACCGGGCCCGCCGCTTCGGAGGGCCCCACCGCGGTCAGGCACGAGGACCTCACCAAGGCGGGCTCGACCCTGGGCACGGTGTCCTACATGTCGCCCGAGCAGGCTCGCGGGCAGCTCACCGACGCCCGCACGGATCTGTTTTCTCTCGGCACGGTCCTGTACCAGATGGCCACGGGCGCCTTGCCGTTCCAGGGAGACACCTCCGCGGTAGTCTTCGAGGCCCTCCTGAATCGTGACCCGCCGGCCGTGAGCACGCTCAACCCCGCGCTGCCCGCGGAATTCGGCACGATTCTGCGCAAAGCCCTGGAGAAGGACCGCAACCTGCGTTACCAGAGCGCGACCGAGCTGAAGACGGACCTGCTGCGCCTCAAGCGCGACCTCGACTCGGGCAAGCGTAGCGCGGCCGACAGCGGCGACTCGCGCAGCGGAAAGGCGGAGCAGAAATCGATCGCCGTGCTCTACTTCGAGAACCTCTCCGGCGTGAAGGAGGACGAGTACCTTCGCGATGGCGTCACGGAGGACATCATCACCGAGCTCTCCAAGATCCAGGGGCTCCGGATCTTCTCGCGCCCGACGGTGCTCGCCTACCGCGACAAGAGCGTGACGCCGGGCCAGATCGGCCAACAGCTCCGCGCGGCCTACGTGCTGGCCGGCAGCATGCGCAGGGCCGGCACCCGCCTGCGCATCAACGCGCAGCTCGTCGATACCCAGACCGATTTCCCCGTCTGGTCGGAGCGCTACGATCGGGAGATGGAGGACGTCTTCGAGCTGCAGGATGAGATCGCCCACAAGATCGCCGAGGCGCTGCGCATCACGCTCTCGCCGCAGGAACAGCAGGCCCTCGCCGCCAAGCCCACGGACAACCTGCAGGCGTACGACCTCTACCTGCGCGGCAAGAGCTACGCGCGCCGGCTCACGCGTCACGACATCGAGTTCGCGCTGCAGATGTTCGAAAACGCCGTCGCGCTGGATCCGCGCTTCGCCGAGGCCCACGCCGCCATCGCGACCGTCTGCGCGCAGTTCCACTACCACTTCGACCGCCAGGCAACCTGGATCGAGCGGGCCGACGCCGCCAGCCAGAAGGCGAGCGCCCTGGGCAAGGACGTGCCCGAGGTGCTGGTGGCCGAGGGCTGGATCCTGTACGCCGAGGACAAGTACGAAGAGGTGGTGCGTCGGATCCGTGGAGTGATCCAGCGCAAGCCCGACACGGGAGGCGCCTACTACCTGCTGGGCCGCGCGCTCTTCGCCGCGGGGCGCTATCAAGAGGTGGCTGACCTGGCGGACGCGGCCCTGGCCGTGGCCGGCGACGACTACAACGTCTACGTGCCGATCGTGAACTCGCTGGGTGCCTTAGGCAAGAAAGACGCCCTGCGCAACGTCATCCAGCAGCGGATTCAGGTGCTGGAGGCCCACCTGAAGAAGGTCCCGGAGGATGCGCGGGGCCGCACGCTGCTGGCCAACGACTACACGCAGGTCGATCGCGTGGAGGACGCCGTCCGCGAGGCGAACCTGGCCATGGCCCTGCGCGCCAACGACGCGATGGTGCTGTACAACGTCGCCTGCTGCTTCGGCCAGCTCGGCAGGAAGGACGACTCCATGGCAGCTCTGCGCAAGGCTTGGGACGCCGGCTTCAAGGACCCGACCTGGGCCCGGCGCGATCCCGACCTGGCGCTGCTCCACGGAGAGCCGGAGTTCGAGCGGCTCTACCCGGAGCAGCCCGCGACCGCGTAGTCGGCTTCTGGCGCTCGGCCGTGTTCACGGCATGGCCGCGCACGGCGGAGGACGTAGAATCGTTTCGTCACTACCGGCAGGAGGCATCCGTGAGTTTCTCGAAGCGCAGCTTGGCGTCACTCGTCGTCGGGTCGCTCGCGCTCGGCGGCGGCCTGGGCACAGCCCTCGCCTCCGACCCGGCCGAGGACCGCCACATGGCGATGGAGGCGGTCAGGGACGCCGCTAAACCGCTCTTCGCGATGGCGAAGAAGGAGACCCCGTTCGACGCGACGGTCGTGAACAAGAACGCGACCACCATCCTGGAGAAGCTGAAGCAGGCGCAGGGCCTCTTCCCGGTGGGCAGCGGCGGGGGCGAGTCACTCGCGAAGCCGGAGCTTTGGAGCGACGCGGCGGGCTTCGAGAAGGCGATGAAGGATGCCCAGGGCGCGGCAGCGGGGCTGCAGGGCGTGAAGGCAGAGATGGCTTTCGGTCCCGCCATCGGCGCGCTCGGCAAGAGCTGCAAGGCCTGTCACGACAAGTACCGCCTGCCGCCGCAGTGAGCCGCCGGCCGCACGCTCGTGCCGCGGCCTCGATCGGTCTGCTCGCGGCGATCGGCGCCGCCGGCTTCTGGCTACTGACGAGGCCGGACCCGCTCCCGGCTTCGGTGATCCCAGCGCACACGCCGGATCCGAGGAACGGCGAGCGGCTCTTTCACGCGGGGAGCTGCCTCGCCTGTCACCAGCCGCCCGAGGGCAGAGCTGACCGCTCGTTGCCCTCCGGCGGAAGCGCCTTCCCCACGCCGATCGGCGATTTCTACCCGCAGAACCTGACCCCGGACCCGGAGACGGGGCTCGGCCGCTGGAGCGAGATCGACTTCGTCAACGCGATGCTGCGCGGGCTCGCGCCGGACGGCAGGCACTACTTCCCGGCGTTTCCGTATCCCGCTTACCGCTCGATGGCGATGACCGATGTCGTCGACCTGCGCGCCTACCTGATGAGCCTGCCGCCGGTGAAGTCCCTCGCCCCGCCGCACGGCATCCGCATGCTCGGCCTCGCGCGCCGCAGCGTGGGCCTCTGGAAGAGGGTGGGCCTGGCCAGCGCCCCGTACCAGCCGGACGCGGCCCGGGGCGACTCCTGGCAGCGCGGCGCCTACCTCGTCAACGCGCCCGGCCACTGTGGCGAGTGCCACACGCCGCGAAGCTGGCTGATGGTCGGCGACACGAAGCGCTTCCTGGCGGGCGGGCCGCACCCGAGCGGCGAGGGCAAGGTGCCGAGCCTGCGCGGCCTCGCCGCACGCCGCAAGTACGCGAGCGTGGACGACCTCACGCTCGCGCTCCGGAACGGTGAGACGCTGGGCTACGAGGGCATCTCGAGCGGCGGCATGGCCGCGATCCAGGAGAACCTGGCGCTTCTCCCGGAACGGGACGTGCGCGCCATCGCCGAGTACGTGCTGAGCCTGGAGTAGGCCTCGGCTTGTGCCGCGTACAATGGTGCACGAGATCCTGAACCATGGGCCAGACCCGGGTCGACTTGCAGCACCTGCTCGAGGACCTGAGCGACGCCTATCCCGGCGCGCTCGAGGAGACGATCCTCACCGAGATCGTCGCCAACTCGCTCGACGCGGGCGCCTCGCGCATCAGCCTGCTGGTCGAACCCGCCGAGCGGACCCTGGTGGTGGGCGACAACGGCGTCGGCATGACGCGGCGCGAGCTGGCGCGCTATCACGACGTGGCCGCCAGCGCCAAGACCCGCGGCGAGGGCATCGGCTTCGCGGGTGTCGGGATCAAGCTCGGCCTGCTGGTCGCCGAGGAGGTGCTGACCGAGACGCGGCGCGCCGAGCGCCACGTGGCCACGCGCTGGCGGCTGGCTTCGCGCCACAAGGCCCCGTGGCGCTGGGTGGAGCCGCCGGGCTGGGTGTCCGAGCGCGGCACCGCCGTCGGCCTGCGGCTGCGCAACCCGCTCTCGCCGCTGCTCGACCCCGGCTACGTCGAGGCCGCGCTGCGCAGCCACTTCGAGCCGCTTCTGGACGCGGCCTTCGACGCGATCCTGCTCGAGCGCTATCCCGCCGGGGTCGCGCTGGTGGTGAACGGCCGCCCGCTCGCGCGCCGCCCCGCCGGGGACGACGGCAGGGCCAGCCTCGAAGCGCGGCTGCCGCGCAAGCGCAAGGCATCCGCCGTTGGCCGCCTGGCCCGCGCGGACATGCCGCTCCCCGAGGAACAGCAGGGCCTCGCCATCAGCACGCTGGGCAAGGTGATCCGCCGCGGCTGGGACTGGCTCGGCCTCACTCCCGCCTCGCCCGCGGAGGTCGGCGGCCTGATCGAGGTTCCCGAGCTCGCCGTCGCCCTCACCCTCAACAAGGGTGATTTCCTGCGCACCGGCCGCCGCGGTATGACGTACCTGGCCTACCGCAAGGCGATTCAGGAGGCCGTCGCGGCTCAGCTCGTCGCCTGGGGCGAGGCCCGCGACCAGGAGGACAGCGCCCGGCGCCGCGCCGCCCGGCCGCTGGAGCGCGATCTCGAACGCGTGCTCGTGGACCTGGCCGACGACTTCCCGGCGCTTGCGGCGCTCGTCGATCGGCGCAGTGGCGGCCAGCGCCGGCTGCCCAGCGGCGGCGAAGCGACGCCGATCGTCCGCACCGCATCCGAGCCCGTCGCCGAGGTCCCGCTGGCGGTGAGCGCAACCCCGGCCGAGGCGCAGACTGCGGTAGCCGAGAGCGACTCGCCGCCGACTCCTGCGGAAGCGCCGCCGGCCTTGGGCGAGCACGGCCCGCGCCGGCCGACGCGTTACGGCCTGAGCGTCGAGTTCGAGGAGCGCGCCGACTCGCCGGAGATCGCACGGCTCGTGGAGTCCCGGGTGCTGATCAACACCGCGCATCCGGCCTACGCGCGCGCGGTCGCTTCGCGCGCCGACGGCTATCACGCCGCCCTGGCGGTGGGGATGGCGCTGGCCGCGGTCGCCGTCGAGGCGGGCAAGGCCCACGAGTTCCTGACCGCGTTCCTTGCACGCTGGGGTGAAGCCCTGGTGCGCGACGGGCGCCGGCGCCGCCACGCCTAGGCTGCGTGCTATCCTGCGCTCGAGCCCGCCATGCGACCGATGACGATCGACCTGACGCAAGAGGAACTGCGGCCCTACTTCTTGTGGGACGAGGACCTCTCGATCCGCGAGTTGCGTGAGCGGCTGCGGGGCGACGACGCCTATGAGAGGCAGCGGCTGCTCGGCAAGCTCCTGCGCGAGGCGCGCGACACCGACGTCTGGCTCTTCGTGACGCCCGAGGAAGTCGCGAGGGAGCTGCCGGCCGTCGCACGCCGCGTCGGGCGGCGGCTCGGCTTCTGGCAATTCCTGATCGCCGGCTGGCGCCGCCTTGGAATCCTTTCGCAGTAGGCTGACGCAGCTCCAGCGCGAGCTTCTGGAGGCGTTCTTCCGCCACGAGCGCGAGTTCTTCCTGACGGGAGGCGGCGCGCTTGCCGGCTTCTACCTGGGACACCGGGAGACGTCGGATCTGGACTTCTTCACGACTGAGGCCGCTGCCTTCGAGCGCGGATCTCATGCGCTCCGGACCGCTGCGGCCGACGTCGGCGGGGCGCTGGCCAGCCGGCAAGATGCCCCCGGTTTCCGGCGCTACTTCGTGTCGCGTGGCAGCGAAGGGGTCGTGGTCGACCTGGTGTGGGAACGCGTGCCACAGGCACGGCCAGTGAAAGCCGACGCCCCGGCCGGAATCAGGATCGACCCAATCGAGGAGATCCTCGCCAACAAGCTGACGGCCGTCCTGTCCCGCTCCGAGGAACGTGACCTCGTCGACCTGTTATGCCTGGAACGAGCGGGCTATAAGGTCGAGAGCGCACTCGCCGACGCGCTGCGAAAGGACGGCGGCTGCACTCCTGCCGCACTGGCCTATGTGCTCGGCGAGATCCGGGTCCCGGATGGGGCGGTTCTCCCGGGCGGCGTCAGCTCGGTCGAGCTGCGCACTTGGCTGGCTGGCGCTGTGGAGCGCCTGCTCCACGCCGCGGCGCCAGGTCGCTAGGGCGACAGCCGGGGCCACTCTGTTCTCAGTTGTGCGCTAATGTGGCCGTTTCTCGAGATGGCAGAGCGCTACGACGTAGCGTCCCTGCCTGACGAACTCCTCAACGGGTGACTCTTCTTCCGAACAACGCCAGGTCGGCGAGATGACGCGACGGGTCCGCGAGGGCGCCGGCCACGACGCCCGCGTCGGCACCGTGGACAAGTTCCAGGGCCAGGAAGGCGCGGTCGTCATCTTCTCGATGGTGACGTCGTCCCCGGAAGATGCCCAGCGCAACGCGGAGTTCCTCTACTCACGGCATCGCCTCAACGTCGCGATCCTCGCGCGCACGCGCCCTGGCCGTTCTGATCTGCAGCCCTGACCCTGCTGCGGCTTCGGTGCCGAACGTCGGAGCAGATGCGGTTGGCCAATGCGTTCGGTCAGCTACTGGACGTAGCTGGCGGGATTCAGCGGTAACCCAAGCGGCGCTTCGCGGAGTGTCCGAACGAACCCTCCGCTTGTATACTATCGCCGAGTGCCGATCCTGCCGCCAGCAGTCCGAGTCGCCCCGACCGTGGCAAGCCGTCTCGCCGCGCTGTCAGATCTTTGTGCGAAGCACAGGGTCCGACGGCTGGCGCTCTTCGGCTCGGGGACCGGCGAGCGATTCGATGCGGGGAAGGGCAGCGACCTCGACTTCCTCGTGGAGTTCGAGCCACGGTCGCCCCAAGCCCATGCCGAGGCCTACTTCGGCCTGATGGAGGACCTGCAGCGCATGCTCGGAGTGCCTGTCGACCTGGTCGAGGCCGGAGCGAGTCGCAACCCCTACTTTCAGGAGGCCGTCCGCAACACCCAGGTCGTGTTGTTTGAGGCGGCCTGAAACCCTCAAGTGCCTCTTCGACATCCTCGAGGCGTGTCGCCTGCTCGACGAGTTCACGTCAGGCAAGACGCTGGCCGACTACAGCTCTGACGCACTGCTGCGCTCGGCGGTCGAGCGCAGTTCGAGATCATCGGGGAAGCGCTTCGTCTGGCGATTCGCGAGCAGGCAGAGCTTGCGGGCCTTATCAGCAACTCCAGCCGTCAGCACCTCGTGTCCCAACCGACGTAAGGCCTCAACCGCCTGGAGCGGGAAGTTCTCGTCAGCGTAGAAGGAGGCCACGCGTCACGCGGCCTCGTTTTGGCGGATGGCTTCGTCGATCTCCGCCGCGTGGGCATCGGCGTAGGCCCAGGCATGCACGAGATCCGCGGCGCGAAGCGTGGGGTAGTTGGCGAGGATCTTGGCTTCGGTCCAACCGAGCCGTCGGTAGTTCTCGAGCTGCCAGACCGTGATTCGGGTGCGGACGATGCACGCAGCCCCCCCGGCGACAGTCGGCGTCTTCTGGATCCCAGGCCAGGCGTCGCCGATTTCCTGAGCCAGCCTCTCGACAACTTCTGCCTTCTCGGCCTTGGACAAGCTCGCGAGTTGCTCAACGAGTTCCCGTACCGTCATGACCTGGCCGACCTCTCCACCGACATAGTGTACCTCCCGTCCGCGCCCGTGGCGCGAGCCCAAACGGGCCGAAGGTATCTCGCCGCGCTGCCAAGGTGGGTCCGTCCCAGGCGGTCTTTAGCTTGCGCTTGAGCCTGAGGTTGCGGCCGGTGCCACAGCCCAGGTCGCGCGACCGCCAGCAAGACCCTCCATCTGCGACTTGAGCTCGAGCAGCTAGTGAAAGAGCGGCCGAAGGTCAGTCAGCTCGCGCGCCAGGCTGTCAAAGCCTGACTGCATCTCGTCTCGCAGTCGCCGTTCGGATGCATCCACAACCTCAGCGACGACGCGCTTCACATCTGGAAGCAACACGTCCCGATGGAACCTGGCCAACACCGGTACGAGATCCTCAGCCACGCTCCGGATCCTACTCCAGAGGAGGCCACAATGGGTCCGGAACTTCGCTGACGCCAGCCTTTCGTCTGCGCTTCGCCGCGATCTGTGGGGCTCCACAGCAACCGCGCCACTAGCGGACGAAATGCAGGTCGAAGCGGACCTCACTCCACGCAGTCGGGTGCTATAAGCCGAGCATGCCAGTGACCGAGGATGCGACGCGATACCGCGTCAGGATCGAGTTTCGCGAGCCGGAGCTCGAACTCGGATCGGGCCGAGGGAGCATCCCTTGATCGGAGGGCCTAAGTGACCGAGTGGAGTTCGATCCTCGAACGCATCGCACCCTCCGTCGTCGCACTGGAAGTCCAGGGCAGCGGCGGCCCCTTGCCGGGCGTCGCCATGCCGGGGGGCTACGTGGTCGGCTGGGCCGGACTTGCGGCGCAGGCCAGCACGCCGACGGACCTGCTGGATATGACGATCCGCCAAGGCGAGCGCGTTTGGAGGGCACAAATCGACGGCTATCGGCGTGACTGGGCGCTCTGCAGCGTCGCCATCTCGGGCCCGCCGCCGTGGCCGCCGATCGACGTCCGAAGTTCCGAGAGCCTGGCCGAAGACGAGGAGGTCGCCTTTGTGCGAATGGAGAACGGCCACCCGACGCTCATCACCACGGCGCCGCTGCTGGAGCAGCACTTCTCATCCTCAGCAGAACGTCCCTACGAACGCGCCTGCCGCTGGCTGGCGATCGTGGACACGCCCCTCCATGGGAGCGGAGCTCTCGTCAT